>NZ_AKVZ01000013.1 GCF_000273745.1 Rickettsia australis str. Phillips
AATTTCGGAAGTAGAAAGATCAACATAACAGAGGCTAGCCGTTTCTTTATTTTTCGGTATTACGAGACTTGCTAAATAATTAGGTTCGGCTGAAGCAATTAAATTTTCTTCAATTATAGTTCCTGGAGTTATAATACGTGTAACGTCTCTAGTAACTACCGCTTTATAGCCGCCTCTATTTTTTGCCTCTTCAGGGGTTTCAAGCTGGTCACAAATAGCAACTTTATAATTTTCTTCGATTAGTTTAGTTAAGTAATGCTCAAGAGCATGATAAGGTACTCCGCACATCGCAATTTCTGCTTCACCGTTTTTACCTCTTTTTGTTAAGGCAATACCTAAAACATTGCTGGCTAAGATTGCATCATCATAGAACATCTCATAAAAATCACCCATTCTAAATAGTAGTAAACAATCTAAATGAGCAAATTTAATATCTAGATATTGTTGCATCATTTTCGTTGCAACATCGTAATTATATTTTTGTTTAAATTCTTGAAGATTCATATTAAGCAGTATTATTCATATTATGGTTTATCGAATATATAATAATGTTTCATCAAGTTAAATATATATTTTTATAGGAAATTTAATTATAATGCTGCATTATTAAATTATTTCTGTTATTATTAATTTATACTGAAAATATTTACAATTAGATCATTATGAAAGCACAACTTGTATTTCTCACTAATAGAGGGCAAATGGCAATTCCAAGTTATATTAGAGAGAAATTAAATTTATTTACCGAAAGTAAGTTAGAGCTATAGTGCAAGATAATGCTTTTATGGTAATACCTATAAATAAATCAGTTGAACACATATTTTATCAAAACCTAAAAATACTCTAACTATAGATGAAATGAATGAAATTATTAAAGGTTCTTATGATAAGAATTGATACAAATACTCTCATTCGTTACTTAATCGGGGACGATAAAGTCCAAAATATCAAAGCTATAGAATTAATAGCAAGATATTGCGGTCAAGAAAATTCAATATTTATAAATAATATAGTTATATGTGAATTAGTGTGGGTACTAGAAAAAGGCTATAAATATTCAAAAGGGCAAATAATTTCGGTATTAAAGGCAATATTTAGTACAGTTGAATTTTGTTTTGAGAATCAACAAGTCTTATGGTTATCTGTTTTAGAATATGAAAATTATAAAACAGATTTTTCTGATATATTAATAGGTAAGCTGAATATATTTAAAGATTGTAATTATATTGTTACTTTTGATAAAGCTGTAAGCGAATTAACAATGTTGAGGCTTGTGTCCACTATTTGCTCTTAGAGGCTATTGAGAAATCGTACGCAGAACCTAGCTGCAAAGAACTACATTATCGGTTAGAATTTGTTTACTAGAATAGCCTCTTAATATCATCAATATTAATAAGCTGATAACGTGTAGCTTTTCCTTGTCCAAGACGCTCTAAACGTTTTAAATTAGATAATTTTTTATTATAGACGCAACAGTTCGTGCAGGAAAACCAAGTGCATTTACAGCGTCTTTACAACTAAATTCGTTAATATATTTTGTATTAATCCAATTCCAGATCATTAGTTATTTTGCAGATAACAAATACTCTATATTATCATTTTTAATTATTTGTAATGCCCTAGTACTTTGTGATTTAACCACATTTAAAAAATCAACCAAGTGGTAATATTTTCTGATTTTGTCTTCCATGTAGCTTGAGTTTTATTAAGTGCCATGTAATAATCAATTTTATTTGCTTCAATAATGTGTTCATGAGAAATAAATAACTATGCTTTAAAAGCAATAAATTAGTTAGTAATCTACTTGTTCTACCATTTCTGTCCTGAAATGAGTGAATTGCTAAATACTCAAAAATAAAATTAGCAATAATGATTAAAGGGTGCTTAGTTTTAATATCAACCGTCCAATTGTACCAATCTATTAACTCCTGTATTTCGTTTTTTACTAAATAAGGTGGAATTGAATCAAATATTGTACCGACTACATTGCCATTATGATCTTTTGCTTCTACATGATTTGATCCAAATTTATAATTTCCTTTATGTCTTGCGTCTTTTTCACTATGAACCAACATATAATTATGTAATTTTAATATCAATGCTTCCGTAATACTAATTTCTGCATAATTATTAAAGATAAATTCAAGACACTTTAAATATCCAACTATTTCTTGCTCACCATGGTCTTAAATTTTTTAACACTTAGATTTTTATATAGACTTTCGACTTGCTAATCAGTAAGTTGATGACCTTCAATACGATTGGAGGAGCCGGTTGAAGTGATAATTACTGAACGTGTAAGACGACCTAGTGTTTGAGGTAAGATTTGTTCTGTAATAGACCAACTATTTTTTACTTCTTCAATTTCAGAAATTTTTGTATAAATTTCTTCAATTACTGAAGGATTAAGATTTAGTCTTTTATGTATACGAAAATCTTGTAGATTTATTTCACTATTTTTACATGAGTACTATGTAAAACATAGTTAGATAATGTGAGTAAAGTCAATATAATTTTTATTTTATTTTTAACAATCTAACGTTATGCCTACCGCCTTCAAATTTAGTGGTTAAAAACTTATCTATAATATCAAACACTATTTTGTGATCTATGGTTTTTGCTCCGAGTATTAAGATATTAGCGTCATTATGAGCTTTAGCGTTTTCAGCGGTTAACATATTATGGCACAAAGCTGCTCTTATTTTCGAGCTACGATTAGCGGCTATAGACATACCAATTCCTGTATCGCTAATTAAAATACCGATAGGAGCTGATTTTTCAATAATAATATCTACTACTTTCTTAGCATAATCAGGATAATCGACGGTTTGCGTATTATTCGTTCCGCAGTCATAAACCTTTAAAGATTTCTGCTCTAAATAATTGATAATTTCAGACTTAAGCTCATAACCTGAGTGATCACTAGCTATGACAATATTATAAGTTTTCATAGTTAATTTTTTGATGGAAAATAATGATAAAAATTATATACTATGTAAGATTTGTTTTCTAATGTAAATAATAGTTTTGTTCAATATATGAAATATCCTCTTGTACTGAGTATCGTTATATGTTTTTGTTTAGTTGCTTGTGTTGAACAGCCGCCTGCTCCAATTGAGTATAAAGTAGGAGATGTGACTGCAAATAATAATTCTACCGCATTAGAACATGATGAGGGGTTGATAGTTCAAAGAACTATGGAAGACGATTCCGTATCAGAAAAAGTTAGCGGTAGACTTGAAGAACCAAAGGCAAAAATTATAGAAGATGATAATGATGATATTGAGATTCCTATATCTCGGAATGAATATGAAGAAGCGATAGAGCAGTCAAACTTTGTAAAACCGTTAAACGGGGTAATTATTACGGAGTTTAAAGCCGGTAAAAGTAAAGGGATAGATATTGCCGTTAAAGAATATAGCGACGTTAAATCGATAGCAGCAGGAACGGTAATATATTCAGGTTTTAATAAACAATTCGGTAATTTAGTAATAGTTAAGTTAGATAAAGACGATTTAGAAGTAGCATATGCGAGTTTAGATGATTTGTTACTTAAAAAAGGTGATAAAATTACTAAAAATAGTGTTATCGGACATGTAGAACATAAGTTATATTTTGCGATGCGTAAAAACAAAATAGCGGTTGATCCGAGTAAATATATAGAATTTTAAATGGAAGATTTTATTATTCTTACTAAATACGGTGAACCTCAAAATGTTATAGTAAGAAGGAGTGGTAAAGCTAAAAATATAGCCATACGAATTACGCCTAAAGGTGCAGAGCTTGTATTGCCTCTTAAGGCAAAGTTAGAGAAAGGTCATAATTTTCTGTTAAGTAAAGAATATTGGGTTAGGCAGAAATTAGGTTGTAATGTAACTGTGATACCAAAGGATGAAGATAAGATTTCTATTTTGGGCAAATCTTATGAAATAATACATATTGATTCGTCTAAAAATCAGATAAAACTAAATGATTCTACGTTAGAAGTATATTGTAGTACAGTACTAAAAAAACTTAGTATAGAAGTATTTCTTAAAAAGACATTATTAGCAGAAATAAAAATAATAGTAGAGAATATATCTAAAAAACATAATTTAACTTATTCCAATATTAGAATAATGGAAAATGTTACTCGCTGGGGAAGCTGTTGTAGCAAAGGGAATCTTGCTTTTAATTGGCGAGTAGTTTTTGCTCCCTTTGCAGTACTGAAATATTTAGTAGCTCATGAAATGGCACATTTAAAAGAAATGAATCATAGTGCAAATTTTTGGGAACTAGTTGAGGATATATATCCTGAATACCAACTGGCAAAATTATGGCTAAAAAGAAACGGTAACAATTTATATAGTTATTTGTCTTAGAGTTTATCAATTAAAATAAAAAGGTAAAATGTAAATCATTTAGTCACAAATGAAGAATCTAAATATATAAATAAGCTAATTGATGAAGTTACGCTATATCATTAACCAACTTTAATAAAAGGCAAAAGAAATAATGCTATATTAATTTCTGAAGAAGATTGGGAAGATATACAAGAAACTTTACTAGTATCGTTAAATAAAAAATTAAGTGCGTCTTTACTTAAAGGTAAAAATACTCCTTACTCTGAGTGTAGTACAAAATTAGATTAGTGATAGTGTATACATTATATTATACGCATGATGCGAAAAAAGATTTTAAGAAAATTATAAAATCAAATCATAAAGAGATTTGCTTATAGTTTTTAGATTTAATAGCTCAAAATCCTTTTCAAACTCGACCTCCATATAAAAAGCTTTAGGAGTACATTCAGGGATGTATTTATGAAGAATTAATATACAACATAGATTATTTTATGAAGTTGATGAAAAAAATAAAAGAATAAAAGTATTAAAAATATGGAATCATTATTATGATAATTAAAGAATACAGAGGATAGAATGCACAACACCACAAAAAGAGTAACAGTTCCGGCACTTGAAGAAATCTTATACGAGCCTATAAAAGTGTTAGATCACGGCTTTATTAGAGTGATCGACTATATGGGGGATGATAGTGCTATAGTACAAGCGGCTCGTGTTTCTTACGGTAAGGGTACGAAGCAGTTGAACCAAGATAAAGGGCTGATAAACTATTTGCTTCGTCATTATCATACCACTCCTTTTGAGATGTGTGATATCAAGTTCCATATTAAATTACCGATATTTATTGCAAGACAATGGATTAGGCATAGAACAGCTAGTGTTAATGAATATTCGGCAAGGTACTCTATTTTAGGCAACGAATTTTATTTACCAGAACCGGCAAATATTGCTTCCCAATCTGCCGTAAATAAACAATGTAGGGAAGGGGATAGCTTACCGAAAGAAGTGGCCGAAAAGGTCATTGCAATCTTAGAGGAAGATGCTAGACAGTGCTACGTGCATTATAAGGAGCTGATGAATGCCGATGAAGATGGTAATATTATAGATGAGAATACCATAGGAATAGCAAGAGAGCTTGCTCGTATGAATTTAACTTTAAATTATTATACGGAATGGTATTGGAAAATTAATTTACATAATTTGCTTCATTTCTTAAGATTGCGTGCCGACCCTCACGCACAATATGAAATTAGAGTTTATGCCGAAAAAATGCTTGAGATAGTCAAAGCTTGGGTTCCTTTTACTTACGAAGCTTTTGAGGAATATCGTTTGCAGGGAGCAAATATTTCACGTAAAGGTTTAGGCGTAATTAAAAGAATGATAAACGGTGCAAAAGTTACCCATGAGAGTAGTGGTATGACTAAAAGAGAGTGGGAAGAATTAATGAAGATTTTTGGTTAGTTCTATGTCATTCGCGCGTAGGCGGGAATCCAGTTCTTTCCTTTGTGTCATCCCATGATTTATTCACGGGATGACAACAAAAAATTTGGATTACTGCTTCCGCAGGAATGATATACAACAACCATAACGGAATTTGATAACAAGGAGTATTTTGAGTGAGAAATATTATATATTTTATACTATTACTATTATTTAGCTTTAAAGGTTATGCACTTGAAACAATAAATATTGAGCATGCGCGAGCTGATCCTACGCCTATAGCAGTTAATAAATTTAATGCCGATAGTTCTGCTGATGACATACTGGGTAATGATGTGGTTAAAGTTATCTCTAATGATTTAAGGTTTTCGGGGTTATTCCGTCCTATTTCCTCTGCATCTTTTATAGAAGAGAAAACAGGAATAGAATATAAGCCGCTTTTTGCTGCATGGCGTCAAATTAATGCTAGCCTTTTAGTAAACGGTGAAGTTAAAAAACTAGAAAGCGGTAAGCTTAAAATTAGCTTTATATTATGGGATACATTGCTTGAAAAACAACTTGCCGGCGAAATTCTTGAAGTACCGGAAAATTTATGGCGAAGAGCAGCGCATAAAATTGCTGATAAAATTTATGAAAAAATTACTGGTGATACTGGTTATTTTGATACCAAAATAGTGTATGTATCAGAAAGCACTTCTTTACCAAAAATAAAAAGAATTGCTTTGATGGATTATGACGGTGCTAATAATAAATACCTTACCAATGGAAAGTCACTAGTATTAACCCCAAGATTTGCTCGTTCAGCGGATAAGATTTTTTATGTTTCATACGCAACTAAAAGAAGAGCTCTTGTTTATGAAAAGGATTTAAAAACAGGTAAAGAAAGCATAGTAGGTGACTTTTCTGGTATATCTTTTGCTCCTAGATTCTCACCGGACGGTAAAAAAGCCGTAATGTCAATAGCTAAAAACGGCTCAACTCATATTTACGAAATTGACCTTGCTACTAAACGGCTTCATAAATTAACTGACGGATTCGGTATTAATACCTCTCCTAGCTATTCACCGGACGGTAAAAAAATTGTATATAACTCTGATAGAAACGGTGTGCCTCAATTATATATCATGAATTCGGACGGAAGTGACGTTCAGCGTATTAGTTTCGGTGGAGGTTCTTACACTACTCCTAGCTGGTCGCCTAGAGGAGACTATATAGCATTTACTAAGATTATTAGAGGAGCTGAAGGAAAAACTTTTAATATTGGAATTATGAAAGCATGTCCCCAAGATGATGAGAATAGTGAAAGGATAATAACAAGCGGATATTTAGTCGAAAGCCCTTGTTGGTCACCTAACGGACGAGTTATTATGTTTGCTAAAGGTTGGCCGTCGAGCGCTAAAGCTCCGGGAAAAAACAAAATTTTTGCAATTGATCTAACAGGTCATAATGAAAGAGAAATTATAACACCGGCGGATGCTTCTGATCCTGAATGGTCAGGAGTGCTGAATTGATGTCATTCCTGTGAAAGTATTATTACGTGGATCATTTTATGTCATTCCCGCGGAAGCGGTAATGACATAGAGTGGGTTCTTGGATCCATGCAGCCAATGCGCAGGTCAAGACACTGGATGACAATCCAATAAGGCTTAAGCTACTTCTCTACTATGGTTTAAAATAAACTTCTTGATTTTTTCAAAAGCTGTATTTTCTATTTGTCTAATACGTTCCTTAGAAATATTATACTCATTGCTTAAAATATCTAGAGTTTTAGGAGTATCAGTTAATTTACGCTCTGTTAAAATACGAAGTTCCCTATCGTTTAAAATCTTCATAGCACTCGATAGTAACTCCCTTTTACTGGTAAAATTTTGCTTATTAATAACCATAGCTTCAGGAGTAGGGCGTGTTTCTGGTAATAGTTCTATCAGTTCTCCTGATTCTGCATCATCACTATTTATAGAGTTATTTAACGATAAATCAGGACCTGAAATTCTAGTATTCATCTCGGAAACTTCATTAACCGAAACGCCTAATTCATCTGCTATTTTTGCAAAATCATCGGTAGTAATAGCCCTTGAGTATAAATTAGTAATTTTATGCTTAACTTTATTAAGACTAAAAAATAATTTTTTTTGTGCAGCCGTTGTTCCCATCTTTACTAATGACCAAGATTTTAATATATATTCTTGTATGGCTGCTTTAATCCACCACATCGCATATGTTGACAGGCGGAAACCAAGTTCGGGATTGAATTTTTTTACTGCCTGCATTAAACCTATATTACCTTCTGAAACCAATTCGGTAATAGGAAGACCGTAAGTCCTATAGCCGCTTGCAATTTTTGCAACAAGCTTAAGATGACTTGTGACTAATTTATGTGCAGCTTGTAAATCATTCTCTTCTAAATAGGATTTCGCTAATAAAAATTCTTCTTCTTGCGTAAGTGAAGGAATTTTATTGATTTTCTGTAAGTAGTTATAAAACCCTGACTCACTAGAGATTGCTAATGCATTAATATTATTAGTCATACCAACCTTACTATTTTTCTTTATACTAACACATATATGATCTAAAATAAACTTTTTCTAGAGTATTTTTAAATAAAAGCACATAATGTCTAAAAAATCCAATAAAAATCTAGCTTTTTCCTTGCTGGGATTAATAATTAGTATGGTGTTACTAAGTTTTGCTTCCGTACCTATCTATAATTTATTTTGTAAAGTTACAGGATATGGCGGTACTACTGCAAAAGAAACGGTGAGTGTATATTCTAAGGTAAAAGGCACTAAACCTATAATTATCGAGTTTGATGCTAATGTTGATAAAGATTTACCTTGGCGGTTTATTCCAAGGCAGCAAAGAGTGCAAATTGTTCCGGGGCAGAATACTCTAGTGTTCTATGAAACGGAGAATCTAAGTAATAACGATATAATAGGCACTTCCGTATATAATGTTACTCCAAATAAAGCAGGAAAATATTTCGTAAAAATTCATTGTTTTTGTTTTGAAGAACAATTATTAAAAGCCGGCGAAAAAGTCTTAATGCCGGTTACATTTTATATAGATAAGGCTTTTGAACTTGATCCTGAAATGCAAGACATTAAAGTACTTACTTTATCTTATAGCTTCTTTAAAGTAAGAGCGCTATATACTCGCTGAATTTGAAAATTGGCTACGTCGTCTTGTAAGTCCTCCGGTCCTCTAAGTAATACGCTGCGGTCCTTCGGCTTACAGACTCTTTGCTCTTTGCCAAATTGAGCTGCGTATACCAACTCTTCATTTACTTAAAGTATAGCTGTTACCTAGTTCGCTTGACCACAGTATGACAACGGAGTGTTTTTCAAGAACCATGCAGACAAAGCCCATCATTGATGTTCTATAACCCACTTACGTAGCCTAACAATCGGCGGAGTGTTTATAAGAGTAGTGGAAGGTAAAACTTTACCGTTAGTATTAAAATTAATTATAGGATCTATACCGTATATGCTATACCATGGCTTTAATGGTGAGCTATTTGAATATTTACGGTGAAACCAAGATAAGAAAGGTGCTGTTTCTTCATATTCTATTACTTTAACCGATTGTGGATTTTTGTGATATATAAGGCTAAGTACCGATTGGTCGGAATGATGCCATTTATATTCATCATAATTAGGATGAATATTATAATCTTTGCCTGAAAGAATTCTAATATCTTCACAATTTTTTAGCCATTTTTCAATAAAAGAACGAGAAAGCTTGGTATTACGCACAACAATAACGGCACTCCAAATATGATCGTCATTTCTACATTCTTCGTTTAGACAATCCATTAAGGCAAAGGTTTCACCTTTAATAAAACTACCGTTTTTACGATCGCGATCATGTACTAGTAATATCTCATTATCGCCTAAAAGATTTGTTAAACTACTGATATGCTTTTTAATAACAAAAGCTGAATCTAAATATACTATAATAGCTCCTTCCGGTGCTTTTTTCATTGTTTCAAGTATAATGTAAGGTTTCCATAGCCATAAACCAGCTCCTGCAGGCTCATTAAAAATTTCTTGATTTTTCTCTATAAACACTTGAGGTATATGCTTTTTCTTATAGTTCAATATGAAATCTATACCTTTATTAATTGCATAATGAGTGGTTACATTTTGATTACGATAAACATACTCCGGACCGTCGGCATAAGAAACTAAATAAATAGGTTCTTTTATAGAATTCTGAATAGATAAATCTACTTTTTGTAATGATAAGTCATTAATAAAACCTTGATGTGCATATTCTAAGATAATAAGTAGAAAATAAATTAGAGCTAATGTAATAATCGTTTTGTATAATATTTTAAATAACATATGATTTTTGAGTTCTTTAGTCTATGTCATTGTAAGGAGGTATTGCCTGCATGAACCAAAAAACTGTGCGATGTCATTCCCGCGCGGGAATGACATCGGAGTGTTAATCAACCTTACCAAGCAATCCTTTTGAGACAACGCCGATTATATCAATTATAGCATTTTAATATATTAAAAGATAGTGTTGTAATTTAATTATAAATTTAGTATAATTTGCTGTTTGTTTAAGGTTGATATGATTAATTTAGGGGATAAGCAGTCTACTATAGTTGTTGCTATGTCAGGCGGGGTTGATAGTTCGGCAGTTGCCGCCATGCTGCACGAGCAGGGACATAATGTTATAGGTATCACCTTGCAGTTATATGATCACGGTATGGCAGTAGGGAAAAAAAATGCCTGTTGTGCCGGTCAGGATATTTACGATGCTAAAATGGTAGCAAATAAGCTAGGTATTCCCCATTACGTACTTGATTATGAGAGCAAATT
This sequence comes from Rickettsia australis str. Phillips, assembly GCF_000273745.1. GTDB lineage: Bacteria > Pseudomonadota > Alphaproteobacteria > Rickettsiales > Rickettsiaceae > Rickettsia > Rickettsia australis. Next base: position 10,613 of record NZ_AKVZ01000013.1, read on the forward strand.
TAAAGAGTCGGTAATAGATAATTTCGTCGATAGCTATTTACATGGCGAAACACCGTTGCCATGCGTGCAATGTAATAAATCGATAAAGTTCAGGGATCTAATTAAAACGGCTAGAGAGCTTGGAGCAGCTCAGCTTGCTACCGGTCATTATGTACGAAAAGTAAACGGCGATAACGGAGCGGAGTTACATACAGGACTTGATCCGGTAAAAGATCAAAGTTATTTTTTATTTACGACCAATAAAGAGCAATTGGAATATTTAAGTTTCCCTCTAGGAGGGTTTACTAAGAATGAAACACGAAAGCTTGCTAGTAAATTTGGGCTTGAGGTAGCAGATAAGCCCGACAGCCAAGATATTTGTTTTGTACCTGACGGAAATTATAAGAGCGTAATAAATAAAATACGTCCAAATAGCAGTGAAAGCGGTAAGATTATTCACATAAACGGGTTTGCGCTAGGAGAGCATAGCGGTATAATTAACTACACTATAGGGCAACGTCGTGGGCTTGGTATAGCTTATAACGAGCCTTTATATGTAGTAAAGATTGATCCTAAGGACAATATAGTATATGTAGGACCTGAGGCTGCATTACATGTGCAGGAATTTATAATTAAAGATGTGAATTGGCTTGCAGATGAGATTAAAGATAACGAAAAGCTAGAAGTAGCCGTTAAAATCCGCTCAACAAGACCGCCTCGTTTAGCCGAAATAAGTAAACTCGGTGATGATAAAATGAAGATAAGATTTTTATCAGAAGAAAAAGCCGTCGCCCCTGGGCAGGCATGTGTTATTTATGCTGGTGAAAGAGTACTCGGCGGCGGATGGATTACTAGAGATATAAGGTAGATTATACCTTGTTGTATGGCTCTTTAAAAGCATTTGATGTCATTCCCGCCTACGCGGGAATGATAGATCACTCACTAAAACAGGAGAAACTAATGAGTTTTTTAAGGAAGAAAAGTTTTGAATCAGTAAAAGAGATAGGTAGCTCAAGCGGTCTTAGTAAGACGCTTGGAGCATTAGATTTAATATTACTAGGTCTTGGTGCAATGATTGGTACTGGCGTATTTGTCGTGACTGGTATAATTGCGGCTAAATATTCAGGACCTGCGGTAATGTTATCTTATGCAATTGCAGGTATTACCTGTATCTTTGTAGCACTTGTTTATACTGAGCTTGCTGCAATGCTTCCAACTTCAGGAAGTATCTATACTTATTCCTATGTAGCATTCGGCGAAGTATTTGCTTGGATGATTGGTAGTGTTATAATATTAGAGCTAGGCGTTGCTGCAGGAATAGTAGCTGCAGGCTGGTCGGGCTACGTACAAGGAATATTAGCAGCAGGCGGAATCAATTTACCGAAAGAATTAACTACCGTACCGACAAACGGCGGTATAATAAATTTACCGGCATTTTTAATCTCGGTATTTATTGGATTTATTTTATATTTAGGGACTAAAGATAGTAAGCGACTAAATGCAATTTTAGTTTTCATAAAAATGATTGCAATATTTGTATTTATAATTGCTGCTGCTCCTCATTTCGATGCTACTAACTGGAGTAACTTTATGCCTTTCGGCTTTAGTAATGTTTTAGTAGGTGCATCTATTTTATTTTTAGCTTTTACAGGCTTTGGAACGATTGCAACTGCAGCTGAGGAATGTAAAAATCCAAAACGTGATATAATGATCGGTATTATCGGCTCGCTTGTTCTAACTACTATAGTTTATGTAACAATGGCAGGGCTTGTTACCGGTATTGCACCTTTTGACCAATTAAATAACGACCAACCGCTTGCTTATGCTTTAACTATCAATAATAGCAAGATTGGCTCTGCTATCGTGGCAACCGGTGCGGTTTGCGGTATGATGACGGTGTTGATGATGAATATTTACGGTACTTCTCGTATTTTTTATGCTATTGCACGTGACGGTTTACTACCGAAAAGTTTTGCAAAGTTGCACCCAAAATATGACAGTCCGTATATTACGATTATAATATTTGCTTCTTTATCCGCTATCCTTGGAGGATTTTGTTCTACGGAATTATTAACGCAATTCACTTCAATGGGAGCATTAATTGATTATATAACCGTTACAATAATAGTAGTATTATTTAGAGTAAAGCTACCTGATGCTCAAAGACCTTTTAAATGTCCTTTAGTATTTATTATTGTACCGTTTATTTTAATTGCTTGTGCATATTTACTATTTATTCAAATATATGACGGTGAATTTAATTTATTAATGGCAGGTCGTGCATTAATATATTGGTTTATTACGATATTTGTTTTATATACTATAAGATCGTTTTTTATGAAGAAGGAACAAAGTTAGTATTTTTCAGTGTCATCCCACGACTTGATCCGTGGGATCCAGTATTTTTTAATTTTTTTGGATACCGTGGTTAAGTCATGGTATGACACCGAGCGGTTTTTTCGCTACATGCGAGATGACATTAATAAAACCACAAAATTAACCAAATGACTGAAAAGCTGCAGCCACTTCGAGGAATGAAAGATCTATTGCCGGATGATTATAAAGTCCACGACTATATAATTAACAAAGCAAGAGATGTTGGAGTATTCTACGGATATAAGCAAATGAGTACTCCAATACTCGAGTATACCAAGGTTTTTAACCGCTCGATGGGTGAAAGTTCTGACGTAATAAGTAAAGAAATCTATAGTTTTCTAGATAAAAGCAATGAATCTGTAGCTCTTAGACCTGAATTTACGGCCGGTATTATAAGAAGCTTCATCTCAAATAGTTTGCAGCACAAGCTACCTCTTAAACTTTTCTCTACCGGTCCTGTTTTTCGTTATGATAGACCGCAAGCAGGGCGTCAACGTCAATTTCACCAACTGAATTATGAATATATCGGAGCTAAAGGAGCTATTACTGATGCTGAAACTTTGAAGTTAGCGATAGACATACTTAAAGCACTCGCAATAGAGCAGGATACTCTCTTGGAGCTTAACTCTCTTGGATGTAGTGAATCAAGAAGTGCTTATCAACAAAAGCTGGTAGAATATCTAAATGATTTTAAAGATCAATTATCGGAAGAAAGCAAAATAAGGCTGATTAAAAATCCAATGCGAATACTTGATTCTAAAAGCGAAATTGATCAAAAAATAGTTGCTGATGCTCCGATTTTATCTGAATATTACACTGATGAATCCAAAGAATATTTTGATGAGTTAATAAAGTATCTAGACATTTTAGGTGTGAAATATAGCATAAATCCACGTTTGGTTAGAGGGCTTGATTATTACTGCCATACTGCTTTTGAATTCACTACAAAAAAGCTTGGGAGTCAATCTACTATTCTTGCCGGTGGTCGATATGACGGGCTTAGCCGAATCATGGGTAATAATGATGATGTGCCGGCTATCGGTTTTGCTGCCGGTATTGAGCGTATTGCTTTAATGCGAGAATATAATATATCTGAAGTAAAGCCGGTATTTGTATTACCTATAGGCGTAAATAATATTACTTACGCTTTAGAAATTGTAGATAAATTGCGTTCACAAAATATTGCTACTATTATAGAACCCTTAGGTAAAATAGCTAAAAGGATGCAGCGTGTTCTTAATGAAAATGCTAAATTTATTATTTTTATAGGTGATGCAGAACAAGCAAATAATAGCATCAAACTTAAAGATTTAGAAAAACAAGAAGAATATATAGTAGATTTTGCAAAAGCTTTTGAGTTATTGAAGAAATATTAAATATTTATAACTTTTCTAAAACCTTTTCAATTATTCCTGAATTTAACCACTACATCTAAAAATATGATTATTATAAACGATTTAGCCATGAGTTATGGTGCGAGAATACTATTTACTGAAGTAAATTTGTATATTAAAAATAATAAACGATATGGTTTAGTAGGTGCTAACGGAGCAGGTAAAAACAACTTTTTTCAAAGTTTTAACTAAGGAAGAAGAGCCAGCTTTCGGTGATATTAATATATCTAAAAACTCTAAAGTAGGTTGTGTAAAACAAGATCAATTTCTTTATGAAAATACTAAAATTATAGATACGGTAATAGCAGGAAATAAGGAGTTATGGAAAGCTTTACAGGAAAAAGAAGAGATATTAAAACGGCAAGAATGTAGTGATGAAGATGGGTATAAGCTTGGTGAACTTGAACAATGATGGTTATACTGCTGAAATTTTTGCGGCTAGCTTGCTTGTAGGTCTTGGGCATAGCCGAAAAATATCATTATGAACCGCTTTCTGCGTTGTCAGGAGGTTATAAACTTCGTGTATTACTCGCACAAAGTTTATTTAATAATCCCGATATTTTACTACTCGACGAACCGACAAACCATCTTGATATTATTTCGATATATTGGCTTGAGAATTATTTAAAAAACTCTTTTAAAGGAATATTAATTTTTATCTCACATGATTTAGCTTTTTTAAATAATGTTGCAACAGATATTTTGGATATAGATTATGGAGAAATAAAACTATACGTAGGTAATTATGATAATTTTGTTCAGGAAAAGCAGATAATAGCTGCTCAAAAGTTAAGCGAGCGAAATTTCTTAGAAAAGAAAATAGAAAATATACAGGCTTGGGTTGATAAATTTAGAGCAGGGACAAGAGCAAGGCAAAGTGCTTCCCGAGAAAAGCAGCTAGCAAAAATAGAATTACCGGATATACAGAAATCTTCAAGAATTAGTCCGCTATTTAGATTGAAACAACTAAGAAATTCAGGAAAATTAGTATTAAGAATGGATCAAATAACTAAACGTTTTGAGGATAAACAAATATTAAATAAAGTTAGTTTTAACGTGTCAAGAGGAGAAAAAATTATTATTATCGGTGCAAACGGTATAGGTAAATCTACTTTATTAAAAATTTTAGTGAATAAAATAGCAGCAGATCAAGGTAGTTATGAGTGGGAGTACGAATCACAAATATCTTATTTCGTTCAAGACCATCATGAGCTACTTAATGAAAATATTAGTATTATTGATTGGCTTAGAAAGCAATCTGGAAAGGACACGGAAAATACTATTAGAAATACGCTTGGACAAGTATTGTTCCGTAGTGATGAAGTAAATAAACATGTTTTAAGTCTAAGCGGCTGGTAGGGTGCAAGGTTATTACTTGCTAAAATGATGCTAGAAAAAAGTAATACTTTGGTTCTTGATGAACCGACAAATCACCTTGATATAGAGTCACGCGAAGCTCTTAAAAAAATCTCTCATTGATTTTGAGGATACGGTAATATTAGTAACACACGATCGTGATTTTGCAAAATCCATAGCAACAAGAATTATTGCTCTTTTCCATAAGAAAAATATTGTTGATTTTAAAGGTAAATATGATGACTATTTTGAGAAATACGGTAATGATTATTTAAGTTCTGCTATTAAATTATCCTAAGTTTTAGGATTGTCATTGTAAGCTGGCATTGTTGCGTGAACGCTGATGTCATTCCAGCAACGGTGAGAATCTAGCATAAAGCGAGATAAATCGAGCTTTTAATTTTAAAAACTTATTGTGTATAACCTTTAAAGTACTGGGTTCCCGCTTTTGCGGGAATGACATAAATGTTACTCCACATTATAAAACTCTAAATGATGATCAATAAGCTTTTTTACTGCCTCATGATTACCGTGGTCATCAAAATTTAATAATAATCCTTGTTCATTAAAATATAATTTACTTGTGAATAAGCGATCCTCGCGATGATCTTTAACTTCAAAGATACTGTTCTTAATAAGTTTAACTCCATTTACTCCGTGTTTGTGGATATATTATTCCTTTTTTTAAAGCAGAGATAAAAGGTATAATTTTACTTTTATCAAAAATATTATAGAGTTTTTTAGACATTGTACCGTAACAATCGAATTCTCTATATTTACCTCGGAGTATAGCAGTGCCTTGTGCTACTTCTTGATTATCAACTTTTTAATTGTACCTTCTTTAGGAATATCCCAAAAATTTGTATTAGAATAGCCTATTTTTTGCATCATATTCAAAAGTTAATTGCTCTAAATTTTCTACTTGCTTATTATGAGGAGAATAGCTTGCAATAATTTCTTCTTGTTTTTCTGTACTTAATGTACTTGCATATTCTTGTACTTTTTCTTGGTTATTATTTAATAAGGCAGTAACTACCCCACTCTCTAAAGTATTTTCATTACAAGAATCATTTTGTAGAGCATTTTCAACATTTTGGAAAATCTTTTTGGATTTTTCAGTAGTTAATTTAGTCTTGCTATCTGCTATTAAAGTCGTACTAACTGTATTGAGAACTTATGCTTTTTCATTGGATGTTAGAGTATTATTTGAGGTAACGTATAATTTGGGTCTTTGGAACTTGCGTATGGATACTTAGATAATAATCGTTTCAGTAGTGAATACTTAATTGCTATAGTTTGATTGCTACTTACTATAGCTTTTTCACTATTTAAATACTGAAAGATGTAGGTCATTACTGTTATAGCGACATTGAAAGTCGTATACATCAAAAGTTTTTATCTATTGCTGCTACATCAAGACCAAGAGTAATTTGTCTAAAATTTCTTATACTAGTTGGTGATAATATATTGGGGGTGGTATAAATCTTGGCAATATCAAGCTTAAAAGTAATTGAATACTCTGCATTTTTCATGAATATCATTTAGTATTAGTTGGGCTTAAGAACTGCTACAATATGATAACAAAGGAGTTTAAGAAGACAATAGATTTTTTAATTTAAAATATGGGGTTGCTTGAGATAGCCCTAATGTCATTCCCGCGTAGGCGGGAATGACATTGAAGAGCTAAACTACCGTATAAAGCAATGTCTATTCAAATCCTAATCCAGCGCAATATTTATGAAAATATCTGGGATCATGACCGATAACTTTAACTTTATAATTAGAATAAAGTGATTCAGATTCACTGTATATGGTCGTGCCGTCATCCATATAGCGAATAAAATAAGATGGGAGACCATAAGGTCTAAAAAAATATCTTCACGTATAATTTTAGGAGCTTTATCGGATTTTTGTATATTTTCTGATTTCGACATATTAATATTCTTAATAAATAATTATTTTATTAATATATTATCGCAAAAATAATTATAATCGCTATCCACAGAACCTAGAAATTTAGGTTTATAAATTGCAGTATTATATTCATAATGATATTCTAAATATTTTTGCAATTTTATAATATTTGCTTGAAACAATAGGTAATGATTTGATGGTTTGTGATTTGATAAATTGAAATATTTTTTGCTAGCCATTTCTTATCTTGAGCATCATTAAAAGCTTTGATTTTTGAATATCCGCTTTGTTGTTCTTCTTGTAAAAAATAATCTTTATAATCCTTATAACTTTTTAGAAGATTTAATATAAACCTAGAATATTGCTCTAACTGAAAGTTAGTTAGCCACATAAATATAGCATATAAATTTTCTCTATGATTCGAAAAAAAGATAACAGTAACTTCTGATTGCTTTATATTTTCTCCTATCTCTCTTTCAAGCACGTCATTAGATAATATTACTAATTCTTCATTAGAATGTTGGTTATTGTTCTTAGCTTCAATGATTATGTCAAACATCTTAGTAGCCAATTCTTTTGAGGTAAATAATTGTTTGTATTTATTAAGCCATGGACCGAAAGCTATAGATTCAAGTTTTTAAAATATTCAATTAATTTAACATGCAACTCTAAATTAAATTTAAGAGCAACGCTTTATATAAAAAATTAAGATAAGCCAAGAGATATTAAATTAATGATTTAAAAAATATGTGTCATCCCGTGGCTTGACTAACGTTGTTAGTCCGTTTATGTCATTCCCGTGTGTGTGGATCGGTTTTAACGTCATTGCGAGGAAATTACAGCGTAATTGACGAAGCAATCCAGTAAAAAATTCTGATTTACAGAATTTTTTGTATTATTTTTCTGGATTGCCACGCGCAGTCTACGACTGCTCGCAATGACGCCTTGGTATCAACACTCTCCCTAACAACAACGAAAATTTTTCACATAACCTAATGACAAAAGTAAAATATGAATATATTATTTAATTTTAGAATAATTAAATAATATACATTCAATGAGTGCAGATACTAATATTAGCGATAGCTTAGAAATTGTTACGCAAGATCATTTATCACTTTTTGCTTTAATAAGTGCTTCCGACATTATCGGTAAGTCAGTTATGTTGATGCTGCTTATTACTTCCATTTGGTCATGGGCTATTATTTTAGAGAAAATATTTAAGCTAGCACAAGTGCAGCGAAGAATGAAGAATTTTGAAAATGTATTTTGGTCCGGTGGAGTATTAGAGCAATTATATGAAAGCATAAAAAGGTCGGTTAATAATCCGCTAGCTTTGATATTTGTCTCGGCTATGGATGAGTGTAAGAGTTTAAGTACTAAAGGGCTTTCCGATGTATTAAGAAACAACCATAAAGAGCGTATAACTGGTGCAATGTACCTAGCTCAAAATAGGGAAGTCGAAAAGCTTGAGAAGAATTTAAGCTTCCTCGCAACTGTTGGATCAAGTGCTCCTTTCGTAGGTTTATTCGGCACTGTGTGGGGAATTATGCACAGCTTTCAGTCGATTGCCACTTCTAAGAATACTTCTCTTGCAGTAGTAGCCCCAGGGATTGCTGAAGCACTACTTGCAACGGCTATAGGTTTATTTGCTGCTATTCCGGCAGTAATTTTTTATAATTATCTGATTTCCCGCATTACTCTTATCAACAATAAAATTGAAGATTTTAGTAGCGAGCTAAATTCTATACTTTCTAAGGCAATTGATCAGGAGCAGATGTAATGGCTATAAAGCTTGCCGGCAGTAATAGAAAAAGCAAAAGAGCGGTCGTTAGCGAAATTAATGTTACGCCGCTTGTAGACGTAATGCTTGTGCTGCTAATTATTTTCATGATCACTTCTCCAATGCTTGTTTCAGGCGTAAATGTGGATTTACCTGAGACAAATTCAAGTCCGATTTCAGGACAGGATGAACCGCTAGTCGTTACTATCAATAATAAAGGTGCAATTTTCCTGTTTGAAACTCCTATAGAGAGAACATATTTAACCGACAAGCTTTTAAATATCACTAAAGAAAAAAAGGATGCTAGAATTTTTGTAAGAGGCGATAGAAATGTTTCTTATGGGCAGGTAGTAGAGATAGTTGCCGAAATTCATGCTGCCGGCTTTGCACGTGTAGCTCTTATTTCAAATATTAAAAATAATGAAAAGTAATCAAAATAGGGATAATTTTACGGTTTTCCTTAGCTTCTCTGTTGTTCTGCATTTACTTCTTTTATGTTTTTTTCTACTTGATATGCCATCGCTTTTTGAAAAATTATCGGAAGAGCAAACTATAACTTTTGAGATTTTATCTGTTAGCGATAAACCAAATATCATAACCCAAACAAAGCAACAAGAAGCTCCGATAGAAAACGAAGACGCTAAAAAGTCTAAGCAGAGTAAGCCAAAAGCAGAAGAACCGCAAGACTTGCCTAAAGAAGAAAAAGCAAAAGAGCATGATGCTAAAACAATAGAAGAAAAGCCAAAAATAGAAGAGAAAAAATCTATAGAAGCACCAAAGCCTGAAGAAGCGAAAGAAGCGTTACTTGAGAAGAAAGAAGAAGTAAAGGAAGAAAAGCCTAAAGAAGAGGAAAAAAAACAAACAGCAGCAAAGAAGAAACCCGAAGAGAAAAAAGAGGAAGTTGTTGTTAACAAACCGGAAGAGAAACTAAAAGAGGTAAAGAAAAAAGAGCCTAAAACCGATGAGCTTGACTCTCTACTTAAGAATTTAGAGCAATCTTCGGAAGGGGATAATGTAAAATCTAATAAGCATCAAAGATCGAAAAAAGCTTATAATGCAAAAGAAGCTAAAGGAGTTTATACGGATGGGCTAGCTCTTTCCGACAGTGAAACATCTTTAATTAAAAGACAGATTGAAAGACATTGGAGTAATGTACCAGCAGGGGTTAGAGGTAATAATAAGGTAAAAGTCATTATTAGCATTACGCTAGATAAAGCAGGTAACGTTGAGCAGGCAAAGGTAAAAGAAAAAATCTGTCCTGATATTACGGCTAGCGTTTGTGAAGCTTTAGCAGATAATACAATTAGAGCAGTATGGCAAGCAAGCCCTATTGAAAATCTTGATCCTGCACGCTTTAACCATTGGAAAGAGATTAATTTTAGCTTTGATCCGAGTAAATTGTAGTCTTATTGCATAGCTCGTCTAATGTCATTCCTAGCTAAAAGCGGGCATGACATTAAGGGCCATGTAATAAAATTGAAAAATATTATTCATTGTGTTCGTGGTGATCACCGATGAATTCAAGCCACATATCTTTTCGCTCGTTATCAAAACAACAATAGCAGCAATATCATATCAAGAATAATAAGGTTGCTCCCATTAAAAATAGGATCAAAGTAGTATTACTAGAGCTTGTTAAATCATATTCTGAAGGTAATAAATCCGTGGGAATGTCTTTATTCATAAAACTTAGTTATTATGTTTACTATTTATAAATAAGAGCACTCTATAGCTTTGTCTATTAACATTATATTTATTTCACAAAGTTTTAAGAGCAGGATAAGTAAATAACAATAAATGGTATAGATTTAGACCAAAGTGGACTATCATAGAGCATAATATTTTGCCTGTTTTATAATATGCATAACCGTAGAAGAACCCGCATATAGAGCTTAACGCTATATATATATTAGTCCGCCTTGAAAATTGTACGATCCAAATATTAAAGATGCTATAATAACAGCTAAAATCTACGGTTTCGGTAAAAGATTTTGTAATGTTCTTTGTAAAAATCATCGAAAGAATACTTCCTCAGAGCCATACAAACGATTAATTGCCAATATCGGTAATATGCTTGGGACTTTAGGCTCAAATAACGCGTAACCGCTTTCTAAAGATAGAACCATAATTATTACTATACATAGTAATAGAGTAAGAGAAGTATATCTTATAGCATTTGTAGTGCTTGTTTTTCTAAAATATATAAATCACTGACAGAAAAAATTATTAAAGCCGGTATTATCTTATCAAAATTTAGATACATAGAAAATGGTATGGATAATTTCTATAACTGTATTTTATCAATAGCAAGTAGGTTAAAAAATCCCGGAACTTTATGAAAAGCAAGAGCGGTAAAACAAACTGAAATAGATATAAATAATAGGATTTTTAGTACTTTATTGAGCTGTAAATTAAAATAGGTATAGGTAATAGCAGCAAAAATAGATAAAGCCCCAACTCCTATAATATTTATTATACCTTGATATAAAGCAGCTAAAATTGTAGCCTATGCTTAAATATGTAGGTCTTTTATCACGAAAATAAAGATATTAATATTGTTGTAATAAGAAAATATAGGTGATAGTTAAGGATGAAATATAAACCTTTGTAAAAAACTATTTTTAATATATAATTACTCTTTAGCATTAAAAATAGAAAAATTATTAAATATAGAGAATCTTAATAAATAATAATTGGATTTTAAACAGAAAATATAAAAGGTAATCATAAGAAAAACCAATAAAATAATAGATATAGAATTGGGAGCTTTTATGAAAGATATAGAATATTGGGAAAAAAATTTTGAAAGCTGTAAATATTCAGATAAATTAATCGAAAGACTTTTATTTTTAAATACCCAAGTAAAACAACCTATTGATATTAGAGAAGTTAAAAAAGGTATTTATTATGCTCGTAAATATCATGGTGAGCAAATGCGTCAATCAGGTGATCCTTATTATTCTCATCCAATCGCAGTAACAATGATGGTAGCAGAATTTGTAGCAAAAGAAGTGCCTAAACTCTTTACTTTTAGAATGCTACAAGCTGCATTACTTCACGACACTATTGAAGATACTGAACTTACTGAAGAAATGATTAGCAATATTTTTGATGAAGAAGTAGCAAGGCATGTAGAAGGTCTAACTAGAATCAAACCTTGTGGAAAAATAAGTAGTGCGAAAAGTCTTATTTTATTAATTAAACAAAAAAGATACGATACTGCTCTTATAAAACTTTTTGATAGAATACATAATTTACAAACTTTAGAAGCAAAATCGCCTGAAAAAGCTCATAAAATAATTAAAGAGACATTAAAAAACTTTTTAGTGTTAAGTGAAATACTTGAAATACCTTCAGTTTCAGAGCTTATATATGCTGAATGTTATAAAAATAATTTAAAGTTTAATATAAATTCTACTTTTAATAAAATTATAAATTTCGACTCTTTTCCATTTTTTCAAAATAAGTTACTCCCATGAAGAAAGTTGTACCTACCGGAATGAAAATTAACAATAATCCCCAATATCCTAGATAATTGGTAATATAAACTAAACCAAATGAGGTTATAATATAAGTCAATAATTTTGCTATTGCACTTAGCACACTAGTATATGTAAATCTCTTAAAAACCGGAAAATATTTATAAAATATAGGAGCTGCCGGTACATGATCAAATACGAATAATGCAGCTAAACATTGAAAAATAAAAATATATAAAGGAGTAGGGTGATAATTTAACATTATAGGGAAAAAAATGAGGGAGGTAAAAAAGAGATATAATTTTACCTTTAGGATTTTTAAAGGATGGGTTTTATAGCTAATAAATGCAAGACCTATAATACCGAGTAAATCTATTATAGATACCCAAAAATTTTGATTTATAATTTGATAGGGAGTAAATCCGCATTCTCTTTTTAATATATCAGCACAATATATATACACGAAATAAAAACACGGAGGTCTAGCACACTGGATAAAGAAATACCAAATAGAAGTGGCGTTTGGAACTTGTTGATCTAGAATATCTTTGTCAATTTCTTCAAGCGTAATATTATTTTCTTGAAGTCTTAGTTTTAATTTATTTTTTTATTTGAAAATGCATCTGCTTCTTTTAAACTAGTCCTCGCAATAGTACCTACAAAAGCAATAGTTGCACCAACAAAAAAGGCTATACGCCAACTTGGTTCATGTTGATAAATATTTTGATTAGTAAAAATTGATGCAATACCTAGTGCTACAGTCGTGCCTATGGCAGAAAATACGGTTATAATTGCCACTAATGGATATTGTATAGGAGGAGATGAATTTTCGGTTAAGTACAGCTCTGCACCTCGTGCTTCTGCAGTTGCTGACATACCTTGAATTATACGACATATAGTAAGAATCCAAGAGGCTGTTATACCTATTTGTGCATATGTTGGCATACTACCTATAATCACACACGTAATAGCCATTAATAGGGTAGTTAAAACAACTACAATCTTACGTCCAAAATGATCGCCTATATACCCAAATATTAACGCTCCTATAGGTCTTAGCAAATAGGTAGAACAGAAAGAAAAGGCAGTAAGCAGCGAAAAAGTGAAGGAATCATATTCCGGAAAAAATAAATTATTTAAAAGCACCGCCATATGCACATAAAGCATAAGGTCAAAATACTCTAGAAATGTACCTATAGAAAGTAATCCGACAGCTTGTTTTTGTTCTTTATTTAAACTTCTTTGTTCTTTTTCGTAGCCTAGCATAACCTTTATACATAATTAGATTACAAAATAGGTTATACTTTTTTAGTTAAAAGTCAATAAAGAATTAAGAATTTTTAATAAATATTGTTACAAAATATCTAGATTATGTAAAATGATCTAACCTAAAATTTTCAAATTATCTATTTTTCTCTGAAAGCTTTAAATGCAGTATCAGTAACGGGATCAAGTAAATATCTAAGTAGTGTTCTAGTACCGGTTACGATTTGTACCTCAGCTTGCATACCGGGGTGTAATTCCAAATTTTTAACTTTAGCAACTTTATCAAATTCATCCATATCGATTTCAACCCTTGCAACATAATAATTATCTTGCTGTTGTCCCGGATATTGTCTTTCATCTTGTACTATATCGGGAGATATGCTTACTACTTTACCGGTAAATGTTGGAGTTGTTCTTGATTTAAATGCACTGAAACGTATTTTTGCAACTAAGCCCTCATGTACTGAGTCAATGTTTTTTTGAGATACCTTTGCTTCTATTATTAATGGGTCATTAATTGGTGAAATTTCCATAATAGGTTGTCCGTGACTTATAACACCGCCTATTGTATGATATTTTAAATTATTAACTATACCGTCAACAGGTGATCTGATTATCACACGATTAAGTGAATCCGTCAGGGAATTATATTTTTCTTTAAGAGATGCTGTTTGTACTTGAGCTTCACGAAGCTCTGTTAAAGTCCGTTCAGTGTATTTATTTTGTTGATTTATAATTTTAATTTGAGTTTCGGTAATAGCATGGCGTATCCCTGCTATTTCGGCTTCAGTTGTTGCAACATCGCTTTTTGAAGCCGCAACTTTTGCCTCTTGGTCTAATAAGGCTGCTTTTTGTACAAAGCCTTTTTCTTTTAACGTTCTTAAAGCTTTTAAACGGTCTTGATAAACTTCAGCAGTTTTTGAAGCGGCAACTTTTTTTGCCTCTAAACCTTCAATTTTTTTCTCAAGTTGAGCAATATTTTGATATAATGCATCTTTCTCTGAGTTATATACTTCTTTTCTAGATCTAAATAAATTTTCCTGTGTATGAATTATTTTAGCTACTTCCGGTAAATTTATATCCTGCATTAAAAAATCCGAGAATTCGATTTGTTCTAAATGATCACGTTCGGCAATTAAACGATTTTCAGTTGCTAAAAAATTACGGTACTGACCAAGAATATTTTCATGTTCGCTTTTGATTCTAGTTTCTTCAAGTTCTATTAATTTATCACCTTCTTTAACTTTATCACCTTGCTTAACGTAAATAGCATTAATTATTCCACCTTCATGATGTTGAATCGTTTTTTTATTTGTGCTTGGCATTACGATGCCGACAGCTACAGCACCACTATCAAGTGGAGCAAGAGCAGACCATAATCCGCCTATTAATACTAAAAAGATAATAACATAAATACCGAAAAGTATAGGTGACCTTGCAGCTTGGGCTACGTTATTACGATCTTTATCGGTTTTCTTGGTAATAAAATTAACAAATCTATCAAGTTTTATTAATAAGAATTCTATAGCATGAGAGGTTTTCTTTAATGTAGTATTTATTAAAGCCTTACGTTTAGAACTTTGACCTTTAAGGTTTAACGCATCTTCCCTTAAGGATAATAATTGTTTCAACTGTTCCGGAGTAATTTGAGGTTTATTGTGTTTTAAATCCTGCATAATATTTAATCATTATTATATTTAGTCATTGTCTGTCTCCGTTGTTTCCGATGTCATTCCCGCGTAGGTCGGTGAAATCCACTGTGTGTCACCACGTGGCTTGACCACGGGGTCCATAAAAACAATAAAAATACTAATATTATTAGTATTTTTAACTGGATGCCGTGATCAAGTCACGGCATGACATTAATTTAGTATGATATTATTAGTTATTAATATGAATTGTACCGTTTTTTAAAGTTTTAAAGTGTTGTTGAATCTCTTCTCCCGTTCCGTAGACTGCAACTGCTCCATCCTGTAATATTAGAATTTTATCAACAATGGATAATACTGATGGTCTATGTGAAATTACAAGAACTGCTATTCTTTTAAGTTTTGCTTGTTTTAAGGCACTTGCAAGGGCAACTTCACCTGCTTCATCTAAATTAGCGTTGGGTTCATCTAAAATGATGAGTTTTGGATTGCCGTAAAAAGCTCTAGCAAGCCCGATACGTTGTCTTTGACCACCTGATAGATTAGAGCCTGCAGGACCGATATCAGCATCATAACCGTCAGGGAATCTTAATATCATTTCATGAGCTCCGGCTATTTTAGCTGCTTCAATAACTTTTTGCGGATCGGCATCTTCTTCCATTCTAGCTATATTTTGTTTAATACTACCGCTAAAAAGTTCTATTCCTTGAGGAAGATAACCGACATGTCTACCGAAATCTTCTCTATTCCAACGATAAATTTCAGCACTATCTAAACGTACGGAACCTGATGATTCTTTCCATACCCCGGCTATGATTTTAGCTAAAGTTGATTTTCCTGTAGCTGAAGGACCGATAATTGCTAAAACTTCGCCCGGCTGTATTGCAAAACTAACGCCTTTTAAGATATATTTCGGTATGGGAGGTTGTGGTAAATGTTTCGGTATAGGATGAGCATAATAAATATTTTCAACAGTAAGATGACCATCAACGTTCGGAATTGGCATTGCTTCATCTCTAGAAGAATAAGTGTTAAATAAATTATTAATGTTTTTGTATGATTTAATAGCACCGCTCATACTTTTCCATAGCTCAATAGCATTATCGAAAGGAGCAAGAGCTCTACCGACTATGATGGAACTCATAATCATATTACCGGGAGTCATATCTGCACTGTGAGATTTTACAACAATGTAAGCACCGACTCCGGTAACAGCCATTTGCATTATGTTACGGATAAACCTTGAAAAGTTAGAAATAACACCGTTACGATAGCTAGCAACTGATTGTTTATCAAGTGCTAATATGTTAAATTTATGCCAATTTTTTGTAACATTCGTCATCATTCCCATTGCTTCAATTGCTTCTGCATTTCTATTTGCAATATCGGCTTGTGTCATACCTTTTATCGAAAACTCGGTAGCTTCACCGAGCGTTTTATTAGTAGCGGCAGCGTTAAAGAAAGCGGTTGAAACTATGATAATTGCACCAAAAACGGTAATAAGACCGATATATGGATGAATTGAGAAAATAACGGCAATATAGATAAGGCTCCAAGGGGCATCGAATAAAGTATTAATTCCAGTACTTGTTAGGAATGTTTTGACAGCTTGAAAATCACGTAATAATTGGCTAGAACCCATGTTTGTTCGTGTTGCAGCCGCAGAAATTGAAGAAGCAAAAATTACGGGAGATACTGTTCTATCAAGCCATTCTCCTACCTTTATAAGTGTAAAAGAACGAGCAATTTGTAATAATCCGTAAACAAAATAAATATATGCGATTATTATCGATAGAAATAATAATGTTTGTAGATTACCGCTTCCAAGGACTCTATCAAGCACTTGTAGTGAGTAAAGAGGCGTAATTAACATTAGTAAGTTAATGACAAAAGCAAACCAAAAGACTATCCAAAAAGCTGTTCTACATTCGCCTAATGCTATTACTAGCGGGTTTTTTTTATTTAGATTATTATTTTTATTATCCATATTAGTTATATTATAAATAATTATTAATTAATTCTTCAGCAATTTGGACGCTGTTTAAAGCTGCTCCTTTACGTAAGTTATCACATGTAATCCATAGATTTATCGTATTAGATTTACTTACGTCATTTCTAATGCGGGAGACATATACGGCATCTTCGCCTACCACTTCAACGGGCGAGATATAAGCAAGGTCATTATTATTAGAAATTGTAACAATTCCATTGGCATCTTGTAATATTTCTTTAGCGATGTTAGCGTCCATTTTATTGTTAAATTCTATGTTAACCGATATAGAATGACCGATAAATACCGGTACTCGCACAGAAGTAACACTAGCTTTAAAGTGATTGCCCATAATTTTGTTTAGTTCAAAAGCAATTTTTGCTTCTTCACTTGTATAGCCGTCTTTATTTAAATCACCTATATAAGGAAAAAGATTAAATGCAATTTGTTTTGGAAATTTCTTAGGATTATTATCTCCAAAAACATATTTAGATTTTGTTTGCTCGTAGAGTTCGTCCATTCCTGCTTTACCTGCTCCTGATACCGATTGATAAGTAGATATCACTACTCTTTTAATCTTTATTTCATTATCTAGCGGTTTTAATGCTACTGCAAGTGGAATCGCTATACAATTAGGATTAGCTATAATATTTTTAGCGGTAAAGTCTTTAAGCGTTGATAAATTAACCTCAGGTACAATTAAAGGCACTCGATCATCAATTCTAAAAAGTGAGGATTTGTCGATAACTACACAATTACTAGCAGTAGCTTTTGGTATAAATGCTTTTGAAACTTCTGAACCTGCACAAAAAAAAGCAATATCGATATCATCAAAATTTAAATTAGTTAAACTACTGATTTGCAGTATTTTTTCTCCATAACTTATTTCTCGTCCGATAGAGTTATCTGAAGCTATAGCATGAATTTTATTAATGGGGCAATTACGCTCAGCTAGAATATTTAGAGTTTCACGCCCTACATTTCCTGTAGCTCCGATTACTGCAATATTGTACTTTTTAATCATTTTTATTTATTAATCCAATGAGTTTTTCGCCGCCGATAATATGAAAATGGAAATGCAAAATAGTTTGTCCCGATTTTTCGCCTTTATTAGTTATTAAACGATAGCCGTCTTTATTTAAACCTGCTTCATTTGCTATATCAGAAATTTTAACAAAAAAATGTTTTATTTCGTCTATTTGAGCTTTAGAGATAAAATCAGCATAATCTATATATTCGTTTTTAGGTATAACGATAATATGTACAGGTGCTACGGGTGCTATATCTTTGAATGCTAAAATTTGTTCATCTTCATAAATTATTTCTGCCGAAAGATTTTTATCTATAATTTTTGCAAAAACATTTTCTTTGTTATACATCATTTGCTCCTAATACAAGGTGTTATTGTATGGCTCGCTTATGTCATTCCTGCGTAGATACCAAAACCGTCATTGCGAGGAGCGAAGCGACGTGGCAATCCAGAAAAAGATTAAAAAAATTCTGATTTACAGAATTTTTTACTGGATTGATTCGTCGCATTACTATGTAATTCTTCTCGCAATGACGGGAAACTGGTCCACGCAACAACGCCACGCGGGGAATGACATAAAGGATATTTTCTATTCATTAAACAAACACACTACGCTCCAAAAATTTCAATTCAGCTTCAATGCTAGAGTTGGCAATTATTATATCTTCTAGTCGGTAATTATTTCTTTTTAAATAATTTTCTCTAATATCTGAAGCAAAAAAGCCAAAGCCTAACATTAAGAATATCTGTAATATACACTTTAACGCTCCGATATTAATCGCTGTAACGATTATATTCGCTATTACGGTAATAACAACAACTAACCACATTTTATGGTATAATGCCCAAAATATACTTAAAAGAGCAGCTATCCATGAAAAGCCTGCTTCAATAACAATAAAATTATTACTTTTTTGTGTGGAGTTAATGTATATTGCGTATATATTCATTATTTAAGTTTAAGCCTTGAAAATTCAAGGGACAATAATTAATTAAACCGGATTAGTCAAGTATACTCTGCTGATTTCAAGAATTGAATACATGAATCCGTGAAGATAACAAATTCAATTCTTGAAATCAGCAGAGTATGTACTAAGATAGAACTTCAAAAATTGGTGACAATGTTCTACAAGAGCTGCGGTACGAACTATATTTAAGTAGGCTTCCATTCCGAGGACTTTAAACTCTTAGCTCTTTTTGAAGTTGTGTCGAATAACTCTTCATTTTATTTAGGAGTAATTCAATACTATATAGTACCTAATTAACAACTTAATATCAATAAATTTTATATTATGTCAGATAATTTAGCCTTACACGGCACAACAATACTTTGTTTAAAAAAGAACGAAGAAATAATTATAGCAGCAGATGGACAAGTCTCGCATGGTAATACCGTACTAAAATCTACAGCACGAAAACTTCGTACTATAGCAAATAATAAAATTATTGCCGGTTTTGCGGGTTCTACGGCTGACGGTTTTGCGTTATTTGAAAAACTTGAAGTAAAGATAGAGCAACATAAACATAATCTACTTAGAAGTGCAGTTGAGCTTGCAAAAGATTGGCGTAACGATAAATATTTGAGACGTTTGGAAGCAATGATGATTGTTGCTGATCGTAGTCATATATTAATTTTAACTGGCAACGGTGATGTCGTAGAGCCTGAAAATAATGTTGCGGCAATAGGATCAGGCGGTTTATTTGCACTATCTGCCGCTCGTGCTTTAATGTCTTACGAGAATAATTTAACTGCTGAAGAAATTGCTTTAAAATCTATGAATATAGCTGCAGATTTATGTGTATTTTCTAATCATAATATTATAATGGAAAAAGTTGTATGAAAGCTACTAAAACTACCTATAAAAAAGACCATATGGGGCTTACCCCTTCTCAAATAGTTAATGAACTTAATAGATTTATCGTAGGTCAAGAAAAGGCCAAAAAAGCTGTTGCTATTGCACTTAGAAACCGCTGTCGTCGTAAAAGAGTAGAAGGTAATTTACGTAATGAAATAGTACCGAAAAATATTTTAATGATTGGTTCAACCGGTGTCGGGAAAACGGAAATAGCAAGACGCCTTGCAAAGTTGACTCATTCTCCTTTCTATAAGATAGAAGCAACTAAATTTACCGAAGTCGGATATGTAGGGCGTGATGTGGAATCAATAATTCGTGATTTAGTTGAAATAGCCGTTAATACTGAAAAAACTTTAGCAAAAACGGAAGTAGATATTAATGCCCGTGAGAAAGCGATAGAGAGAATATTAGATAGTTTAGTAGGTAAAACTTCTAGTAGTGAAACTAGAGAAAAGTTCAAAAAAAAATTTTAAACGGCGAACTTGATGATACGGAAATCGAAATTAGCGTAGCTGATACTACACCTGTTGGTGGTGGAAGTTTTGAAATACCGGGCATGCCAGGAACATCTATGGGCGTTCTTAACCTCGGTGATATGATTGGACGAGCTCTTGGCAGCAGTAAGACTAAAACAAAAAAAATGCTAGTGAAAGATGCTATGGCTATTATTATACCTGAGGAATCAGAAAAATTAATAGACCAAGAAAAAATTATTCAGCAAGCTATAAATTTAGCTGAAAATGACGGGATAGTTTTTATTGATGAAATTGATAAAATAGCTTCGACCGGTAGTTCCGGAGCAAAAAATGCCGAAATAAGTAGAGAGGGTGTACAAAGAGATTTGCTACCTTTGATAGAAGGAACAACGGTTAATACTAAATATGGACCGGTTAAAACAGATCATATATTATTTATTGCTTCGGGTGCTTTCCATATTGCTAAACCTTCTGATTTATTACCGGAGTTACAAGGAAGGTTACCGATTAGAGTAGAATTAAATTCGCTCACCAAAGATGATATGATTAAAATATTGCTTGAACCTGAAACTAGTTTAATAAAGCAATATTCAGCGTTAATAGGTACTGAAGACGTGTATCTTGCATTTACGGATTCTGCTATTGAGAAGATAGCGGATTATGCGATCACCGTTAATTTAGAAGTCGAAGATATAGGGGCTAGAAGGCTGCATACTATACTTGAGAATTTGCTTGAAGATATAAGCTTTGAAGCTAGCGAAATGAAAGGCAAAAAAATAACTATTGACGATAAATTCGTAGAAAATCAATTATCAAAAATAATAACCAATCTTGACTTAGCTAAGTTTGTTCTGTAGTATTTTTTTAAATCGATGGTTGAGATAGAATTGTTGTGCGTCTCTTTCATGTCATTTCCGCGTAGGCGGGAATCCAGGGTAAAGCGAGATAAATCGAGCTTTTAGCTTTAAAAATCTACCGTATTCATACTTTTTTACTTAATTCCCGCCTACACGGGAATGACATAGAGCAATGCCACAACATCTATAACCTCGCAAAATAGCATTTGAAGAAAAATTGCATGATAATTCATATAGCAAGTCTAACGTTTAATGGAATTGATATTATCGATGTTGATGTGCAGGTACAAATATCACCAGGTATCCCTGCTTTTACTATAGTAGGGCTTGACGATAAAACTATAGCCGAGTCGAAAGAACAAGTTAAAGCAGCGTTATCTTCTATATGGCTTGCACTACCTAAAAGATTTTAATAAATTTAGCTCCGGCAGATTTAGTAGAAGAAGGAAGCCATATTTGATCTTGCAATTGCCTGTTCAATACTTACCGCAATAAATATTTTACCTGAACTTGAAATTGCGGAATATTTGATAATATGAGAGTTATCATTAGACTGTTCAATCTTACCGGTAAGCTGAGTTCTACCTGCAGCGATTGGGCTTCTGCTAGAGGTAAAGGACTTATTTGTTCAAGTAAAAATAGTTCAGAAGTTGCTTGGTCAGGTCATGATAATATACTTGTTGCAGGTAATTTAATTGAACTAGTAAATCCTTTTAAAGGTTCACAAGTTTTAACTCCTCCGGAAGCTACATTGCAAAATGAGCCAATAAATTATCACGATTTTAAAGATATAAAAGGTCCAAAAATTGCTAAACGAGCTTTAGAAATTGCAGCATTAGGAGGACATAATCTTTTAATGTTCTGTTCTCCCGGAACCGGTAAATCAAGACTTGCCCTGTCTTCCCAGTATACTCCCTAAAATGTCTACAAATGAAAGTTTAGAATGCAGCACGATTATAAGTATTGCGGGAAAATTTTTAGACGGTAAACTTACCAAAGCAAGACCGTTCAGAACTCCGCATCATTCATGCTCACTTGCCGCTATGGTCGGTGGCGGTGTCGGGAAAAAAGTAAAGCCTGGGAAAATTACGTTAGCTCATAACGGAGTATTATTTTTAGATGAACTACCTGAATTTCCACAGCATGTTATTAATGCATTAAGATAGCATATTGAAAACGGTGAAATACTAATCT
Organism: Rickettsia australis str. Phillips; assembly: GCF_000273745.1. GTDB lineage: Bacteria > Pseudomonadota > Alphaproteobacteria > Rickettsiales > Rickettsiaceae > Rickettsia > Rickettsia australis. The sequence goes on from NZ_AKVZ01000013.1 coordinate 33,212, forward strand.
CACGATTAAATGCTCATATAAAATATCTGGCAATTTTTCAGTTAATAGCAGCTATGAATCCTTGTAAATGCGGTTATTTAGGCGATCCTTATAAAGAAATGCATGAAAGCTCCAAAATGTGCTAATGACTATCAAATGAAAGTATCGGGACCTATTAATGGATAGATTTGATTTGCATATAGAAGTATCTAGTATTAATGTTTATAATTATGACTTGATTGTAGATAACGCTGAGGAAGAATCTGAATATATAGCTGCCAAGAGTCGAGACAGTAAGTTTAATTCAAGAAAAGAGATATGAGGGCTATAATATTAAAACAAATAAGAGATTATGATGGGCAGTTGTTAATAGATTATGCTATGCCTGTGGATGAAGGTAGAGATTTACTGAATAAAGCGGCAAATAAATTTCGTTTATCAATGCGTGCTTATAACCGGATACTTAGAGTAGCACGCACGATTGCTGATCTTGAGAATGAAGATAAGTGTATTGAAAATGCATATTGCTGAGGCTTTAAGTTATCATTCAATGGAATTTAATAATATGTAATTAGCTGCATGCTTTGAAAAACCTACTCGATGTAATTCCTGCAGGGTCTTGGGTTTGTTGCATGGGGTTTGGAAAAAGCGTACAATGTCATTCCAGCGTAGGCGGGAATTCAGCATAAAGCAAGATAAATCGTAATGCCAAACATTTGCTTTATCTATACTTTTTTCTGGATTTCCGCCTACGCTGGAATGACATCGAGTGGGTTTTCTTGATCCACGCAACAACATCTTATGAAAGTGGGGATGATAAAACAAGCAAGGCGACAAATTCTTGCTTTTGCAGGTATGACAGATAAATAAAGATTATAAATAATGACAAAAATTTACTTTATAGCCGGTGAGACGTCAGGAGATTTTATTGGTGGACGCATAATTCAAAACTTAAAAAGTAATAAAGGAGTAGAGTTTACCGGCATCGGCGGTAAATGTATGGAGGAAGCTGGTAGCTTTAAAAGCTTATTTCCTATTACTTTCATAAATTTAATGGGTTTTGTAGAGATTGTGCCTCATATTTTTAAGCTTAAAAAATTAATTGGTAAAACTGTGAAGGATATAATAAATAGTAAAGCTGATTTATTAATCACCATAGATTCACCGGGGTTTACTTATCGTGTGGCAAAGCGAGTAAGCAAACTTTTACCAAAGCTGAAGATGATTCATATCGTTGCACCATCAGTTTGGGCATATAAAGAGGGTAGAGCAGTAAAATACGCTAAAATTTATGATTGTTTATTTGCTTTACTACCGTTTGAACCTCCATATTTTACTAAAGTCGGTCTTGACTGTAGATATATAGGTCATCCGATTATGGAGCAAGAGTTTTATAGTGATAAAATCGCTTTACGTGAAGAGTTTAAAATAGATAAGAATGCGAGAGTTTTATGTGTTACTCTTGGAAGCAGAAAAGGAGAGATTCGAAAGCATTTACCGGTTTTTATTTCTTCTATTGAAGAAATATTCAAGAGTTGTAATAATCTTAAAGTTATATTTACTCTTGCAAATCCTGCTCATGAGGCAATAATAAAACCGTTTCTAGAAGATGTTAAGTTTCATTATTTATTTTCAAGTGCGAGACTTAAAACTTATGCTGTTGCAGATGCAGCTTTAGCAAAATCCGGCACCAATACTTTAGAGATAGTAGCTTCCGGTACTCCTATGGTTGTGGCTTATAAAGTTAATCTTATAAGCTTTTTTATTATCAGGCTATTGATAAAAATAAAATATGTTACGTTGATAAATATTATAGCAGGTAGCGAAATAATTCCGGAATTTATCCAATTTAATTGCCGAGCTAGTCTTATTAGTAATAAGCTTCAAGAGTTATTATTTAATTCTAAAAAAGCTTATAAGCAGGTAATAGAAAGTCAAAGAATTTTACAGAAATTAGGGTTTGAATCAAATCAATCACCTTCTTATATAGCGGCAGAAATTATTAAACAGGAGTTCTTAGAACCTAAAATAAAGTTGTTAAAAGAGAATAGTACTTGAACCGGTGGTCCACAACATTTTCTGAATTATAATAAACATTAATATTAATATAATAACAAAATATATTTCCATGTTTTTTCTTATAGTATTAATTTGTTTCATTAAAATTTCTAAATCATTGGAAACTTTTTTGTATTCCTCATTGTTATCAGAACGCATTGTTGTCAAGAAACCGGACAAGTTTCCTAACTTATTTTGTAAAGCTTTTAACCTTTCAGTATGTTCTTCGTGTTTTAGATCGGTATTGTGATCTTGTATCATAATATATAATGCCCATTATAAGATCAGTATTAACGCCGGTATAGTAATATGAACTATGAATAAAGATTTATATTTTTTGTTTGTAATACAAATTCTAACTTTTCATTTTACAGGAGTATACTATTGTTATAGTAAATTGGTTTACACCATTAATTTGTTGCTCATTAGTCATCTAATTTTAATATTTTAATTACCAAATATTAAAACTATTGATTTATTTAGTAAAAACTATATAGTTTAAATCTAGCAAATATTTAACTTCAACCAAACTTCAAGTTAGTTTTACTATATGTTATTTTGAATGTCAAGAAAAAACCATATTTCGTGGTAATTTTTATCAATATTTCTAAGTCTTATAAAAATAATAGTTATTATGTTAAAAAACTTATTAAAAACTAAACTTTTTTTAATTATATTATCTCTAACTATATTTATTACTATGCTAAATTTTAGTATATTTTATATTTTTGTGCCTGGTAATCTTACTCAAAATAAAACGATAATTATTGAACCTAAATTATCTGTCAATCAAATAGTTACAAAACTTTATTCTAATGGAGTCATCAAATATCCGAGAATTTTTAAGGTAATTGCTAAAATTTATTCTATAAAAAGACCTCTTAAAAGTGGCGAATATGTGTTTACCCGTAATATATCGCCTTTGCAAACTTTAAGAATATTAGCAAGCGGTAAATCTATAATACACAAGATAATTGTTCCGGAAGGTACGGTAGTTAATGAGGTTATAAAGAAAATTAATGAAGAAAGTCGATTACTTGGAGAAATAAAAGGGATAATACCGGAAGGTTTTTTAATGCCATCAACGTATTTTTTCTCTTATGGAGATCAAAAAGAGCAGATAATCGATCAAATGAGAAATTTAATGTCTGCTAACTTAGATAAGGTAATGCAAAATCTTTCACCGGATTCTCCGTTAAAAACTAGACTTGAGGTATTAACTCTAGCTTCGATAATTGAAAAAGAAGCCAGCTCAAATGCAGAAAAGCCTATAATAGCTGCAGTATTCATTAATCGTTTAAAGAAAAATATGAAGCTACAAGCCGATCCGACTACTATATATGCTTTGACTGAAGGAAAATTTAAATTAGCAAGAGCTTTAACAAAAAAAGATTTATTGCAAGAACTACCATATAATACTTATTATATAAAAGGTTTACCGCCAGGTCCGATTTCATGTCCGTCGCTAAAATCTTTAGAAGCAGTGGTAAAACCTGCTAAAACGGATGCATTATTTTTTGTAGTTGACGGTAAAGGCGGGCATAATTTTTCTAACAATCTTAATGATCATAATAGATTTGTTGAAACTTATAGAAACAGTTTGATTAAAATGCCTGAGCCGGAAATTGATCCTGACAAATAGATATACTTGTTTATCACAACATGTATTAATTAGATAAATATATATTATGAATAATACAGAATTTAGTAAAATAGCTGACATAACAATTGCATATATAGCAGACACGATAGAAGAGCAAGACAAAGAAGTAAGTATAGATGTAGATTTACAAGGTGATATATTAAATCTTGATACTGATGAGGGTATATATGTAATAAATAAACAAAGTGCAGCCAAAGAAATTTGGTTATCGTCGCCGGTTAGTGGTCCTTATCACTTTTTTTATGAACAAGGAAAATGGAAAAATAGAGTAGGGCTTGAGTTGATGGCTATTTTGACTGAAGAACTTGATATTGATTTTAATAATGTATGAAAGATTTTGAAACTACCGATAGTACTGCAAAAATCTATGATTTAATAATAAAAAATGCTCCTGATGTTGCATCTATATTTATTGATGTTGACGATACTATTAATTGTGCCTAAATTAAAAACTTTTAAAAAGCTGCCTTATAATAAAATGATTGATAGAATTAAGGAAAATAAAAGTAATTATGAAGAAATTGTCAGTAATTGGCGATTGCAGCGAAAGGCAATATTAATTGATGAAGAGTGGGTAGAAGGTATAAATAAGCTCAAGGCACAGTTTCCCGTTTATGCTCTTACACATTCCTTTTATGCAAGATTGGCTATATAAAGAATTAAAAGAGCTGGGTATAGAGTGTTCAAATAATGAAAAATTAGCAATTTATAATTCAGGACGAAAAGATGATGCTATTTTTTATAAAGGTATATGCATAACCGGTAATCATTCAAAGAGCGGTATTTTATTGAAATGTTCTGAACATCTAAATGCTAGTTTTATTGTATTTATTGATGACCATGCGAAACATGTGGAAGATGTAAGAGATTATTGTAAAAAGAATAACATCGGTTTTTTAGGCATTTTATTTGACGGGCTTAAAAACTTAATAGGCAAACCTGATCCAAAACTTGCTAAATTTCAAGAATCATATTTAATAGAAAACGCTAAATGGCTTGAAGATGAAGAAGCTTATAAATTAATGGTCAGGAATAATTATTAAATAGAATATATACCTACATAGATATCATCATTGCGAGCAGCTATTGTTGCGTGGAGCGGTAAAACCTACTGTGTCACCTAGTTCGTTTGACCACGGAGTCCATAAAAACAATTAAAATACTAATAATTTTTGTATTTTTAACTGGATCCTGTGGTCACGCCACGGAATGACAGAGGTGAAACTGCTACGTGCAACAATGCCACGCAGAAATGGCATCGAGAGTCGTACAACAATCTAAATAATCTTTAAAATCCATGAGTTTTGCAAATGTACTGTCTAAGAAATTTTTTGATAATATTCATAATTCTAATTCCAAATCTAGTATTTGCAAATACTTATTGGTAAATAAATTACACAATAACACCTTTGTCTAATATGGATGTTGCAGCTATTAAAGTTGAAACGGAAATAATAGGCGATATGAGCGGTGAAGTTATTTTAGATTTACCCTATGTTTGGGCAAGCAGTTCATACTATCAGCAAATCAAAAATGTTAAGCTAGAATATCTAATTGGAAAGTTGCAGTTTAGAAATCAAGACGCGAATGAAGCTTTAAATACGGGAAAAATCAATATTATCCGTTTAAGCTATGAAATATATCAAAAAGCCGGTAATCCTTGTGATGTCCACGAAGCAATAATGAGACAAAATTTAATTCATTCACCGGGTTATGGGCTTTTTACTACTTCCGGCGGTTTAAATGGAAATGACATAGTAGAGTTTAATATTGAATGGAATAATATTCCTGAAGCTTGGCAAGCGATATCAGATTATGGGCTTAGTAAAAGCACGAAATTTAAAGCTACGCCGATTGAATTATATAGTGCAGTTTATGCAGCGGGTGATTTACGTGTTTACAAAATTGTCGATCAAAAAATCCTGTATATCTTTCTCTGCATGGTCAGTGTGATCTTAAAGATGAAGAAATAGCTTCTTATATAAATAAAATTATCAAGGGACAAAGAGCATTTTTCCATGATAATGATTTTCTTTATTATGTAATCAGTTTAATTAAAGGTTATAAGCCTAATCACATGGGAGGAACAGGTGGAACAAATAGTTTTACTGCGTTTATTCCTCAAGGTTTGGACAAACAGGATTATATAACGTTACTTGCTCATGAACATTTGCATAATTGGACAGGGAAGAAAATACGTAATAATTTAGAAGAATTAAATTATTGGTGGAGTGAGGGGTTTACCGATTATTATAGCAGAGTTTTAGCTTTGCGTGCCGAAGTATAACACTTGAAGAGTTTGTAGAAGCATTTAACCAATTCTTGCAGGATTATTATTTATCACTTGTAATAAATGGAACCTAATAGTTTAATCAAAACAGATTATTGGACAGATTATGCAGTAGAGAAATTACCGTATTATCGTAGGTTTGTTTTTGCACTTTATTTGGATAATCTCATTAAAGAGAATAATAGGAGTAAATCGCTGGATAATGTTATGCTTGATTTGTTTAAAATCTCAAAAAAACAAGCTTTTTCAAGCGATTATTTTAAAAAAATAGTTAAAAATTATGTTCCAAAAGGGATAGTATAGATTTAGCTGATGTGACTAAAATGCTGCCGATCGAGAAAATAAAAATGGGGGCATATGACCGTGGTTTTGATAAATATGCTTTAATCAATAATTATACAATAAAAAATATTGATGCAAATAGTAACTCTTATAAATCCGGACTTAGAAATGGGGACATAGTTATAAAATATGATTTTCCTAAATGTGGTTCTCCTGATCAGATAGTTACAATCCAAACAACTAAAGGTGAGTTTAATTTTAGACCTGAAAGTGCTAGTAAAAAAGATATATATAGGTTCAAGCCTAATTTGTCTAAAGAAGATAAGCTAAAAATCAAAAAGTTTTTTAACATCTCAATATTGTTTGTGTGCTTTAACATATTATTAATTTTTCAATTATTTATTAATAATGTCCATTGATATGTTCTAATATTTCAGTTATAATTGCATCACGATTTAATTATAAGGGGAAAAATCATGACAAAAATCTATACAGGGCCACAAACCTCAAAAAAACATCTAGTTATTTTGATAGTGCTACAATTCATTTTCACAATGCTATCTTGGCAACAGAACATGCTATTAATGTTATAGAGAAGGGTGCAAGGGCTGTATTATTTCTGATGTAAGCACTAATTATTCTTTTATAGCTACATTTACTCACGCAACTGTAGCAAGGCTTGCAACTTTTGCGTATTACAATCCGCTTGTTCTTATAGGTGTTTGTGCTTTAGGAGCAATTGCAATTTCGCCGTACGATTCTATCAAATGTGCAAAAAATACAATAAAAGCAGGGATAGCTGCAGGATATGTAGCTTGTGAAACTGTGGAAGGTTTAAGGGCAGGAGCAGCAGGTATAGTTTCGCTTATTGCTGATAATATCTACGGTGATACAGCAGAACTTGCTGGTGCTAGTAATACTAATATAATAGAGTAAAATATTATCATCATGCTTTTATGTTATTCCTGCGAAAGCAGGAATCCATAATAAAGCGAGCTTTTAAAAAGTTTTAAAGTAGTTGATCTCCGCTTTCGCAGGGATGACTTAGAACAGGTTTTTCAAGACACGCAACAATTGCTTTTAGCTAGGAATGACATAGAGAGTTACGCACTAGTTAATCGTTTTACTATCTCTTTCCTACTAATCAAAGGTAAAACACCTGCAATTTCCGGTCCTGATTCTCTGCCGGTTAAAGCAAGGCGAAGAGGTAGAAATAGCTCCTTACCTTTTCTGCCTGTTATATTTGTTAATTCTTTAGTCCAAATGCTCCAGCTATCTTTAGTAATTTCACCTTGCGGTAATAATTCTGCTGCTTGTTTTAAATATTCCTGATCTAAATTTAGACTTTCTACATTCGGCGTTTGATGACAAATTTCCCACCAGTCTTTTACATCACGTAATTTTTGCAAGTTAGGTCTTATCGATAACCAAAAATTTTCATCAATATACTCGGCATCTATTTCTTTAAGGTGGTCTTTTACTTCGTCAAAATCTAAACTTATCAATAATTTATGATTTAATCTTTCTAAATCTTCTGGTTGATAAATAGTCGGGCTTTTAGAAAAACTACTGATCTCAAATTGATTTGCTAGCTTCTCCATTGATTTATAAGGCAAGATTTGTGCCGATGAACCAAGTAAGCTAAAAAAGCTAGCTATTGCCATAGCTTCGATCCCGATTTCTTTTCTAAGAGTTGTGACCTCAAACCCTCCCACTCGTTTAGAAATTTTCTCATCTTTATTGATTATTAAACTTAAATGTCCAAAAGTCGTAGGAGTAGTATTTAAAGCCTCAAACATTTGAATTTGAATAGCGGTATTGCTAACGTGATCTTCACCCCTAATAATATGAGTAATATTATAATCAATATCATCAATAACCGAGCATAACATATAGGTCATACTACCGTCTGCTCTTATCACTATTGGATCGCTTAAAGCCTTGCCGTCATATTGAACTTCGCCTTTGATCATATCATGCCAGCTAATCGGTGCATGATTTACCAAAAATCTATAATGCGGTTTTCTTCCTTGTTCTATATATTTTTGTGTTTGCTCTTCTGTTAGATTTAAGCTAGCACGGTCATACATCGGCGGTAGACCTTTAGATAACTGAAATTTACGCTTTAATTCTAGTTCTTCCGGAGTCTCATAGCAGGCATATAATCTTTTTTTATCTAATAATAGATTTTTGATTTCATCATATCTACTTAAACGACTTAATTGATTAAATGTCTGATCCCAATGAAGATTTAAAAATTTTAAATCTTCTTCTATAGCATCTTTATATTCCTGTTTACTACGCTCTAAATCCGTATCGTCAAATCTTAAAATAAACTGCCCGTTATGCTTCTTTGCATATAGCCAGTTAAGCAATGCTGCCCTGATATTTCCGACATGTAACATACCGGTCGGTGACGGAGCAAATCGTGTTATAACTTTTGTCATAAATAAGTAATTTTATTAATTGTCATCCTATTCAAGAACTATGTCATGCTGTGGTCAAGCCAGCCTTGTTGCATCGTTCGGAAATTGTCATTGTGAGCGGTCGAAGACCGTGCGGCAATCCAAAAAAATAATAAAACAATTCTGATTTACAGAATTTTTTACTGGATTGCTTCGTCGAAACTTGCAGTTGCTTCTCGCAATGACGGAAAACCGAGCTATGCAACAACGCTGGTAAAGCCACGTTATGACAACGATTACCCCTGTTTCTTTTCTAACTTCGCCTTATTCTCTTCAATTAGCTTCATCGCATCATCTAAGCTTAAATTTAGAAAATCATATTTTTTAGGTATAGAGATAAACTTACTCATATATTTTATGTAAGGACCGAATTTACCGTATCCTATCATAATTTCCTCGCCGCTATCTTTATGAATACCGATTTTAAGCGGTAGGCTTAGAAGCTTTAATGCCATCTCAAGTGTGATGTCGTGTTGATTCAAGCTAGCAGGCACGGGGCTACGTTTTGGCTTTACTTTTCCTTCTTGTTCGCCGTGTTGAATATAAGGTCCATAAGGTCCTTTTTTCAGATATATTTCTATCCCGTCTTTATCAGTGCCTAAAATTTTATTCTCATGAGGAATAGCGGAAAGTTCGCCTTCATTTTCGTTATTATCGTTACCGCTAACAATAGATTTTCTAAAAGTACATTCAGGGTAATTACTACATGCTAAAAACGCTCCGAACTTACCGAGCTTTAAGCTAAGCTCGCCTGTTTTACATGAAGGACAAACTTTAGATTCTTTATTTTCACCGAATAAATGATAATCAAGGGCTTTCTGTACATAGCTAATAATCTCGGTTATTTTTTGTTCGTTTACCGATTCAATATTATGGTTAAAACCGCTCCAAAAATTATTTAATGAGGCTTTCCACTCAAGCTTGCCTGCTGCTATTTCATCTAACTCGTTTTCAAGACTTGCAGTAAAATCATATTCTACATATTTTCTGAAAAACCCAACCAAAAATACCGTTACTAGACGTCCAAGCTCTTCAGGTATAAAACGCTTTTTTTCGAGCGTTACATATTTGCGATCTTGTAAAACCGATAAAATACTGGCATAGGTCGAAGGGCGACCGATCCCAAGCTCTTCAAGTTTTTTCACTAAACTTGCCTCCGAATATCTTGGAGGTGGTTCAGTAAAATGCTGACTCGGAATAATTGCTTTAGTTTTAAGCGGTTCTTGTTCTTTTAAAGGCGGTAGCATTTTATTTTCTTCTTCAGCTTCATCATCTACACTTTCACGATAAATTTTATAAAATCCGTCAAAGGTGATAGTCGATCCGTTTGCTTTTGCTAAATATTCTTTATTTTCCGAAGCTAAACTTGCAACCACCACATCCATTATCACATTTTCCATTTGGCAGGCTATAGTTCTTTTCCAAATCAACTCATAAAGCTTATAATAATCCTTTTCTAGCTGTTCTTTTAAGTTATCGGGAGTATAAGTGATATTTGTCGGTCTTATCGCTTCATGAGCTTCTTGTGCGTTTTTTACTTTGGATTTGTAAATTCTAGGGCTACTCGGTAAATATTTATCGCCATAGCTTGTATCAATTAACTTACGTATATCTGCTATTGCGTCATTTGATAATGTAACGCCGTCGGTTCTCATATAGGTAATAAGTCCTATAGTTTCCTTACCTATGTCAACGCCCTCATAAAGTTTTTGTGCTATTTGCATAGTCTTTTTAGCACTAAAACCTAATTTTCTTGCTGCTTCTTGTTGTAGTGATGAAGTAATAAAAGGAGGTTGCGGTGCACGTTTTTGTTGTGTCTTTTCTATCTTATCAACATGAAATTTTTGAGATTTTAATTTTTCAGTTAAATCTTTGGCGTCTTTTTCGTTAATAATTGAGAATTTTTCTAACTTCTGATCGTTTACATGAGTTAATTTAGCAGTAAATAGTTCATTATTACTATTTTGTATTTTGAGGCTAATATCCCAATATTCTTCTGACTTAAAACGCTCTATTTTATCTTCTCGCTCACATATTAATCGCAGAGCCACGGATTGCACACGTCCCGCCGATTTACATCCCGGTAACTTACGCCATAAAAGAGGTGAAAGGGTAAAGCCAACTAAATAGTCTAAAGCTCTTCTTGCTTGTTGGGCATTTACTAAATTAGTGTCAAGTTTCCTAGGGTTCTCAACGGCATGAATAATTGCTTTTTTAGTAATCTCATTAAAGGCTACCCTTTTAAAAAAATCATCGGATTTAACTTTAGTCGTTTCTTTTATTACCTCTGCAACATGCCATGAGATAGATTCACCTTCACGATCAGGATCGGTTGCAAGATATACTGCATCAGCTTTTTTAGCATCTTTAACTATGGCATCTACATATTTACTGGCTTTATCGGAAATACCGTATTTCATTGCAAAATTTTCATCAGGCAATACCGAGCCTTTTTTTGAAGGTAAATCTCTGATGTGACCGAATGATGCAATGACCTTAAACTCATCACCTAAATATTTATTTATCGTTTTTGCCTTTGCTGGCGATTCTACTATTACTAATTTCATCTATTTATTATAAACTAATGATATTTTATTGCCGGTGTGACGTATTGCTTTGCCGGCGAGTTCTAATTCTAATATTACCGTATATAATAGGAAGCGGTAATGCCGTTTCTTTTTATAAATATTCAAAATCTATAGGTGCTGCCGATAATAATTCCAATATAGCAGTACGCTCTCCTTTAACATATCTCGTATTTACTGTGCCTAGCTCAACAAAATCCTTAAATAATCCATCATCTTTTTTCATAAATTCTTCATATTGCGGTAAATTAGCTACAATATCATCCACTGATTCCACTAAATATGCTCCCTCTCTAATCAATTTATTTGTACCTTGACATCTTAGATCTAAAGGAAAGCCGGGAACGGCAAATATTTCCCTATTTTGTTCAAGTACAAATTTTGCAGTTATTAATGAACCGGATTTTAAGCTTGCTTCTAATAATCACCATTTCTAAGGCTAGTCCCGATATTATCCTATTATGCTGTAGAAAATGTTTTCCAAGCGGGGTAGAGTTGATAGGTAACTCAGCTCATATTAAACCTTCTTCTGCTAAATTTTCAAATAGTTTTTGATTTTCCGGTGGATATATATGATCAATATCGCCTGCAATAACTCCGATAGTTTGAGAAATTGCAGCTTGATGTATACTGCTATCTATTCCTCTTGCGAGTCATGAAGCAGTTATATAACCGTCTTGTACAATTTTATGAGCGAAGCTTCTTCCGTTTGCAGAAGCATTTCTTGCGCCTACCATTGCAACGCATTTATTATGATTTAATAACTCTATAGTACCTTTATGGCTTAATATTGGTGGTGGATCATAAATTTCAAGTAATAATTTTGAATATTCTGGAGCATTATAGGTGATGATTTTTGCGTTATTTTTTTCAAGCAGTTCTATTTCTTTTTCAGCATCGCTTTTACTGAAAATTTTAATTTGTTTTGACTTTTTGCCTCGTAATGAAAAATCCGGAGAATTATCTATAGCAGTTCCTGCATCACCGAATAATTGCATTAAACTAAAGAAAGTTTTAGAACCGATATTTTCACTCCTAATAAGACGTAAAATCTTAATTGTTTCAATATCATAAGATATTTGAGGAGCAGACAATAATGCTTTTAGCATTAGGTAAGTTTAATTAGTATTGTGGTGTGTAATCGAATCGTCATTGTGAGCGAACTTTAGTTCGTGCGGCAATTCAGAAAAATAATTAAAAAAATTCTGTAAATCAGAATTTTTTACTGGATTGCTTCGTTGAAACTTGTAGTTGATTCTTGCAATGATAAAAAAACCGATCCACGCGGGAATGACATAATACTACAGTTTCTCAGCATGTGAGCTTAAATAATGTGCTATACCTTCATGTGACGGGGTAATTGCTTCCTCACCTTGATGCCAGCCGGCAGGACAAACTTCACCGTGTTTTTGATGATGAGTTAAAGCATCGATTACTTTTAATGTATAATTAATATCACGACCGATAGGTAAGTCGTTAACTAGCATGTGACGTACTATGAAATCCTTATCAATTAAAAAAGTTCCACGCAAAGCAACACCGTCTTCATTAAGTACGTTATATTTTGAAGAAATATCCTTTTTTATATCGGAAACCATTGGAAATTGTACTTGTCCAAGTCCGCCTTTATTATGCGGAGTATTTTTCCAAGCTAAATGGCTAAAATGGGAATCAACGCTAACAGCTACTACTTTAGCACGTCTTTCGGTAAATTCACCAAGCTTATTGTGAAATGCTATAATTTCCGATGGACAAACAAAAGTAAAATCTAGGGGATAAAAAAATAACACTATATTATCCCCTGCAGCATAATCGCTAAGTTTAAACTTTTCGTCTATATTATTATTAGGCATAATAGCTTTAGCTGTAAAATCCGGAGCAGTTTTGCCGACAAATACTGACATATTCATAACCTTTTATTAATTAATAATCTGATATGATATATAAAACTCATTATTATTACAATAACAAATCTTTATAAATTGCTACTTATCTATTTTCTTTTCTGAAGAAGCTTTTAATTGGTTAAATATAGTTAACGCTCCTGTTACAAAACTACTCGGTTCTGAAAGATTTGCGGGTAAAATTACGGTGTTGGTATCTTTAGCCAAATTACCGAATGCACTAATATATTGCTCGGCTATTTTAAGAGTTACTGCATCGCTTCCTCCTGTTTTTTGTACGGCAGCTGCAACAATCTCAATACTATTTGCCGTAGCGGTAGCGACTAAGCCTATTGCTTCAGCTTCACCTTTTGCTCTGTTAACTTGATCTGTATAAGAAGCTTCTGAATTTAGTACGATTTGTGCTTTTTCACCTTCTGCATGGTTAATTTTTGCTTGTCTATTACCTTCCGATTCTAGAATTTGAGCTCTTTTTTGACGCTCTGCCGCTACCTGCAATTCCATAGCTTTAAGGATAGTTTGCGGAGGTTGAATATCTTTAATTTCATAACGCATACATTGTATGCCCCAATTTATAGCAGCCTGATTAATAGCTGTTACAATTGCTACGTTTAATGTTTCACGCTCTTCAAAAGTTCTATCTAAAGGGAGCTTACCGATTTCCGAACGCATAGTAGTTTGAGCAAGCTGTGTTATGGCATAGTAAGGATTATTAACACCGTAAGATGCGGCCATCGGGTCAATGATTTTAACATATAAAACACCGTCGATAGATAATGTTACGTTATCATTTGAAATAGCTGTTTGAGCGGTAACGTCTATAGCTTCTTCTTTTAAAGTATGTTTGTATGCTACTCTCTGAATTACAGGGATTAGTAAATTTAAACCAGGCTGCAGTACTTTATCAAATTTTCCAAGTTTTTCTACTACCCATGCTTGTTGTTGAGGTACAACTTTAACCATTTGTATTATCACTAAAATCGCTATAATACTGAAAATTAATAATGCATATTCCATAATTCAATACCTTTTTATTAGACTTCTTACAACATTCTACTTCTAGGGGTAATTTGTATGTCGAGCCTAGACTCGCATCCTCACGTACTAGTGTGTACACTTCGGTGGCAAGTGCTTCCGTGTCGCCTTCAAATGCCTCTCTATAAGAGAATTTTGTAAGAAGCCTATTCCATTCTATATTATTTTTGATTATAAGAAAATAATTTAAATAACACAATACTTGGCATTGCTTAAAAAAGTTGTTTTTATGATATAGTTTGGTCCGTCGCATTCCCACTAGGTATTGTTGTATGGATACCCGAATCGTCATTGCGAGGAGCGAAGCGACGTGGCAATCCAGAAAAATAATTTAAAAAATTTACAGAATTTTTTTTCTTCCTTGCTTCGTCGAAACTTGCAGTTTCTTCTCGCAATGAAGAAAAAATCACTCCACGTAACAATGACATCAAAACTTTGACCAACTGTTTTAGTCATACTTAATTATATATTTTTTATCTATGAAATAAGTTTTAATTACTTTGAGTAAAGGAAGAATATTTGAATATTCTTCAAGTTGTTCATTTATATTTTTTATCTCATGTAAAGCACTATTTAAATCTTTCTGTAATAAATAAGTTTCAGCGGCTTTATTCTGTTCTAGTGTTTTAAGTAAAATACTTTGTAAAAATCTATAATAATAATCGTCTAGTTTAGGTATATCATACATAATAATAAATCATATAATTATAGAATTCTTAATTTATATATAAATTTTTTAATAATTCAATAATTTTTCACTAGATTTACATATGCTTAGGTTTTTATCTATTATGTCGGAATCTATATTTAAACAGTCAAGGATTGAATGAAATACATAATCATGGCTAATCTCGGTATTAGCATAATTTTTAATTGAAGATACTGATTTAGGATATTTGGTTTGAAAATCATCTGATACCCAAACTATAAGAGGTACGGTGATTTGTTCTGCAAGTAGTGGACCGCCGTGACCGTAATAACCATTTTCTCCGAGGGACTCGCCGTGATCGGATACATATAATAAAAATGCATTTTTATCTTTAAGCAAATCTATTAAATTAGATAAAAAAAATCGGTATATAAAATAGAATTATCATAACTGTTAACTAACTCAAGCTTATCGCAATCGCTTGCATCTCCCTTAACCTTAATAGGACAGGTAGGGGTAAAATACTCAAACTCTTTTGGATATCTCGCGTTATAGTTCCAATGGCTGCCGGAAGTGTGAACTACTAAAAATTGCTTCTCTGAGTTTGTTATTATTTCTTTTATGAAAGGCAATATTTTTTCATCATGATCATTTAAAGAAAATAGGGCAGAGCCGCCCGGTACTATAGTAAAATTAATGTCATTATATATATTACTTAGGTCAAAATTTGCAAAACTCCTCATTAAAGTTTGGGTACCAATCCAAGTAGTATGAAAGCCAAGATTTGTTAAAATTGATAAAAAACTGTTTTCTTGTCTAGTATTTTCAATTTGACTTGCAGGATAGCGTGAAAGTAACGACGGTACGGAAAGATAAGTAAGATTAGAAGAGGATTTAGCTTTGAAGGAAGTTAGATTTGGGGTGGTTTTTAAGTAAGGGGTTGTATCTCGTTCATAACCGTTAATACCGAAATGGTCAAATCTTGCCGACTCTCCTATAACTAAAACGCCTATAATATCAGCGTCGGAGTTATCTATAAAATTATATTGTTTGCTAATATCTATACATGCATCATTTTTATCACTGAAATTTCCAGCAAAATTAAGGTAGCTATTATGTAAATACTGAATAGGAAAATAATTTTTTAGTATCTTAAATGAAGGAGTAATAATATTATATACAAAAATAAGTAAGCAAGCGGCAGATAATAATTTTGTTACGAATGATTTAGAGTTTTCGGCTGCAAACGATTTGAGAGTATAAAAACAGGTAAAAAGGCAAAAAATTATCCATATTACTAACTTAATGCTTGTTAATTCATAGACTTCGTTTAAATCCGTTGAGAAAAAGCTACCTATTACTTGTTTAGTAGGATTGATTTTGAAGAAATAAATGTAATAACTAGCAATAGCGGATGTTATAAATAAAAACCCTACGCCGACTTTTAATACTAATCTATGTACGCTAAGACCGAAAAATGTTATAAAAGAAAATATATAAATATAACAATAATCTTTTGATAACTCTAATATCCCTTTAAAGATTATTGCTTTATAATAATCAAATTTATAAATCAATATTGCGGTATTAAATAACAAACAATAAACAAACGCTAAAACCGCCGATAATTTAATTAATTTGATATCTATGTGTTTTTGGATAGTTTTTAGCATAAATAAGTAATATAAAATCAATAGTAGTGATACAAAGTTCAACGAGTATAATATAAGTGGAATTAATAACTACCATGATAATAAAAAATCTTCAAGAATTTTATCGGCTTTTAATTCCGAACTCTCCGCTTATAGCTATTGATTACGGAAGCAAAAAATTAGGAATCGCATTATCTAATCAAGAACGTAGTATTGCTATGCCGTTAAATACTATAACCGAGATAAATAAAAAAATTGTTATTACTTCTTTGCTTAATATAGTTGAAAAATATAAAGTTTGTGGTGTTGTAATAGGTCTACCGATTGATATGAGTGGAGCAGTAACGGAGCAAACAAATATAGTGATGAAATTTGCCGAAGAATTTACAAAATCTATAAACTTGCCTATATATTTACAGGATGAAAGATTAACTACAAAAGCTGCAAATAATTTCCTTAAATCATTTGGTATGAAAAGAAAAGACCGTAATAATAACGATGATGCAGTAGCTGCTAGTATGATTCTTGAAACTGTGCTTGATTCTATGAAAAATATTTAATTAGGAAAGAATTGATGAGTTATTACGTGTATCGAAAAACCTACTCGATGTCATACCGGCTTTTGCGGGGATCCAGAAAAATAACTTCAATATCGATATAGAAGGCATATTCGACAAAATAAGCCTATAAAAACTTGTTTTTATAGGCTTTACTGGATTCCCGTCTACGAAGGAATGACATAAAACAGTCCATGCAGCAAAACCAAGAATTTATGACAAACAAATTACCTCCTATTTCACCGGGACAAATTTTACTAGAAGAATTTATGGAGCCTATGGGTATTAGTCACAGCAATCTTGCTTGTGATATTGGTGTACCTGTTACTAGAATCAATAATATAATTAAACATCATCGTTCCATTATCGCTGATACGGCACTGCGTTTAGGTAAATATTTTAGTGTTAATCCTCGTTGGTGGATGAATATACAAAACCAATATGATTTAGAGCTTGCAGAAGATGAAGGTTGGGAAATTAAAGAAGGTAGAATAAGAACCTTTGCTCTGGCAAGTTAATTTGATATTTTCCTCTATATCTATTAAGTAATGTCATCTTTAATGTTTTCAAATGACAACAATTCTTTTTAAATATCCTAAATTAGCGTATTCTGTAATTTTTTGATCACAAGTGAATAAATATGAGTTATTGTTTCTAGTAGAGGCTATAATAAATCTATCAGCTGGATCTTTATGTTCATAATTAGATAAAAAACAGCTTTCTATTAGAACTGAAACCAAGAGATCAATTAGATTTAAGCCTGGAATAGTAATAGCTTATTTATCCAGTCATTTAGGCTAATTGAAAGCACTATTTTACTATTGTTTCAAGCATAGCTACTGCCCAAATAGATATAGCAGAGATATATAGCATATTATGTTCTCTTGCTTTTTCTATTAATTCTATTTGATGTTTAGATAATTTTATTCCCTCCGCATACTAAATTAATATATGAGTATCCAAAATTAAGTTTACTAGATTATCTTTAATATTAGTCATTACCTGTGTCCCATTCAGATTCAAAAGAACAGTTTACTATATAATCATTTATTTTTATTGTTCCTTTTAAGAATCCAAAATAACTTTGTCTATTTTCTACTTTATTAATTCCTAAGGGGACTATTTTAGCAACCGGTAACTTTCTTTTTGTTATAATAAAAGAATTACGCTTATTTTTGACCTGATCAACTAGGTTTAAAAAATGTGTTGTGAATTCAGTAGCTGATATTTGTGCATTACTACCTTTCATATATCTATATGGTCATAATATATAAATATAATAATTTAATTAATGACTATAATATCAATAAAATAAACTTATTGCCAAAGTAATTTATTAAATTGATTCATTTTATCAAAAAAATAAAATATAAAAAAGTTCAATAAAGTAATTTAATTATTTTTTCTGATAATACAGAAAAGTTATATTGATAATAACGATAGACTTGCTATTCCTATAAAAGTAAGACAGAAATTAAAACTTAAAATAGGAGATAAAGTAATAATTAAGTATAATGATTCAGAATTAATAATATCGACTTTTTATTCGAATATAGCAAAAGCAAGAAACATACTAGATAAGTATCAAGATATTGGTTTACATTAAGAATTAAATCTTATGAGAAAAGAGGAAAAGATAAATTAATTTGCTAATAATCTATATTTCTAGCTTTGCAAAAACCTTATTGTAAAGATATATTATTTATGATAAAACCGATTCGGTAAAAATAAATAAAATATACTATGAAAATATTAATTCTAGGTGTTACCGGTATGCTAGGTAATAGCATATTCAGATTTTTAAGCAGTGATAAAAAATTTGATGTTTATGCGACAACCCGAAATAATTCAGCTCGTTCTTACCTTTCTAAGAATTTATCCGATCAATTAATTATAAATGTAGATGTTGAGAACCACGATTCGTTAGTTGAGGTATTTAATAAAATAAAACCCGATGTAGTAATAAATTGTATAGGGCTTGTAAAACAACTAGCTGATGCAAACGACCCGTTAAAAGTATTACCAATAAATAGTTTGTTACCGCATAGGCTAGCTAATTTATGTAAATTAGCTAATTCAAGGTTAATCCATATTAGTACTGATTGTGTATTTTCAGGAAAAAAAGGTAATTATAAGGAAAGCGATTTTCCTGATTGTGATGACCTTTACGGTCGTTCTAAATTCCTTGGCGAAGTAGATTATCCGCATGCTATTACGCTGCGTACTTCCATTATAGGTCATGAGCTAGCAGGTAATAGAAGCTTAATCAATTGGTTTTTAAGTGCAGAAGGGCAAGTGAAAGGTTTTGAAAAAGCTATTTATTCAGGATTTCCGACAGTAGAACTTGCAAGAATAATAAGGGATTTTGTATTACCGAATAAAGAACTGCATGGGCTTTATCATGTTGCATCAAAACCAATTAATAAGTTAGAATTGTTAAAATTAGTAGCGGAAATATATAATAAAGTAATCGATATTATTCCGTCAGATGAGCTTGTAATAGATCGCTCAATGGATGGCACACGTTTTAATGAAGTGACGGGTTATAACCCGCCGCAGTGGTCTGAGCTTGTGAAGCGTATGTATGAGTTTGGGTAAATAGTCATTGCGAAAAGAATTACGTAGTAATTCGACGAAGCAATCCAGTTAAAAATTCTGATTTACAGAATTTTTTAATTATTTTCTGGATTGCCGCGTCGATGCTACGCATCTCCTAGCAATGACGGCGAAATCAAACCGCAATGATGAGGTAAACAATAACAAAATAGGTACTAAATATATAATGTTTGTAGATAAAACTTTAATGATTACAGGAGGCACCGGTTCGTTTGGTAATGCGGTGCTTTCTCGTTTTCTTAAATCCGATATTATTAACGATATTAACGAAATTAGAATTTTCAGTAGAGACGAAAAAAAACAAGAAGATATGCGTATTGCTTTAAGTAATCCGAAACTTAAATTCTATATCGGAGATGTGCGTAATTATAAAAGTATTGATGAGGCGATGCATGGTGTAGATTATGTATTTCATGCTGCTGCTTTAAAGCAAGTGCCGACTTGTGAATTTTATCCGATGGAAGCAATCAATACTAACGTTTTAGGTGCTGAAAATGTTTTAAGTGCTGCTATTAATAATAAAGTAGCAAAAGTTATTGTATTGAGTACCGATAAGGCTGTATATCCAATTAATGCAATGGGATTATCTAAGGCATTAATGGAAAAGTTAGCAATAGCAAAAGCTCGTATGTGTAGCCAAGGTGAAACTGTGCTTTGCGTTACTAGATACGGTAATGTTATGGCATCTCGCGGTTCAGTGATTCCTCTTTTTATTAATCAAATAAAACAAGGTAAAGAATTAACTATTACCGAGCCTTCAATGACACGTTTTTTAATGTCGCTTGTAGATTCCGTAGATTTGGTTTTATATGCGTTTGAGCATGGTCGTCAGGGTGATATTTTTGTACAAAAATCTCCAGCAAGTACAATTGAGATACTTGCAAAAGCGTTACAAGATATATTCGGCAGTAAAAACAAAATACGTTTTATCGGTACACGTCATGGAGAGAAGCATTATGAATCGTTAGTATCATCCGAAGATATGGCAAAGGCAGATGATTTAGGTGGTTATTACCGTATTCCTATGGATGGGCGTGATCTTAATTATGCAAAATATTTTGTTGAAGGCGAAAAGAAAGTAGCACTTTTAGAGGATTACACTTCGCATAATACAAAACGTTTAAATTTAGAAGAAGTAAAAAAGTTGTTGCTGACTCTTGATTACATACAAGAGGAGCTAAAAAATGCTTAAGGTAATGACTATTGTCGGTACTCGTCCTGAACTGATTAAACTATGCTGCGTGATTTCCGAGTTTGATAAATATACTAATCACATCCTAGTTCACACCGGTCAAAATTATGCATATGAATTAAATCAGGTGTTTTTTGATGATATGGGAATTAGAAAACCCGATTATTTCTTAGAAGTAGCAGCAGATAATACAGCAAAATCTATTGGGCTTATTATCGAAAAAGTTGACGCAGTCCTTGAGAAAGAAAAGCCCGATGCCGTTTTGTTTTACGGTGATACTAATTCCTGCTTATCGGCAATTGCTGCTAAACGTCGTAAAATTCCTATTTTCCATATGGAAGCAGGAAATCGTTGTTTTGATCAAAGAGTACCCGAAGAAATAAACCGTAAAATCATTGATCATACTAGTGATGTTAACATTACGTTAACCGAGCATGCAAGACGTTATTTAATTTCTGAAGGTTTACCGCCTGAGCTTATTTTTAAATCAGGATCGCATATGCCTGAGGTTCTTGACCGTTTTATGCCTAAAATATTAAAGTCCGATATTTTAGATAAATTATCGTTAAAAGCAAAGCAGTATTTCTTAATTAGCTCACATCGTGAGGAAAATGTCGACGTCAAAAGTAATCTGAAAGAATTATTAAGTAGTTTACAAATGCTTATTAAAGAGTATAGCTTTCCTGTAATCTTCTCAACACACCCAAGGACTAAAAAAAGACTTGAGGATTTATGGGAGAGGAAAGAGCTTGGTGATAAAATAAGGTTTTTACCGGCTTTTGGTTTTACGGATTACGTCAAACTTCAGATGAATGCGTTTTGTATTTTATCCGATAGCGGTACCATTACTGAAGAAGCATCTATACTTAATTTACCTGCTTTAAATATTCGAGAAGCACATGAGCGTCCTGAAGGTATGGACGCCGGAACGCTTATTATGTCGGGCTTTAAGGCTGCACGGGTACTACAATCGGTGAAAGCCATTACGGCAGAACACGAGAATAATAAAGATACGCAAAAAATATACTCAAATGATTTGGAGAATTGGAATGTAAAACGAGGAGCGAGCACGCACAGCCTATATTTAATAGGTGAGCATGCGAGTTCTCCAAAGTTTTGCAGAGACAATTTTTCAAAGCAGAAGAGTATTGTGCAGGATTATGCCGAAGCAGGACTTGTATCAAAGAAAATATTGCGTATAGTTTTAAGTTATGTGGATTATGTTAACCGTACGGTGTGGTTTAAGAAGTAATCTTATTCATTGTTATCATATCAAAAACATGAAATTCTTTAAATTAATAAAACTTAACCTTTTATTTTTAAGTGTTTTATTACTAATAACTCTTATATCTTCTTTTTGTTATTCCAAAGGAAATTCTTATAAAAAAATAGTTTTTCTTGTTAGTACAGAGACATTCGGCGGCAAAGGCGTATACGCGATGTATAATGAGATGAAAAAAATAGGTCATGATGTCAAAATTGTAATAGTACCTCATCCTCATCCCAATATTCAAGGAGGAATAGATACCGAGTTTATTAGTAAATTTGATACACAAGATGTGATATATCCATGCGGTAAGTATGCTTCTTATTCAAATGTTAATACAAAATGTGAAATTTCTGAATTAAAAAATTATCAGCCGGATTTTATCTTTACGCAAAACCCTTACGAAAATTTTCAAGGCTATATATCAGAACCTTTTACAGCTGCTAATTTGTATAAGAGTTTTAGAGGAACTAAAACAAAAATTATGTATATAGTCTATGGTCCGCATATCTTTCATCAAAAAAATATTGATGATGATAAGTTATCAAGTTTCATAGAGACGGTATTTGTTGATTCAGAAAGTACAAAGGATATCTTTATGAGTAATTATAAATTTCCTAAGGATAGAGTTATTGTTTCAGGTTATCAACCATACTATGAAGTAAGGAATTATAATATTAAAGAAAAACCAAACTCGGAAACCATTTTATGGCTTCCTAGATGGGAATTATCGTTTAAAAATAGAGACTTATATGAAGGAGGTTCTACTTTCTTAAATTATCAATATTTTTTCTATAATTATGCATTACAACATCCTGATATTCATTTTATTATAAGACCGCATGTTACTCTATTTACCTATGCGGTCGGTAAAAATTACTTAAGCCAAAGTGATATGGATAATATATTCAGTAGATTTAACTCTTTAAAGAATGTTACTGTTTCTGCACATGCATTCAGGTCGTTACTAGATGATATAATGGTGTCGGATATTGTAATAAGTGACGGTACTTCATCTCTTGCTGAAGTAGTAGTTGCCGATAAGCCTATAATTTACTTAAGTAATGGTTGGAATAATGAATTTAATAGCAATGCTCTATCTAAAGAATTAAAAAAATATATGTATTTTGCTTATGAGCCGCAAGATATTATTAATTATATAGAATTTATTAAGCAAAATCATTATTTACCTTATCATGAAAATAGTAGTGGTAGAAATCAATTTAAAAAGATGCTTGATCCTGTAGAAAACCCTGCTGCATTTATCGCCGAATATTTATTAAAGTGATAATAGTTTAAATAATTTATGTTAGAAGAAATTTATAATGATGGAGAAAGATTAATTCCTGGGGCAACTCATGATGTTTTAGAGGTAATGCGTAATAAAAGTAGTTATAAATTTTTTAAAAAAATTATAGAAGCTGATATACTTAATAGCCCATTAATGCTAAATCAAAAAATAAAAATTCTAGATATAGGTTGTGGAACAGGACATGGAACTTATGCTTAGCGGTATATTAGGAGTAGAAATTACCGCAATAGATATCAGTAAAGAAGCTATAATTTATGCTAAACAAAATTATGGAGCATCTAATATTAAATATATTAAATCTGATTTAGTTAGTTTTATTAAAAAGGCAGAAGAATATGATTATATTGTATCACGACATGCACTTGAGCATATTGAAGATGGGTTAAATCTAGCACTTAATTTTAAATGTAAAAAACGATTAATAGTAAATGTACCTTTTAATGAACCGGAAGGGAATATATATCATTTAGTTAATTGGATTACTGAAAAATACTTTGAATCATACCAGAACAAAGAATTTGTATATGAAGAATTAGATGGCGTAACTAACGACACACATTCTGAAAAAAATCCTCCTAATTCTATAATCTGTACATCCAGTCACTCAGATTTAAAGCCTATAAAGCAATTATTTCACTATCCAATCTCAGCTTGGACTCCAGAATTTTTAGAAAAGCTAGGTTTTCTAAAAATTTCAAGATATATTGAAACAATTGCTGCAAACTAGAAATGCATTTAAAAATAGCGAAGAGAAAAATTTAAACTATGAAATTAAATAATACTGTAACAGAGCTAAATAATGCTTTAGAAGAAATAAAAATGCTTAAAGTGAAGAAGAAAAATCTATTTTTCTAAAGCTCTATAGAAAATTTAAACAATAAAGGCATTGCTAACTAAAGAGAGATGTTATCCTGTGGTTTGGGAGTTAGATCTAGGAAAATAACTTAAAATACTAATAAATTTAGTATTTTTAACTGGCTCTAGTTCCTAAACCACTGGATGGCATCGAGCTTTTTATTATTATCTTTCTTTAGTTAGCAATACACAATAAAACTAACATTTTATAAATTATTTCTAAAAGTTATGATAACTAAAAAAGATAAAACTTTAAATATTTATTGTCCTTTAGTTTCCATTATTATACCTGTCTATAATGGGGCTAATTATATGCGTGAAGCGATAGATAGTGCTTTAGCCCAAACATATGAAAATATTGAAATTGTAGTTGTTAATGATGGCTCTAAAGATAATGGGAAGACAGAAAATGTAGCATTATCATACGGTGATAAAATACGCTATTTTCATAAAGAAAACGGTGGTTGTGGTTCAGCTTTAAATTATGGTATAAAAAACATGGAGGGGAAGTATTTTTCATGGCTTAGCCATGATGATATATATTATCCTAATAAAATCGAGCATCAAGTTAACATATTAAATAAATTAGATAATAAAGATACTATCATTTATGGCGGTTATGAATTAATTGATGAAAAAGGAAGTTCTTTACGTTATATTAAACCGGATAGTGTGCTACCTATAGATAAACTTAATATTTCTTTATTACCTTTATTACGCGGATTAATACATGGTTGTTCGTTATTAATTCCTGCTAAATATTTTCATGAAATTGGTATATTTAATGAAGCTTTACTGACAACACAAGATTATGATTTATGGTTTAAAATTTTCCGTGTTGCCCCTATTCATTTTGACGAGTCTATCCTAATTAAATCTCGTTTTCATTCAGAGCAAGGTAGTAAAAAAATATCAAATCATAACGAAGAATGTAATGTATTATGGTCATCGTTTCTTCAT
This sequence comes from Rickettsia australis str. Phillips, assembly GCF_000273745.1. Classification (GTDB taxonomy): domain Bacteria; phylum Pseudomonadota; class Alphaproteobacteria; order Rickettsiales; family Rickettsiaceae; genus Rickettsia; species Rickettsia australis. The sequence goes on from NZ_AKVZ01000013.1 coordinate 58,533, forward strand.
GAGTTAACAGAAGAAGAAATGATCAAAATGGAAGGTTCTCCTTATTTATTTTTAACTCGTACAGCTACTTTTTTATCAAATAATACTCCATATAACAAAGCTTGTGACTTAGCAAATACTATGGCTAAGCAAGTATTACATGATACTAAAGTTAGTGTTATTATACCGGTATATAATAGAATAAATTGGGCAATTGAAGCTATAGAAAGTGTACTTATTCAAACACACAAAAATTTTGAGATACTTATAATAGATGATGGATCGACTGATGATATATCAGAATTAACTTCAAGATGCAAAAAAGATAAAAGAATAAGATATTTTTATAAAAAAAATGAAGGACCTGCTGCTGCACGTAACTTAGGTATTAAAAATGCTATGGGAAAATATATTGCTTTCCTTGATTCGGATGATTTATTTTATAAGGATAAAATAGAAATCCAATTACAGTTTATGGAAGAAAATAATTGTATATTTTCTCATACTTCATATCAAAAAATAAATGAAAAAGCAAAATATATAGAATCTGTTCATTCTGGGTTTTTTAGTGGAAATGTTTTTCCTCAAGTTATACAAACTTGTCCAATAGCAATGCCGACAGTGATGGGAACTTTGACATTATTCCAAGAAAATTTATTTCCCGAAAATATAAGAAGCGGTGAAGATTGTTGTTTATGGATATCGATTGCTAGTAAAAACTCAATAGGCGGTATAGACAAAGAATTGTCTAAAGTACGAATTAGCGGTGGTACTAATACGTTTATGGACCCAAATAAATATTCAGTAGGTTTAATAAATATTACTTCTTATGTTCTTAATGATCCGTATTTAAGTAAATTTAGTCCGTTTACTATTAATTTGTTATTAGCAGCTGTTACACAATTAAGATTATTAGAAAATAAAAATAAAGACTATAAAAAACGTAATATTTCTTTTTTCAACAATAATTATGTAATTCAAAAAATACGAACCTATTGCTTTGTAACAAAAATTTTGATTTTGTTAACTATTACTTCTATAAGGCAAGAAGGAATACGTGCAACAACCTCTAGAATATGTAGATGGCTTAGAAAGCATATATAAATAACTATTCCTCAAGTATCTTAACTTTTGAGCCGTCACCGATTTTAGTCATACCTTCGTTAACGACTAAGTCCCCTTCTTTAATATCGTTAGAGGTAATTTCAATTAGACCTTTTGTACGTGTACCGATTTTTACGTATAATTGTTTTACCGTATCACCGTCTATTTTATAAATAAAATTACCTTGATTATTTCGTTGAATACAACTTTCAGGAACGGTTAGATTTTTATGAGGGTTAATTATCAGCATAACATCTACAAAGCTATTATGCAGGATTTTTGTCCCCATAGGTAAAATAATTTTAGCTGTTAAAGTACCTTGATCTGATAAGTAATGCGATACTGCTCCGATTGTGCTTTTAATTGTTCCTGCAATTAAAACTTCAGTATTGATTCCAACTTTTCCGCTTAAAGACTCCGGCAATTCAATAAAAATACTTTGTGAATTTTCTGTTCCGGTAATGCTAAAAAGATAGTCGCCTATTTTGACTTCATCGCCTACCATAAATTTAATTACGCCTATTTTACCGGAGTAGGGTGCAGTAATTATCATGTCGTTATATGTTTTTAGAGCTTTGGAATAATTAAATTTTGCATCTTCAAGTTCGCTTTTTGACCTTTTATATTCCTCATTGCTTACAAATTTTTTAGCAAATAACGCTTCTTTTCTATTATAATCTTCTTGTTTTGTATTTAATAAAGCTGCTGCTCTAGATTTAGTGGTTTCTGCTATGTTTTTATCTATAACCAGCAATATATCCCCTTTTTTTACTATTTCTCCTTGATGTGCCGAGACTTTTTCAACTATTCCGGTAGCATTAGCATAATAATCACGGCTATTATCATTTTGGCATTGTCCTACAATATTAAATATGTCGTAAAGTTCGGCAATTTGTACTTTAGTTGCTTTTACTCCTATAATTTTTGCTTCTTCCGTTTTACTTGCCATAGTAGAAAGTGAGATAAGTAAGGTAAAAAGAACAATAAGTTTTGTAGGCATAATATTATACTCTAAGTGAATAGGTGTCATCTAGTTAGTGTGTCTGCGTTAGGTATTGTTGCGTGGATAAATTGCACCTATGTCACCCCGTAGTCAAGCCACGGGGGTGACATATTGGGTTTACCGCTCCATGCACAACAATACCTACAAGTTATGACAAAGTATGCTTTTTAAGTTCCTCATCCGTTAACCATTTATATTCTTTTTCTAGAATTTCAAATCTCATTTTTTCTAATTGTGAATCAAGCTCAGGTTCAGGAATGATAGCAGAACCAGTAAACTCAAATCCTTGATAGTTAATTTTTAGTTTTTTACAAGTTTCTTGTAATGAAAATAAGTTTTCTTCTATATCATCGATAAATATTATTGATTGCGGATAATAATTTGTTTTGCGTAATACATATTCAAGTATGCTTCCTTTATCATATTCTGCAGTGTAAATTATGCCGTCTTTTAATGTAGGTTTACCGTAACCGGCATTAAAATCTTCTATTATTATCTCATCTTTTGACGGTGAAAATTCTTGAAAATTTACCTTTAATTCAGTGAGTTCATGAATTCTCCATTCAATCATATCTTCAATTATACCAAATTTACCGGTAGGAAGTTTAGTAAGTCCCATTGCCGGAATATTTTTTTCTTTAAGTAGAGCAAATATTTTTAAAATGTCTGAATTAACGAATCTCGCTTTTTTTTTTTAAGAATAACGCTAAGTAATAATTCGCATTCTTTTCTAGTAAGTCTTTTTTCAATATCTTCCATTAATTCTTTTCTATAATCATGTGTTAACCTAGATTCATCGCTATCCATTACAATTACTTCATCTATGTCAAAAAGCACCAAGCTAGTATTATCGGCTTTCTCTATTGCTTGTATAACTTCTTTAAAATCATGAACTTTATTTATTTTGCTATACATATTTATCTTTTATTTTTGATTTAAAATCTAGATTGCGTTATTACCCTTAGATATTACTTATGTGAATAATTTTATGTCATTCCCGCGTAGGCGGGAATCCAGTAAAACATATAAAAAACTTGTTTTGTATACGTTTATTTTATCAAATATGCAACTTAACTATATCAACATTAATGTTATTTGTCTGGATTCCAGTCTACGCGGGAATGACACAAAGCAAGTTGTCTAATTCATACAATACAGTTCTAAATAACTACGGGTATCTATATTTATTTTGTAACGTCACTTATCACTTCTTCTAAGGAATTTGTCATTACCTTTAAATCTTTTTCTCTAGACAAATTATGGTGGCCGTCTTTAATTAGCTTCATTACTATTTGTTTACTAGTTATTTTTTCTAATAATTTTACTGAAACATTATAAGGCACGTCTTCATCTAACATTCCATGAATTAGATGTACCGGTATATTGATATCAATCTGTTTCTTTGTCAATAATAAATGTTTTTTTGCATCTTCTATCAATTTATAGCTCATGGGATATTTATGCTCACAATTTTTACCGTTTACTTCTAATATTCCCTCTTTTTGTATCTTATTTTGATCGTCTAACGATATATTTTGCCAAATATTTTCGGTAAAATCCGGAGCAGGGGCTACACATACAAGCCCTTTTATTTTATCGGGGAATTTTAAAGCTGTCAGAAGTGCTAGCCATCCTCCCATGCTCGAACCTACTAATATCGCCTCCTTATCAATTAATTTGTCTAAAATTAGTGATACTCCTTCTAACCAATCACTAATTGTTTGATCGTCAAATTGTTCCGATGCATTTCCATGACCGAAATTATCAAAAACAATAAAATTATAATTGTTTTTTTTACAATAATCTATTAAATAGATAGCCTTAGTTGATTGCATACTAGACATCAAGCCGTGTAAAAAAATTACAGATGGAATATTTGTATTAATTATTCTATAATTATCATAGACAATAAATTTGTCTTGTGTTTTATTATAAAGCTTGTGCATTTTAAATAATTATTTTAATAGATTGAGATTTAATGCCTTCATTAAAGTCAAGTAAACGATACAATAAATATACTATTTTGCAAGTAGTTCCTGCTCTAGTCTCAGGAGGTGTTGAAAGAGGTACTATAGAAGTTGCAAAATATCTTAAAATTCTTGGTCATACTCCTATCATAATTTCAGCAGGCGGTACTCTAGTTAAAGAGTTAGATAAGGAAGATATATTACATATTGAAATGAATAGTAGCAGTAAAAATCCTTTCGTAATTCTGAATAATGCAAAATTGATAGTAGAAATAATCAAAAAATATAATGTTGATATAGTTCATACAAGATCAAGGGCACCGGCATGGAGTTCATATCTAGCAACAAAATGGACTAACGCTAAATTTTTGACTACTTTTCATGGGGTTTACAATATTCCGAATAGTTTTAAAAAATATTATAATAGTATAATGCTAAAAGGCAATAAAGTTATTGCCGTATCTAATTTTGTAAAACAGCATTTGCTTGCAAACTATAAAATTGATGAAGATAAAATAGTAGTAATTGAACGTGGAGTAAATTGTGATTATTTCGATCCGGCAAATTTAACGCCTGAAAAACTTAAAAAATGTCGTGATAAATATGATGCACCGAGCAACGTGCCGATAATATTAATGCCTTCTAGAATGACAAGCTGGAAAGGACATCTTGTTCTAGTAGAAGCATTAAGTAAGTTAAAACATAGAGATTTTTATTGTTTAATGGTCGGTGATATATCTAGACATCCCAATTTTACTAATAGAGTCAAAGAGCTTATAGCTACTCTAAAACTTCAAAATAAAATTCAAATTTTCGGTAATGATTCGGATATAATAAACCTGTACGGGATTTCCGATATTATCGTTTCTGCCTCAATCGAGCCTGAAGCTTTCGGACGTACTATTATAGAAGGGCAGGCGATGGAGAAGCTTGTTATTGCAACTAATATAGGCGGGGCAGTAGAAACGATAAATAATAATATAACCGGTTTCCACGTAGAACCAAATAATGCCGAAGCGTTAGTACAGAAAATCGATTATTGTTTATCAATTTTAGGTACTGATGCTGCTAAGAAAATCCAAGAAGCAGCAAGACATACGGTAATTAATAATTTCTCTCTTGATCTAATGCTAAGAAAAAACCTTGAAGTCTATAAAGAAATCTTCAAAAACTCCCATAATTGAACAGTTAGATTTAGTATATACTCATGATAAATAAAAAGTAGAGTATATAGGAGTGAATAGAATAGCTATTCTCCTAATCAGTTTATTTCAGCATACAAATCTTTAAGATTTATATACTGAGCATCAACATTATTATAATCATAAGATTTACCGTCATGATGCACTACAAGCATTAGATTTTCCAGTAAAAATTCTTTTAAAGCTTGTTGTGCATTTTTTATAGATATTTTATCAAGATTGGCAAACACCTCGTCTAAAATTAATATTTTAGGGTTTGACATTATAGCTTTAATGATTCCAATTTTTCTCTTTTGACATCCACTTGGTGCATTTATTACATCATAATTTTTATCACTTAAGTGCGTAATTAATGTAGCTAGATCCAATTTTATAAATAATGTATTAATTTTTTCTTCTAATGATTGTTTATTACTTTTAATGATTGATTGATCAAGACCTGAGGTTATTACTTCAAATAAAGTAGATTGAACCGGTATGTAACTATTCTGATCAATAAATATTATTTTTGGATTTTTATAGTAGGTATGGAAATTTTACCAACACTATGACAGGGGGCAGCAATACAATTTACTAAACTCTTTAAAAAAGTGGTTTTGCTTTTCCCTGAGGGAGCTGAAAGAAGATAATGTGCTCCTAATTTTAATACTAATTTTTTAAAACTCAAAATAGTTCTTTCTTCTATAATTAGGTTATAATCAGAAATAACAAGTTCATCATTTGTATCATTAGTAGACCATGTTATTCCTTTTTTATCTTCAGAAGAAATTGCCTCTATTAATTTTGTAATTCTTGCTTGTGATATAGCTGCTCCACTAAAGATTATTTTTAATGAAGAACTTGTTAAGAATGATTTTAAAGTTTCAAGCCAAGGATAAGTAGTAGAGCTTGCTCAAGTGTAATCTCTCCATTTTTTACTTTATCAATATAGTAAAGTGATTTTATGAATTTATCTGAGATATCTAATATAGTAATTATAGTATTTTTTGTGCTATCTAAAAACAACATTTTCTTTGATATTTCTTTGTTAGCTTTAAGTTGCTTGGCATATTGATTTTGTACAAATTGAGCAGAATCAGTTAACAAGATATTTTTGAAGTGTTAGAGGATATATTGCTTACGTATAGAAGTTTTATTTTCGTTAATTTTCCCCGCTTCTTTCCTGTAAGAAATATCCAATTGATATAATATTGTCAAACTCATTAAATATAATAGCTCCTGGAACTAAATGCATTATATCTTGTAATGCAATAAGCTGTATAATTTTTTGAGTGGTAAAATTCCAATAGTAAAAGTATTATGAAGATCAATAAATAAATTATTAGTAATAGCTTCTGTATCCTTTAATCCTAAGATTTTACTTTTATATTCCTTGTTTAGTAACAGTTCTAAAGCTTTTTGTTCAATTAAATCTTGAGTATTTTGTGTTAAAGAAGTTTTATATGAGTGGAGTAGTGTGCTTATTATATTTTTCCACACCATAAAATACTGATTTTTGCTCCTTGAGAAATAAGAGGTCCTATAGCAGCATTAGGGTCCTGTATGAGTAAGGTTAATGCAATTAATGTATTGCCGTCATTTCCGGTATAGTTAAAACTACTATTTATGCATGCTTCAATTAAATCTAAAACGTTTGTTATAACCATATTTCTAATAATTGGATTATTATAAATATGATAAAATCCTTGCGTTACATCTTTAATTTCATTTTTCTAATTATTAGAAAGTATATTAGGATCCCCTAATATTAGGGGTTAAGTTTGTTTAAATTTGCCTGATAATTTAAGAAATCAGTCCCATAATATGCTAAGCCCACTATTGCAGCTGTAGAAGAAATTGGTACTGAATAATTAGGAAAAGTTGTGATGAAATTTCTAGTGATAGGATAGATTAAACTTCCTTTAAATGTGGAAGAAGTAAGATAATGTTTCTGAAAATACCTTTCGGTTGTTAAGATTTCATCAGCAAGAGTTGCCGAAACAAAAAGACTGCTTCCTTTTGTCCCATTTACAATAAAACCAGTTATACTGCTAATTATTAAATGCGTTCCATATGCTAACTTCTTGGAAAAGTTAGAAGCAGCATTATTTTTATTAAAATTTTCTGTATTTATAATTTTGTCTGGATGCCCGTTTTCGCGGGAATGACATAAAGAGCATTTACCAGTCCACGCAACAATACCTTGCGATGAGCCGTAGGCGACGTGGCAGTCCAGAAAAAATAATAAAAAAATTTTAATTTACAGTTTTTCTTTAGCTCAGACGTTAAATTCTTAACTAATCTATCTTTAATAAACTTTTCTGAATTAGGTGATAAGTGGTATTATAATATAAAGGAAAAATGTAGGTGTAGGGACAAAAGTCAAAAGGCAGGTAAATAAAACCTACCTTTTTGTAACTATTAACGAGAATATAACTCGATTACTAAATGAACTTCTGCTTCAAAAGGATATGGGACATCAGAAAGAGCAGGAACTCTTAAATATTTACCGGTTAATGAAGGTACATCAAATGATAAATACCCCGGTGTTGTTTGACCTTGTTTTGAAACGGATTCTTGGATAAGCGGTATTTGTTTGACGGATTCTTTAATTTCTATAACATCACCTGCCTTTAGTCGTATGCTTGCTATATCGGCTTTCTTACCGTTTAATTTAATATGTCCATGTGAAACTAGCTGTCTTGCAGCAAAAATAGTTGGAGCTATATTCATTCTATAAACGACAGTATCAAGTCTGCTTTCAAGTAACCCAATAAAGTTTTCACCGGTATTACCTTTCATTTTTTGAGCGAGTGCAAAAATATTTCTAAATTGTTTTTCAGTGACACGACCGTAGTGGCATTTTAATCTTTGCTTAGCTTTTAAATGTAAACCATAATCTGAAGTTTTAATCATGGTATTTTGTCCATGCTGTCCGGGACGATAATTTCGTGTATTGAAAGCATCTTTGCTATCACTCCATAGGCTTACTCCAAGTCTTCTACTAGCTTTATATTTAGAACGAACAATTTTTGTCACTGATAATATCCTTAACTATTATATTTGAATTACAAGAAAATATATACATTTCTTATATCAAAGTCAATCATTGATTTTTACCCTAAAACTTTTTATATTTAATTAAAAAATATTTCATATGAGTTCTTTAGTAACGCCAATCAATTTAGATAAAATCAATCATTCACAAAGTACCGTTAAAGACTATATCTTACTTATGAAACCGCGTGTGATGTCGCTTGTAATTTTTACAGGTTTTGTAGGTATGTGGCTTGCTCCCTATTCTGTGCATCCTTTTATTTCTGTTATTGTGCTTGCTTGCATATCTCTTGGGGCAGGGAGTGCAGGGGCAATTAATATGTGGTACGATAGAGATATCGATAGCTTAATGAAACGTACTCAAAAAAGACCTATCGTCAGAGGTGCTATAGAACCTGATGAGGCTTTATCTTTTGGTTTGATAACAGGATTTTTTGCAGTATTTTTTATGGCTTTATGTGTTAATCTACTTGCATCCTTTTTACTGCTATTCACTATTTTTTATTATATCTGTATTTATACTATTTGGTTAAAGCGTCGTTCTATACAAAATATTGTTATTGGCGGAGTATCGGGAGCATTACCTCCTGTGATAGGTTATGCAGCGGTAAGCAATACTATATCTCTAGAGTCAATTATATTATTTTTAATTATTTTTATTTGGACGCCGCCGCATTCATGGGCTCTTGCTTTATTCTGTAACGATGATTATAAAAACTGTAAAGTACCGATGATGCCTGCAGTAAAAGGGACTTTATATACTAAGGCACAAGTTCTAATTTACAGCATTCTTTTATTTATTGTTTCGTTAATGCCTTTTTTTATTGGAATGAATAATTTTATATATCTAATAATTGCCGGTATTCTTGGGTTAGTATTTCTATATTATTCCAGTTCTTTATTCTATGACACCCCTGATAACAAACAAGCTAAACGATTTTTTGTCTATTCGATATTTTATTTGTTTTTTATATTTTTACTTTTGTCCTCAACTAGCACTATATCCGATATTAGCTAAGAGATAATAGTGTTGGGTTACTTTTATGGAAGATAAAATTGAAACTCAACGTGAAGAAACATATCATAAGCTTATTTTCATGCAAGTGATTTTTTATTTATAATTCAACTGCATTTATTACTATATAGCTTTAATTTTTAAATTTTATGCTTGTGTTTCGTAATTTTGATAAGTAGGAAGAGTTAGAAGATATATCGGATTTGATGCCAAGGGAGTAACCTGTCATACAACACACTCCATCATTGGATAAAATTACTCTTAATACCGGCTTTATAACGTACAGTCTTGCCTCCATATTCACTTACTTTATTTTCCTGTATATTTGGTTGTCAAATTAAAGCTTCACTCTCTAATCTATTTGGAGCAATATTTCTTTCATGCTGCTTATCGTTATACGTTCAAAATATGCATTCCGCCTTTATAAACGGTTTATATTGGTTGTTTATGTATTGATCTAAATCTTCAAATAGCTTTTCGTATTCGATAAGCCATCCTTCATAAGCAATAATAAGAGAAAAGTTTAGATGAACTTCATAACCTGCTTCAATAAAAATATTTAACGCTTTTATTTTTTAGATAATTGGACTCGTTTTTGGCTCTAATATCTTATTTATCCTAGCCGGCATCAAGATAAATCTAATTCTTATTTTGCCGTCAGGATTAAAATTAAGCAGTTTATGATTAACATATTTAGTAGTAAAAGTTGCTTTAGCACGTGGGTGTTCTTTAAAGAAATTAAAATCTTTAGCCAATTAGTGTGTTTCCAATGCAAGCTTACATCGGTAGAACAACCTATATCATATGTCTAATATTTAGAATCTGTTTGATTGGAATTGTAGTCGGTAAATTTACTATATGTTTATCTAATATGTCAAGTATTTGATCTATATTTTCATTTATATATAATATCTCATAGTTATGACGCATAACATAACAATAACTATTTCTGCAACCTCCGGCACAGCCATATATGAAGTTAGGCGTTATGTAATCCGCTGATCTTCCATTAGGACGTATGTGCAAAGTTTGCGTATTTTGTACTATTTTCTTAATCATACGATTTTAAATTAAAGTTTATTTAAAATACTTACTTAGCTTTACAAGCTTCAGATTTATTTACTTATATTGAAATTGTAGTTATAAATTATTAATTACAAACATATCATAAGTGATGGAAAAACCAAGCTATCTAAACTTTGATAATAAAAATTATAAATAGCAAAATGATATTGATTATCGTAAATACCCAGAAAAGCTATAGAGTAGGTAAAGGTGAGCAAGGAGTATTAATTTGTCAACCATATAAAAATGAAATTTTGCCTTATTGGAAGTTTAAAACTCCTGAAATTGCTAAAAAAAGAGGATAATGATTTTGTTGAAGCTGATATGGCTCGTAAATATTTGCAAATGGGTTTTACTAGAAGTAGATGTTATGCTAATTATAAAGGTGGGAAAAAATATGACAAAGAACATGATTATAAGAAATTAGAAAGAGGAGGGGGACCCAAAAAAAAGTAAAAAGTGCTGATATATTTTTCAACAAATGGCAAGAGGCAGAAGATAATAAGAAATATAAAAAGATGAAAATAGAATGGAAAAAATAATATTGGTAGATATTAGCTTTACCAAGTTCATTTGTTTATATTGTAGTAGATTAATAAGAGGATAGATTATGACTAAACATGAAATTGTGGAGCTATTTAAAAAATGTATCAATTTACATAACAGATATCAATACCAAGAGGACAAAGATAATTTACGAAAATTCGTTGAAACTGATTCTGAAGAACTTTCAAATTTTATTGAAACTTATAATAAAACTGAAAAATATAACAACAGGGAAGCTGAAGTGTTTCATAGCTTAAGTTCTATTTAAATGGAAAAACAACAAGATAATGCAATTAAATCATTAAAGAAAGCTATTGAACTAGATCTAAGTAAAGCATACTACCACGAAGAGTTTTTTAATAAGTTACATGAAATAAATACGGAGGAAGCACTCGCTTCTATCAAAAGAGCTATAGGGTTAAATCCAAATAAAAAATCATTATATGAAGATTTTATTATTTTGTGGAAAAAGGCAAATTATGATGAAGAAGCAGCAAAAATTACTGAAGCAATTCAATATTTCCCTAAAAAACATACCTAATTTGGTATTAGATACTGAGGCAATAATAGAAGTTTATCAATTGAGGAATGCACTTAAATGCGAATAGTTGGTATGCCTAATTAAAATAGATGTCATTATTGTAAGAAGGCGTTGTTGTATGGCTCAGAAAAAGCGTACAATGTCATTCTTAGCAACGGCAGGAATCCAGTTTTTTTCTCTGTCATCCCGTGATTTATTCACGGGATCTAGGAAAAAATAAAAGCTTGGACCTCGTGGTAAGCCACGTGCTGACATTAAGGATTACTGGATTCACGCCTATGTGTGAATGACATTGAGCCACGCAACAAAGCCGAATAAATGAGGTTTATCTGAAAGATATTTAGTTACACACACGGGATCACAGAGAGGGATAATAAGTCACACAACACCCGTGACGGTCACATCAAAACAGTTTTTTCAATCCTTTTTGTAGTAGTTTATTTATAGGATCTGCTTGTTTGTTTTCCTGCAGAGAGCTACTTTGTTCCTCTGCATTTGTATCTTTTTTCTTTCTAAGACCTAAAGCATCTTTAATAATATTTTCAGGTTTTTTCTCACCGCTTTTTAGATCTTTAATAACGCTATTAAATACGTTGTTAACTAAATAAGTTTGAAGAGCCTGAATATCTAGCTTATGCTGCGGATTATTTATAAATCCGTATAATTTAACAGCTATAGGTGGTAAGTCCGCAATAGTAACGCTTGCACTAATCTCCATCATATATTGCGGTAAGTTAATTTGACCGTTTGCATTTGCTTTAGCAGGTGAAGCATCTAAACTACATTCATTTAAATTAAGTTTGCCTTGCGTTATATTTCCACTGGCCATTAAATTTTTGAAAGATGTAGATCCTCCGCTAAAGGAACTGTTAATAAGTCGTAATACTCCTTCGGTATTTTTAGCATTACCCACCGCATCTGCGATTCGGTTTAAATCAAATCCGCTTATTTTCCCGTTATCGCTATTTACGTTAAATTGTCCATTTAGATTATTAACATATGTATAAATGCTATTACCGCGAGAAGTAAGATCGGCTTTAAAGCTTAGTCGCCCATCAGTTATTTTTATTTTACCTGATTGTGGAGTTAAATTTTTGAGATAGGCATTTTTTAAATCGATTTTGATTACAGCGTCTTGCTCTTTTCCTGAACTCACATAACCGGTGCTACTTAGTTCGCCACCGTAAATGCTTGCATTAACTGAAGTAATATTTAGCTTACCGCTGATGAGATTTAATTTTGCTTTTAAATTATTTATGATTAATGAGTCGTGAGTTAATTTATCAATATTTGCGGATAATTGTCCTTCAATTTCATTTAAAAACCCTAAGTTAATAGGATTGTTTGACCAAGGAGAATTATTGTTAGCTGTAGCTATATTTTGATTAGCAGGACTACTAGTTTTATTTAAAGCAGGAGTAGGGCGATGGCTTGCAAGAATTTTATCCAAATTAACTAACGGACTGTATAAGTTAAGATTGAAATTTGGTTTCTGGGATGCTAAATTAATAGCACCTTTAATAGATATATTAGTATTAAAAGCAGATATTTTATTATTAATATGGAAAGTATCTTTAACTTTTTGTACTACCCCGTTTAACTGCAATACTCCAATCTTGCTTAAATTACTTACTCCCATGGGAGACATAAACGACTCAAAATTATTAATTTTTAGATTATGAGAAATAGTTATATCTTGAGCCAAGTTTTTAAGCTCAATATCTCCGGTTAGATTACTATTTGCAACCGATAAACTAATATTTTGTAATTTTATTGTTTGAGAATTACTAATTACATTAGAAGTAAGTATAAGTTTTTGGTTAATAATAGGCGGTAATTTATCGGTCTTTAGCTTTAAAGCATCAAGTATAGGTTTTAAACTATCAGCTTGTAGCATAATATTTGTCTTATCTAAATTAGAGCTAATTTCGGTTATAATGTTACCTGGATTTACAATAATATTTGATTTTAGGTTATTATGCTCTATATCATAATTTGCATTTGCTAGTAATTTTATATTTGTATAATTAAGTCTAGCATCTCTAATAGTTACATTTTTATTATCGGCAGTAATTGTCGTAGTTAGCTCGTAGTCATTTTGTAAATCAGCAGGCATACCTAAAGTTTTAGTATGACCTTTAATATTTGCTTTACCTATAAAAGAATGATTTTCACTATCAAAATTTCCTTTGATTTTAATTTTTTCACCGGCAAGATTAATATTAGCACTTAACGGAATTATTTGTCTGAGTTCTTCAATATTTCCCTCTATATTAATCTGCTGCTGCAAAGCCTTTAAAGCTAAAGTAAAATCTATAGGACCTTTAAGGCTTTTAATTTTAGTCTCTAAATTAATATCGTTAAATATTTTCTCACTATTTTTTTCTATATATATTACTTTACCGTCTATAATTTTAAAATGACTAATCAAAATGGGAAGTTCTAATTCAGTTTTAGTATTAGTAGATTCTGCATAACTAACATTATTTTCTTTAGGCTTATTATTAGATGTAGCAAACTGCCAATTTTTTTGTCCGTTATTCAAGACTTCTAGATTTATCATCGGTTTTTGCAACTCTATAGAAGCTACTTCAATTGCTCCTCTCAAAAGAGGAAAAAGCCGCAATGATGCTTTAGCACTTTCAACGGAAACTAGATGAGGTTCTTTTGTACCGTTTATTGATGATAATTTAATTTCTGAGAGAGATATTGCGGGATTCGGTAGTAAAGATAATTTTATATCGCCGTTAATAGTTAAATCTCTATTGGTAGCCTCTTTAACTTTATCTATTATTACTCCTTTATAATTATCTAAAGGAATAAAGAAAGGAATAACAATCAATAACAATATTATACTTATAAATATAATAAGTGAGTATTTGAAATTTTTAGGCATAGAGCTTAACCTTCTATTTATATACATATATTGATTATAGTATCTAAGACTTAATTGTCAAATTCATATAATTTACTCAATTAAGTATTACCAGATGTTATCCCACGACTTGATCGCGGGATCCAGTTTAAAATACTAAAATTGTTAGTATTTTTAGTTGTTTTTGAGATCCTGTGGTCAGGCCCACGGGATGACAGCGAGTAGGTTTTCTGATCCATGCAACAATGCTCCGCTTTTCACGGGAATGACATAGAATTAGTTAATATCGGCATTGATTATATAGAATTAATTTTATGTTATACTTTGCCCAAATTAGTCAAAATAATATAATAGGAATAGAAATAAATCACATTTAAACCCTGTAAGTAGAAGAGGAAATTATGGTAAGTATAGCACGTAGTTGGGAGCTAAAAGGCATAGAAAAAGGTAGGCCAGAAGGAATAAATATCGGTGAAATGAAATTAGCAGAGATGGCAAAAAGAATGTTAAGCAAGAACAAGCCTTTAGACGAAATTATTAAATTTACCGGTTTTACAAAAAAGAATATTGGAGAATTACAAAAACAGCTTCAAAAATTTAAGTATTTAAACTCCTCTTGGATAATTTAAAGTCACATAATCTTTAGTTATAACAGGAAAAAACTCTTTATTGAAAGGTAATAACTCAGTTGTTTGATCTAAAAATTCTATTTCAATTATATCGCCGGCACCAAAGTTAAGAATATTTTTAATTTTGCCTATTTCTTTATGATTTTGGTCTAATACAGGTAAATGATTTAAATCCGCTATATAAAATTCATCTTTTTCCGGTTCCGGTAAGCTTGCTCTTAAGCAAAATATTTTATAGCCTTTTAAGTTTTCTGCTTCATTTCTAGTAGTTATATCATTAAATCTACAAATTAATCCTCCTTTGGCATTTTGGCTAATTAGCTTAATATGTATATCTTCTCCTGACTCATTTACTAAATGTCTTGCAAGTATTTTGGTAGCAGGTTCGGTAAAAGATTTTAAAATTACATGACCTTTAATTCCATGACATGATTTTATTACACCGACTAAAATTAAATTTTCTAAAGAATTCATTAATTTGCCTTTAAATTTTGATAATTATATAATAATATATTTAAAAACTTTTTATAGACATGATACAAAAAATAGCTGCCGGCATCATAATTTGTTTCTTATTATTGTTATTTATAATTTTGGCTGCATTATCGTTTGTTAACTATAATTCGGTTACTAATAATTTTACCAGTCATTTAGGAATTGCAAAAGAAAATATTGGCAAAATCAAGATGAATAAATTTCCTTTGCCCTATTTAATTATTGAGACGATAAAGGAAGGAGGAGAATTAGATTTAGAGCAGATTAAAATGCATTTTTCGTTGTGGTCGCTTATAAAATTTAATCCTAAAATTAATAAAATAGACATATTAGATGCTAAGTTTTATTCTAATTCTAATGTATTAAATATTTACAATAATGAAGAGTTAATAAAGAATTTCTTTAAATATAAATTACAAAATTTAAATCTAAATGTTACTAATCTAAGTATTATTAATAAACAAGATTATTCTATTTTAAATTTTAATAATTGTATATTAAAAAAAGAAAATGCTTTATCGTCTAATTACATATTTAAAACTACAAGTAACTATATAGGTGAAATTTCAGTTTCAATTAATAAACATGATGATATAATAGATTTTAGTCTTGATATTGATAATAATGATTATGGTTTTAAGCTATCGCAAATTTACAAAGATTTTAAGCTTACTAGCGGTAGCGGTGAATATCAGATTAAAAATTTAGCATCGGTAATGTATAATATATTACCAGATTTAAACCATATTTTTAATAAAATTAGTCACAATGAGGAAGTAAATATTAAATTTAATATTTCAAATAATGAAGATGCAATAGAGCTAAAAGATATAGCAATAGCCTCCTCTTTTATTACAGGTAATGGATTTGTTAACATTGCTAAAAATGATAATATTACTACTAATGTGAAATTAGATTTTCCTAAAATAGATCTAAGTTCGTTAATTTCTCCAAATGCAGAGGTAACATTTAATAATTCTCCTTCAAATATTAGATTTATTTTTGCTGATAAATTACTTAAAGCAGACATAGCAATTAACGAAATAATTTTAAGTAGTAATGAAGCACTAGAAAAAATAGTTTTTTCTTCTAACTTATCACAGGATACTTTAAATATCAATGAACTTTCAGGTAATATTAAGTCAGGTGGAGAATTTAAGCTTACAGGTAATGTAACACAGAATACTGTTAGAAGTATGTTTGATGGACAGCTATATTTAAAGCACAATGATATAAATTCGTTACTGAATATTTTAGGATTTAATGATGTTACTATTAAAGAAGCTATTCCTTTTAGCTTGTCGTCGGATTTAAAACTCACTTTAATAGATTTATTTTTTAAAAATTTATTACTTAAAACAGATCATTTAACTTTATCAGGAAATTTCTCTAGTAAATTTATTGCTCAAACACCTCGTTTAGATGCTACGCTTAATATATCTTCGCTTGACTTAAGCGGTAGGACGTATCCAATAATTTCGCCTCTTATCGAATTTACAAAAAATTTAACTAAAGATATGAAAACTTTAGATTATCCAAGTAAATTTATTCCTATTAGAACAATAGGATATTTAGCTAATTTAGATATTTTGATAGATAGTGTTAAGTATAACGATCATGTATTTGACAAAATGAATTTGCTTGCTAAAATCGTACCAGCTAATATAAAAATTAGTAATTTAGATTTTAAAACCGTGGGTAGCTATTTATCAACTAGCTGGAACTTGGATGCTTCGAGTGTATTACCGTCTTTGACCGTAGAAATTAAGGATGGTAATCTTACTACTGATTTATTATCACCGGCAGGAATGCTTAATTTAAGAAATAAATTAATAAATGAATATAGTTTAGATAAAACTATATTGCAATTTTACGGGACATTATCAACATTATCACAGAATAATTTAATATTGAAAAATGTTAAATTTTATGTAGCAAATAATAATAATCTATTACAATTTAATAATATTGAAGCAGAATTATTAGGCGGCAAGCTTCAAGGTAGCGGCAATATTTTATTGGAACCTTATTCTATAAATTTCGTATATGCTTTAAATACAATAGATTTAGATAAAGTTTCGGCTCTTATGCCTAAAATATTTACTGCAAGTAGCGGAGAAGTAAGTGTAAGCGGCAGTTTAGGGACTAACGGTAACACTCTTCAAAGCCAGCTATATAACCTTACTACAAAATCACAATTTGCTATAAACAATATAGATATTAATAATTTTGCAATTGATTCTTTTATAGAAAAAATTAATACAGCTGATTATAAGGTACAAAATTTAGATAAAGATATAAATAGTGCTATAACCACAGGACAAGAAAATGTTAGAGGTATAAGAGGTGATATTGAACTACAAAAAGGCATTGCCCTTTTAAAGCAAGTAAAATTTGCAACACAATATAGTAGAGGTGCGGCCTCTCTTGCAGTTAATATATATAATTTTGATATGGATGCATCTAGTATTTTATCATTTTACGTACCAGCAAGGCTTGTTAAGTTAAATACCTCAAATACGAGTTCCGATAAAGATAGTTTGGCACATCTTAATATAAAAATGCAAGGTAGTATTTTTGCTCCTAAGAAAACGTTTGATAGTAGTGAGCTAAAAAAATTACTGATACCACAAATAACTGACAACAACACTACTACAGATAACCATTAAAAAATAAAAATAAATGACTAATACTAAAACTTTAGAAGAAAATATTAGCTTTGAAGAAGCTTTACAAGAGCTTGAAGAAATTGTTAAGAAAATAGATAACGGACAAGAGAGTCTAGAGATGGCAGTTAATAGCTTTGAAAGAGGTATTTTACTTAAGAATCATTGTGAGAAAAAGCTAAAAGAAGCTCGGTTAAAAATTGAAAAAATTACTAAGCTTGCTGATTCTATGGTGGTCTTAGAAGAGACGGAAGTGTAGCTTGTAAGGCATTGCCTGCGTGAATACCAAGTCGTCATTGCGAGCAGGTATTGCCCACGTGGATACTGAAGGTCGTCATTGCGAAGAGTGAAGCGACGTGGCAATCTAGAAAATAATTAAAAAAATTCTGTAAATCAGAATTTTTAACTGGGTTGCTTAGTCAAAACTTACAGTTTCTTCTCGCAATGACGACCTTCGTACCCGCGCAACAATGCTTTGCAAGCAGCTGTATGCTGCGTAGTAATCTCATGAGATAATAACAAATTCCTGACATGCGGTAATACAATTACTTCATAACTTTGCTTGCAATGACGAAAAAACTGATACACGCAAGCAGGTTTTTCGTGGGAATGACATAATGTAAAAATTACGATGCTTATGCTTAATCATATAATTGACTTTATCTACACTGTTCCTAATATTGTTTTATTCATCATAATAAATATTGTTTTGATGAGTTTTTGTGCTGGATGTTTATATTAACAAAATACATTATTTCTAATAATTTTCAAAAAGAAGAGCTTAGAAGTCTTGGTGGTTTTGGGTTGTAGTCGGTAGTATGTATGTGGTATCAACCGGTTTTGTATTAATTTATTTACTCGGTCATTTTAATAAAGCACAAGAATGGGTGGCAGCAAAATCTATAGTGTTGATGAGGCTTGTAGATAGTGTAGGTTGGCTTCCCCATGAAATGAGACCTGCAATTTATCTAGATATTAAAAATTATATCAAAGATGTAATGCAAGCGTGAATGGCAATTAATGAAAGACGGCAAGAAAATCGTTCATGAAGCTCTTATTTTCCTCCAAGATATTAATAAGCGACTACAAGCTTATAAAACAAGCGAGCAAATGCAGCTATTTACTAAGCAGGAAATCATTGAGTAGATAAAAGAGCTTTATATCGTAAGGTATAACACGATTAAAATATCCTATTTTTCCTTAAATATTCAATATTGGATAGTTATATGTGTAATGACCGCTTAATTTAATTTTTGTCTGTATGCTTGGCACCAAGCTTTATTTACATAAGATTTTGGTTGGTTTAGTTTGTGTCACTTCATCATCAATGCTTTTTTATTATTTATATTAGATAAACTTTTTAAAGGTCCTTTCGCCGTAAATCAATATGACCTTATTAAGGCTATACATTATAATTGAGAGATTAAATTAGTGATATCTGTAACAACATAACGCCATAATTTATCCGTGCCTTTGGTAATACCGATACGGGTAGTAGTAGAGTAGGGGAGTTTTAAGCCGATATCGCCGACAAAAAATTCGTTATTATTGATAAGATCGCATTTATTATGAGAGATATTAATGCCAAGATATTTGCATAACTTACCAGGACCGTTGAGATATACCTTTGATACTTTAAGATTTGGTACACCAAATTGCTGGATTCTTATACGCTGTGCAGGCTCACCGCTTATTTGACTTCCAACTTTTGAAGTATCTGCAGTATATAAATCATTAGGTGAAATAACATGTACACCTCTTATTAATGTTGCAGCAGGGAAACCCTCAGTCTCGGTTACGAAATTTAAACAATAATACATTCCGTAAATTAAATAGACATAGCTAAATCCGGCAGGACCAAACATTACATCTGTTCTTTTGGTTCGTCCTCGTGCTGCATGGCAAGCAGGATCATCCTGCCCTATATAACTTTCAGTTTCTGTAATGATGGCTGTTTTATCTTGAAAATATAAGACTTTACCTATTAACTCAGTACTTACTAAGTTAGTATCTCTTGTAAAAAATTCACGAGGTAATGGGATTAATTTATTCATGTTTTTGAAAAAAATATTTAAGTTGCTATGCCATTTTGTAGGAGTGAAGTTAGTAATTTCATATCCAGCTATATTGTTTATATAAAAAGGATCTTCTCTTAATATATCTTTAAGTTGACTTAGTTTTTCTATATTAGCTAAAATAATACCTCCAATCCTTGGATATATAGGACCTGATAAAATAAAATATCCTTTGTCATAACATGTATTTAAAAATTTTCTATGTTCCGTAATAAATTTTTCAACGGAAGGAAGGGGCTGCACCTTCATTGATCAATATTTCTTTGTTATACTTAAGATTTACAATAAACATAATTTATATTTTTTTATTAAGTGATTTATAATTTTTTATAGAGATTGGAACATTATCATATCCACCGTTGCAAAACGGTTGGCATTTGATGATTCTTTTAAAGGTAAGCCACAAGCCTCTTGTGCTGCCGTGTATTGTTATAGCTTCTTTGGCATATTCAGAACAGGAGGGATGAAATCGGCAATTATTGCCAAGTAGCGGGGAAATGAAATATTGATAGAATTTAATTATTAATAAAAGTATTTTACTCATTTTGCAATTTATCTATTAGTTTTTCCATTTTTTCTGGAGTCAGATCTTCATAATAATCGTCATTGATTTGTAAGACCGGAGCGTTAACGCATGCTCCTAAACATTCTATCTCACTTAAAGTAAATTTTTGATCTTCTGTGGTTTCTTTGAGTTTTATACCTAATTTCTTTTCACAAATTTTCATGATATCATCACTACCGCGTAGCCAGCAAGGGGTAGTAGTACATACTTGAATATGATATTTACCAACTCGCTTTAAGTTAAACATAGTATAAAAAGTTGCAACTTCATAAGCTCGTATATAAGGCATTTCTAGCATATTTGCGACATATTCTATAGCAGGCACGGGTAGCCAACCGCCATTTTGACGTTGTGCTAAATCAAGCAGCGGTAATATAGCACTTCTTTTACCTTCCGGTGGATATTTTTTTATAATATCTTCTGCTAGATTTAAATTTTTCTTATCAAATGTAAAATTTGTAATTTTTGTATTCATATACTCCTAATATTATGAATAGTGTAGTAAACGAGTCTACCGATCTATCTCACCAAATACTATATCAAGCGTAGCTATAATAGTAATAACATCTGCCATTAAATGACCTTTAGACATAAAATCTAGTCCTTGCAAATGAGCAAAGCCGGGTGCTTTAATACGACATCTGTAAGGTCTATTAACTCCTTGCGAGTATAAATATACACCAAACTCGCCTTTAGGAGCTTCTACTGCTTTATAAGTCTCACCGGTGGGTACGTCATATCCTTCCGTATAGAGCTTAAAATGATGAATCATCGCTTCCATAGATTCTTTCATTTTGGCTCTTGTCGGCGGTGTTAATTTAGGATCATCGGTTTTAACTGCACCTTTCGGCATTTTCTCTATACATTGCTTGATTATCTTAATAGATTCATAAATTTCAAGCATACGAACGAAATATCTGTCGTAACAATCACCGTTTTTGCCAATTGGTACTTCAAAGTCCATTTCATCATAAACGTCATAAGGGTTTGACTTGCGTAAATCCCAAGCTATGCCTGAACCTCTAAGCATCGGTCCTGAAAACCCCCAATCCATTGCCTCTTTTTGAGACACAACGCCGATATCTACTAGCCGCTGTTTCCATAATCTATTTTCATTTAATAGACTTTCAATATCATGAAGTTTAGGAGGAAACTGATTTATAAACTTATCTATATCTTCAAGTAAACCGTCAGGCAAATCTTCTGCAACGCCTCCAGGTCTGAAGTAGTTTGAATGCATACGAGAGCCGGAAACACGCTCATAAAATTCCATAATTTTTTCTCGCTCTTCAAAAAGCCATAATAAAGGAGTAGTAGCACCGATATCTAAAGCTTGGCTGCCAATATTCAAAGTATGGTTCAAAATTCTTGTTAGTTCTGAGAATAGTACCCTGACAAACTGAGCTCTTCGTGGGACTTCGCATTCTAATAACGACTCGACTGCCAAAGCAAACGCATGTTCTTGGCACATTGGTGAAACATAATCAAGGCGATCAAAATATGGTATAGCCTGCAAATATGTTTTATGCTCAATAAGCTTTTCCGTACCACGATGCAGTAACCCAATATGAGGATCGGCGTTGTTTACTACTTCCCCGTCCATCTCAAGAATTAACCTTAAAACTCCATGAGTTGCCGGATGCTGTGGACCAAGATTTAGAGTTATAGTTTTTGTGTTGTTAGTCATAGTATCCATCATTGAGAGAAGCAGTAGGTGTTGTTACATGGAGACCCAAACTGTCATTGCGAAGAGCGAAGCGACGCGGCAATCCAGTTAAATAATTTCATCATATAAATCTTTCCAATTTACATTCATTGGCTCAATTAAATTAAGCTTTTTTGCTCTTGAGTCTGATTTAATTTGTTTTTCTCTAGTTATTGCAGAATCCATAGTTTCATGGATTTCATAAAATACTAGCATTATACAATCGTATTTTTTACTGAACCCATTAGTTGTATTATTTTTGTGTTCATATATACGTTTGATAATATTAGAAATTACTCCTATGTAAATAGTACCGTTTCATTTATTAGCAATAATATATACAGCTGATTGCTTTCCTGGATTGCCGCGTCGGGACTATGTCCCTCCTCGCAATGACAGTTTTGATGTAATTCTATTTCCGAGCTTCTGTTTTCTTGGGAATAACATCGGCTGCCTTCTCATCCCCCGGTAATACGTAAGTCGGGTTATGCCAATGAGAGCTAAAATCAAACTCACGATATTCTATATCTAAATTAACCGGCTCATAAACTACTTTCTTTAGCTGCTCATCATATTTAACTTGTGTATAACCTGTTAACGGGAAATCTTTACGTAATGGATGTCCCTCAAATTCATAATCGGTTAGTATCCGTCTTTTATCGTCATTGCCATCGAAATTTACCCCGTACATATCGTACACTTCACGCTCATACCAACAAGCGGTACTAAATATATTCATTGCCGAAGGTATAGTTTCTTTTTCAGATATATATACTTTTATTATAAGACGCTTATTTAATTTTAAGCTTAATAAGTTGTAAACTACTTCAAATCTTTTATCTCTTTCAGGAAAATCAGCTCCAAATAAATCAGTAAGTACGGTAAAACGTAATGCTTCCGATTCTTTTAAAGCTTTTAAAAACGGTAATAAAAAATTCAGCTCGATTTTATAAGCTAGGTAATCTTTAACCATAACCGGAGTTATTAAAATGCTAGATTTAGCTGCAAGTTTTTCAATGAGTTTGTCTAGCGTCATACTTAAAACCTGTAGTGCGTTTAATTTTTTTCTGTAATTGCATAAGCCCGTAAATTAATGCTTCGGCGGTAGGAGGGCAGCCAGGGACATATACGTCAACAGGTACGATTCTATCACAGCCACGCACTACCGAATAGGAGAAATGATAATAGCCGCCGCCATTAGCACAGCTACCCATTGAAAGCACCCATTTAGGCACAGCCATCTGATCATATACTTTACGTAGAGCTGGTGCCATTTTGTTAGTAAGTGTTCCTGCAACTATCATAAGGTCGGACTGTCTTGGACTTGGTCTAAATAACATACCGAAGCGATCCATATCATATCTACTTGCTGCTGCCTGCATCATCTCAACAGCACAACAAGCAAGCCCAAAAGTCATAGGCCATAAGGAATTAGCTCTCGCCCAGCCTATAACGTCGTCAACTTTAGTGAGTAAGAATCCTCTATTAGAAAGCCCATTATTTAATAATTCATCTTCTTGATAAAAACTGTGTTTCATATAATTACCAGTCTAAAGCTCCTTTCTTCCATTCATATATGAACCCGATAGTAAGTACGAATAAGAAAAATATCATTGAGAAAAAGCCTATTTTACCTATCATATTAAGGCTAATAGCCCAAGGCACTAAAAATGCGATTTCAATGTCAAATATGATAAATAAAATGGCAACTAAGTAAAAGCGTATGTCAAATTTTGACCTTGCATCACTAAAAGGTTCAAAACCACACTCATAAGGCTCTAGCTTATCTTTATTATAGTTCTTTGTTGATAATAGATTAGGTAGAATCATTATTAAGCCGGAAACCAATACCGCAATACCGAAAAATATAGCAATCGGTAGATATTCTTGTAAAAGCTCTGAGTTTTGTAGCATATGTTTTTATTGTATGAGTATAAGTGCGGTTTATGTCATTCCCGCCTACGCGGGAATGACATAAAACACTTATTTCTATATCTATACCAAATAGCATCAATTATCAACGACAATATCAGGTTTAACTAGTAATTTCATTAACACTAGTACCAAAATACCGCTTGATATCCACCATATTTGCCAAATATTATATGAAATCATGCTGATAATATAGTAATTTATAAAACATGCATAGGAAATTGCTTTGAAATTATTATTTTCGAGATTACTAATTTGTTTGAGATATTTATAAACTAAGCATAAAAATAATATTAAACCTATTGTACCGAGTTCAAGAGTAATTTGTAATATATTATTATGAGGGTGTAGCGGCAAAGGATGCCATTTTTCTCCGTTGTAGTTGATCATTGCACTATTATTGACTTTGATATATTTAGAAGAAGCAAAGCCATAGCCTAAAATCGGTTTTTCGATGATTTTATTTGCAACAAAATGCCAAATAAATAAACGATGAGCAGCGGAAGGTTGTGTAGCTAAATATTTTTCAGATAAATCTTGTGGTTCTATTTGTTTAGCTATAACTGGAAATAGTAACGAGCCGGTAATTAAACTTATTGCAATTAATTTGAAAAATATCGGCTTTATAACTCTTGCTAAAATAAATATTACTCCGCTTATACTAAAGCCTAAAAAACTTGCTAAACTA
Source organism: Rickettsia australis str. Phillips (assembly GCF_000273745.1). Classification (GTDB taxonomy): domain Bacteria; phylum Pseudomonadota; class Alphaproteobacteria; order Rickettsiales; family Rickettsiaceae; genus Rickettsia; species Rickettsia australis. The sequence continues at coordinate 83,621 of NZ_AKVZ01000013.1, forward strand.
TCGGAAATACTTAATAAATAAAGCACTAATATATATAGCATTAATGCATGTCTTCTTTTACCGCTAGAGAGTAAAATGATCATCGCTACCCAAGAAGTAATTGAAAGTAAAGCACAGCCTCGATCTAGCATATATAAGCCAAAACTAGTTTTGGACATTCTTGTTAAAAAACCATGAGAAGAATATTCAATGAAGAATAATAATATTGCCGTGAGAATTCCGAGTATTAAAGCTTTTTTAAACTGCAAGCGATTCCCGAAAAGAGCAGAATCACTAACTATAAATCCAAGAAATAAAAGTATGAAAACTTGAGCAAAAGTAACTAGGCTATTAATAGGATGAATTCCGAATAAACAAGATATAAAGCACCAAGCGACGAATAATAGTTCGGTTTTTATTGTCATTGCGAGGAAAAACTGTAAGTTTTGACGAAGCAATCTCAGGAGCCCTGCTTTATGAAATTGCCACGCTCCTTTTAGTCGCTCGCAATGACGATTAATACTTCGCAGAAATAACATTAGCAAAAAAATTGTAACAGTAGCTGCAACCGATAAGCCCGCTACCATTCCAAGGCTTGGAATTAGGAATATTAAAGTTGAAGTTAAATAATTTATCATTTCAATTAAAAACAATCTTTAACAAAAATTTCGTAGATTGGGTGTTCAAATGTTGAAAGTGAAATGCTTGAAGAAATCATCCATCCTTGAAAGAGTAAATTAGGATCTTCGTCTATTTTATATTCCGTTATGGTCATCAACAAATAATTATCTTCATTATACGGATCAAGGTTTTTTATACATTTATGCAATTTGATTTTTATATTACCGAAATATTTCTCTTCCCCGACTTTAAAATTAATTTCTTCAGAAGTAGCGGTAATTTTATTTAATGCAATAATTTTACCATTTGTATAATTCTTAAATTCAGAACTATTATTAATATTATCGTTTGGATTTAGAATAGGATGATTTTCATCAAGCGGGATAAATACATCATTTTCAATATCTTCAGTTGTAGTAACCGACTCTAAATTTTCTGCAAATATAGAAGAGTAAGCACATATGATCGTGATAAAAACAATTCGTAGTAACTTCATAAATAAACATATTATTTTTAAAATTATATACTATAGGGGATTAATGGCAATGATAATTTGTGATATATGTCATACCGTGGCTTGACCACGGTATCCAGGCTTTTTTTTATTATTATTTTTATGGACCCCGTGGTCAAGCCACAGGCTGACAGTAAATCATTATATGACACTATTATATGCTCCACTCTAAAGAATTCTGAATTTCTATTTTACGGCAGGATTTTCATAGCTTTATCATTAAGGTATTTAATACTATTAATCAGGGAGCAGAGTATTACCCAAGTCAACATATAAGAATAATTACCGATTATTTAAATGCCGTGCAAAGCGGTGATATTAATCGTTTAATAATCAATATACCGCCAAGGAGCTTAAAATCTATTTGTGTTAGTGTTGCTTGGTCTGCTTATCTATTTGGGGTTAAACCCACCAAAAGGATTATGACTGCCACCTATTCTCAAATACTTAGCATTAAATACTCACTAGATTGCCGGTTTATTTTAAATTCCGATTGGTATAAGGAACTTTTTCCAAATACTATCCTTAGTAAAACCCATAATCACAAAAGTAAGTTTTTAACGAAAGCTAACGGCTTTAGATTTGCAACATCGGTTGGAGGATTGGCAACAGGTGAGGGCGGTAATATATTAATTATCGATGATCCTCATAATCCTACACAAATTCATTCTTATAAAATACGTAAGAAAATTATAGATTGGTTTGAGCAAACTTTTGTGAATAGACTAAATAATTGTAATAAGGGAGCGATAGTTCTAATTATACAGCTTCTTCATACAGATGATTTATCCGGTTATCTACTTAGTAGTAGCAATTCATGGCATTATTTGAAAATTCCAGCTATTAGCATTCAAGATTACTCCTTTAAATTAATGAATAAAGAATATCAATATCTTAGCGGTGAGATTTTAGATAGCTATAAAGAACCTCCTGATTACTTAGCAAAGTTAGAGCAGGAAATAGGTATCTATAATTATAATGCTCAATATTTACAAGAACCTATAGCTAGGGACATCTTTGCTTAATATGGAGGATATTAGCTTTTATGAAATTCTACCTGAGAAGTTTGATTATTTTATGCAAAGCTGGGATACGGCAATTAAAATTTCTAAAGATTTTGATTATCGTGTTTGTACTATATGGGGGATTTTTGATCAGAAATATTATCTAGTATCATTAGTACGGAAAAAAATTAATTATCCTGAGCTTAAAAATATAACGGAAAAATTAGCTAGAGAATAGCAGCCAAAATTTATATTAATCGAGGATAAAGCAAGCGGTCAACAATTGATTCAAGATATAGGGTTTAGGCGAGAATATTAGCGTGATTGGGATTAATCCAAGGCTCGATAAAGTTACAAGATGCGCCTCGGTAGTTCCTTTATTTCAATCAGCTAGTGTTCTAATACCCAAACAATCAAGCATAATTTTAAATGAATTACTGAATTTTTCTCATATTAAAAATGACGATATAGTGGATTCCGTTAGCCAGTGCCTGAATTTGATGAAGGATAAATCGTTTTAAATATCCTGCAAGGATTAGGAGTTTAATATAAAAATAGTTGCTTTTTTGGATGAATGTTGGTAGTATTACTGTGTTTTGAAAACGTCATTGCGAGCGACCATAGGGAGCGTGACAATCTTATGAAATAATAACAAACTACTGAGATTGCCACGTCGAGGCTTTGCTTCTCCTAGCAATGGACGATACCTAGGCTGGGTAGCAAAGTGGTAATGCCGTGGACTGCAAATCCTCTATTCGTCGGTTCGATTCCGACCCTGGCCTCCATTATAGAAATTAAAAAATCTTATGGAATTTATTTTGCAATTCCTAGAAATGCTCTTAGCCGAGCGAGCATTATCAAAAAATTCTATACTTAGCTATAAGCGTGACCTATTCGATTTTCAAAACTATCTTGCTAAACAAAGATTATCCGAATTAAATATTACCACAGAAAATGTTAGAGATTGGATTGAGTATCTAACAAGTAATGCTTTACAAGCACGCTCAATCAACAGAAAAATCTCAACTATAAAAAGCTACTATGAATTTTTAATTAGCGAAAATCATACTGCCTTTAATCCGGTTCTTAACGTAGATTTACCGAAATACCAAAATAAACTTCCTGAAATACTGTCTATAGATCAAATTAAATCGCTACTTGAATATTGCTCGCAAGATAATTCTCCTGAAGGTATAAGGCTTAATGCGATGATTCATTTGCTTTATGCTAGCGGCCTTAGAGTCTCGGAGCTTGTGAGTCTTAAACTTAGCGATATTCTTACTAATAAAACATCTAAAGGAGAAGTAAGAAAAATATTTTCGGTACTTGGTAAAGGTAATAAGGAAAGAGTCATAATAATAAATGAACAGGCAGTTATCTCTATTGCTAAATATCTTGCAATTAGAGATATTTTTGTGAATAAAGCTAAACCAAAAAATCTAATTTATTTATTTCCCTCATCAGCTTTAGCAGGTTATATGACTAGGCAAAATTTTGCAATTCTGTTAAAATCTGCTGCTCTTTATGCCAATCTTAACCCTGAACATATTTCTCCTCATATATTACGCCACAGCTTTGCAAGTCATTTACTTGAGGGCGGAGCAGACTTAAGAGTAATTCAAGAGCTACTCGGCCATGCTGATATATCAACGACCCAAATATATACTCATCTTCAAACTAATCATCTAAAAAAAGCATTATTGCATCACCCTCTTAACAAAAATTAATTTATATTGATCTTTTATAAAGTGCTTGTTAATATTTTTTTAACTAAATATAATACGTCTTTTGAATTTAAGGAATAAATTATATGAAGCTAAAAGACATTATGCTCTCTTGTATTAGTAAACCTATAGAAATTGAAGAAAAATATCCTAGATTAGCTCAAAAAACAGAATCAGGATTCACTGTTTATTCCGGGTTAGGTCAAAGAAACTTAGAAAGAGAAGAATTATGTGATGAAGCATCACATAATTTAGCAAATTTAGTTATCCAAGAAATAGATAACGAAAATTTTGATTTGAGGATTTTACAAAAGATGCAGCAGGCTTTTAGCATTGCAAGTAAGCAAAAACAAAGAAAAGCTTTTATAAGTTTTTTAGATAAAGAGCTTAATCAAGAGCAATTACATAAACTCAGTCAAGCAATAATGGAAAATGCAAATGAATTAATGCCGGATGATGAT
>NZ_AKVZ01000014.1 GCF_000273745.1 Rickettsia australis str. Phillips
GGGAACAATTTTGCTGTAGAAGTTGATAAAAAAGGAACTTTAAAAATTAACTTTCCTAGCAAACTACTTGAACTTTACAAGTTATTAGTAGATAATTTTTATTTGAAAAATTTTGAAAAAGAGGAATTGCAGAAAAAATTATATCAAGAATTGTTCCCTGATTGTCAAATTCCTTTTGAAGCACTAATTGAAAAAGAGGAATTGCAGAAAAAATTATATCAAGAATTGTTTCCTGATTGTCAAATTCCTTTTGAAGAATTAATTGAAGAAGTAAGTTTTTTTGAAAATTTTATAAAATGCTTAAAAGAATTTTATATTAAAAATAGCTTAGCACAAAGCATAATGTTTTTACTTGTGAGTGAATATATTAGAGAAAGTAGTGTAAGTGAAGAATTACTGGAATTAGATATATTTAAAAAAGTATTTGAAGAAAAAATGTCATTATATGGAGCTTCTGATGATTTTAAATTATCCGTGGTTCAGCGTGTTTTAAATGATAAAAACGGTGTTTATATTAGCAATTTAACATCTTCAAATATATTAGAGCTAGTAAATCATACTCAACCAGATGGTGAGATAGTATCAATAGAAATTCTAGGAGATAGCAAAAGTCCAGTATGACTTTCTAGATACTGTCTTAAAGTTTTGATTATAAATATAGTAAAAACCTCTAGCAATTAATTTAATCTATCATTTATATTTAAATAATTATAAGTTAGATTAATATTAAATATGGCTACAAAAAATAAAAAAGAAACAGTGAGTACTGAAACAAAAAATTTAGCAAATTTAGTTATCAAAGAAATAGGTAACGAAAATTTTGATTTTGATGTTTTGCAAAAGATGCAGCAGGCTTTTAGTACTGCAAGTAAGCAAAAACAAAGGGAAGCTTTTATAAGTGTTTTAGATAAAAAGCTTAATAAGGAGCAATTACATAAGCTCAATCAAGCAATAATGGAAAATGCAAATGAATTAATGCCGGATAATGAT
>NZ_AKVZ01000015.1 GCF_000273745.1 Rickettsia australis str. Phillips
CGCTCAGGCATGAAAGCAAAATTTAATGATAAAGGAGAATTACAATCTCTTGATGTAAAAGATATAACACAGGAAATATTAGATCACTATCGTATTTTACAAGAAAAATTTTATCATAAAAGAAATTCTAAAGATTTGATAGATAGTAGAATAGCTCAAAGTATTAATTTTTTATTGTATGCTCCACTTTTTCGAGAATCAGATATATATATAAAATTAGGTTTAAAATCTGCTGAGATAGAGCGAGAAATACAAGATCCTAACGGTAAGTATGTTAAACAATTAGTAGATGCTAAAATAGTAACTAATATAAATTTAAATACCAAAGAAAATTTAGAAAATAAAACAAATGAAGAAGAAACTAAGATATCTTCAATAATTGAAAAAGCAATAACAAAACTTGAGAAAGACAAAAAAGTAAGTATTGAAGATAAGAAACGAGAAGACATAAAAAAGCATTTATCTAAATCCTTAGAAGGGGTTTCTGATTATATATTAACATTCAAAAAAAATGATTTAGTAGATATAATACATCAAGAATTAGATAAAAGACAAACCTGGTGGTCAAAGATTGTTAATTATATAAGTATAAAATCATATTCCATTTCTAAAGAAAATCTTGAAAAAATAGGAAAAATAATAAATAGTGAAATTAAAAATTCTCATACTCCTTTAAAGGTAGAAGTACAAGAGCAGTTAAAACAAATCTTAAAAGAGTTAAATAGATTAAATAATCCGGCATTGCTGTCAGAAGCTAAAAAGGTTCATGCAAAATCCAAAAAACCGCCTGTTCCTCCAAAACCTGAACATCTCAAAAAAAGGGATCATGGATTGTGATGTCATTCCTGCGAAAGCAGGAATCCAGCATAAAGCGAGATAAATCGAGCTTTTAATTTCAAAAATTTTCTGTATTTATACTTTTTTCTGGATTCCCGCTTTTAGCTAAGAATGACATAAAGAGCCTTGACCGGTCCATGCAACAACGCCATGCGGGCATGACATCGAACACGTTTAATGATCAATGCAATAATAATTTATAATTTATTACTTCCCATAATATTGTAACCGCAATCTACATAATGAATTTCACCGGTAACACCTTGAGATAAATTACTAAATAAATATACTGCTGCTCCTCCTACATCTTCTTGGGTAGTATTACGTTTTAACGGTGCGTTTATAGTGTGAGATTTAAGCATAGTACTAAAATCACCTATTGCACTAGATGCTAGAGTTTTGATAGGTCCTGCCGAAATAGCATTTACTCTAATATTATTTTTTCCCAAGTCGTTTGCTAAATATTTTACACTAGCCTCAAGTGCAGCTTTAGAAATCCCCATTACATTATAATTAGGTATAACTTTTTCAGCACCGTAGTAAGTTAACGTCACAATGCTTCCGCCGTCATACATTAAGGCTTCTGCAGACCTTGAGAGTTCTAAAAGAGAGTAGCATGATATATGTAAAGAATTATGAAAATTTTCTAAGCTAGTATCAACATAACGTCCTTTTAATTCATTTTTATCGGCAAAAGCCATACCGTGAAGTAAGAAATCGAAGCTACCCCATTTTTCTTTTATATCATCAAATAAATCACTAATTGATTTTGGATTCGTAACATCAAGTTCGCTAACAAAATTACAACCTATTTCCTCAGCGAGTGGTTTAACTCGTTTTTCTAGTACTTCCGATTGATAAGTAAACCACAGCTCTGCTCCGTGTTTTTTAGTAAGCTGTGCAATTGCCCACGATATTGACATATTATTTGCAATGCCTGTAATTAAGCCTTTTTTTCCTTGTAGTAACCCTGTAGTCATTTATTTACTCATTATATTAAAACTTGCTGAAATGATAGCATGATGTATTATTTTGTAAACAAATAATCGATAAAAATGTATAAACCTAAAATCATATGTTTACTGTTAGGGATGTTAAGCGGTTTAGTGTTTGCTCCGACTTTCTTTATACCGGCATTATTAACGTTATCTTACTTATGTTATATAGTTCAAAAATCCGAAAATTGGCAAGAAGCCGCAAAATTTGGTTATTTATTTGGTTTTGGGCATTTTTTAAGTGGAATATATTGGATAAGTATCGGTGTTAGCGTTTATATTGCGGATTTTTGGTGGGCAATTCCTTTTGCGTTATTTGGGCTACCTATAGTTTTAGCTTTCTTTATATCGGCAAGCTGCATGCTTAGTTTTTTTGCTAAAAATAATAAATATTACCAATTTATATTCTGTTTATGTTGGGTATTATTTGAGTGGATACGTTCATGGATTTTTACCGGTCTTCCTTGGAATTTGATCGGCTATGCTTTCTCGTTTTCAGATATTTTAATACAGCCTTTAAGTATAATAGGGATATATGGACTTAGTTTTATAGTTATATATATTTCTACATCCGCTTATCCTTTATTTAGCAAGCAATTTACTCAGTTAAAAATATTACTGGTTAGTTCAGTCCTAATATTAACCGTAATTGTCATTTATGGAGCAGTAAGGCTAAGTAATAACCCTACAAATTTCACTGATCTAAAAGTACGATTAGTGCAGCCTTCAATACCTCAAACCGAAAAATGGAATGAAGAAGAATTTTGGCATAATTTAATGCTACATATTAATTTATCGGAAAATTCCGAACCCACCGATTTAATTATTTGGTCTGAAGCAGCATTAGTAGTACCTGATGATATACCACAAGTTAAATCAGAATTATTAAAAATGCTAAATTCTACAAATGCTATTTTGATAACAGGAGGGATCTCGGATAATAAAAAACAAGGTGATGAGTTTGAACTTTACTCAGCTATGTATGCTCTTGATAAAAATGATCATAAATTATTTGAATATCATAAATCACATTTAGTACCTTTCGGTGAGTATATGCCTCTTAAAAAGATACTACCGTTTAAAAAACTAACTTACGGTTTAATTGATTATAAAGAAGGAGACGGAGGGTTTGTTTATCTTGAAAAATATAATCTTAAAATTAAACCTTTAATTTGTTATGAATCTATTTTTCCTGATTTTGTACGGACGAATAATGAAATAGCCGATGTAATAATTAATATTACAAATGATGCATGGTATGGTAAATCAAGCGGTCCATATCAGCATTTTCATATTAGTAGAAATAGAGCCGTAGAGAGCGGTTTACCTATGATTAGAGTAGCAAATAATGGTATTTCAGCTATAGTAGATCCTTTTGGTAGAACAATAAAAAAACTAAATCTAAATGAAATAAATTATACTCAAGGTTTAATTCCTAAAAAACTAACCTCTCCTACTATATTCTCGCAATTTGGTAATTCTACTATTCTATTACTCATCGTTTTTATACTTTTCATTAATTATTTATTAGCCTCAACTCTTGATAACTAAAGGTTTTTAGCATTATTATATTAAATTTTTAATAAAGTTGCTTGATTAAATATAAAGTCATATATACTATATTTAAAGTTGAATAGACTTTATTAATAATTAAAACTTATTGTTAAAATGAATGATTCCATAAAACATCCGGACAAACTCGCAAGTGAACGTTTAAAAGAACGACGTCTTGCTGTAGGTATTAGCCAAAAAGAATTAGGGCAAGCTTTAGATATTAGTGCTCTCCAAGTGAAAAAATATGAAGAAGGTTTAAGTACCTATAAGTAGGTTATATGTTTTTTGCAAAAGTTTTAAATACGCCTTTAAAGTATTTCTTTAATAGTTCTGAAGAAGAAAAGTTAAAAACTGACGATGAAAATACTTCTAATAATAAAATTGAATATCTATTCAAAGAAATAGAAAGTGATTTCTTAAATAATA
>NZ_AKVZ01000016.1 GCF_000273745.1 Rickettsia australis str. Phillips
CTACTGAAGAAGAAGGGCAATATCAATGACTATGGCAAGAGAACTTTTATCGTTAACTAGAGCATTTACTAGAGTACAAAATCCAAATATTAGAAAAATAATAATTGAACTTGTCAGATCAGTATCTATACCTTGTGAATAATATTTCAATTTTCATTGACTTAGCATTGCCAAAGTATGTCTTTTGTTAAGATTAATGATCGTTATGATACCGGTTTAACAGGTGAAGAGCTGCCAGTAAGCTGGACTGCAGGTCAAGATGTTCTATCGCAATTAATAGGGCAAACGGTATTAGAACAAACAGGAAATACAGAGTTTAAGAAATGAATTTCTTGTTCATTTTGCAAGCCTTGCTTCATAAGTACTGAATCGTCATTGCAAGCGGGTATTGCCTGCGTGGATATCTGAACTGTCATTGCAAGGAGCGAAGCGACGTGATAATCCAGAAAAAATAATAAAAAAATTCTGTAAATCAGAATTTTTAACTGTATTGCTTTGTCAATTACTCTGTAATTTCCTTGCAATGACTGGAAAACCGGTCCAAGCAACAATGCTTTGCGAGGAGCAGTAAAACCCACTGTGTCACCTAGTTCGCTTGACCACGTTGGGTCCATAAAAACAATAAAAATACTAATAATTTTAGTATTTTTAACTAGCTCCCGTGGTTAAGCCCATAGTACTGGACATTTTTTTAAAGAGCTCTATGTCATCCTAGCTAAAAGCGGGTATCCAGACTAAAAAATCTTTAATTTTAAAGATTTTTTATTACATAGGTTTGTTTAGAAGCTGTACTTTACTGGATTCCCGCCTACGCGGGAAATGACATAGAACAAAAACTGTTTCGGTACTATAAGGTCAAGCCACGGGATGACAGAGGTACAATCGATCCACGCAGCAACTTGATGCAATAATAACTTTTCGCAGAAGCACTAATAACATCGAGGTATAGGCTATCTCAGGCAATTCTTTTAGGTAATACTATTTATTGGTTATTGACATAATCTTAAAATGGTGCTAGACATTAAAGGTTAGGAGGTTATCTGTAAATAAGTTTAATTAGTAGTTAAAAAGCTTTTTTAGCAAAAATTGATAAGATTTTTGAAAGAATATTATTGGTATTTTAAACAAATCTTACTATTTACAGCAAAAAATAATTTAATTAGCCTTACAATTTATTTACAGATAGCCTCTAAGGTAGAGCTTTCTTGACTATTTAGCTTTTAGTCAAAGAAAGATAAGTTTTTTATCTTTACTTTATATTTCTACAGTTAAAAATATTTATGATATCTTTAAAGGCTAATAGTTTAATACAAAATTGGCGTTGGCGTAGATAATTGTTTGCGTTTATATGTTTGCTATATGCAAATTTAGATTTTGATTATTAAATTATAACTTATTACAGGATATTAAAATGTTTATCTCTAATATTTTTCAAAAATTTTTTTCTTTTCTTTTTGTTTTATTTATCGCAGCTGCAATTTATGCGGATCAAAAAAAAGTAGCAATTATTGTTCCACTTGAACATACTGCAATGACCGAGATTATATTAGGAATTAAAGAGTCGCTAAAAGATATAGATGCAGAAATTATAGTTAAAAATGCTCATGCTGATTCTAATATTTTACTTGCTATTATAAAGCAAATAAAAGATCAGGATATTGATGTAATAATTCCAATAGGCACAACAGCCAGCCAAACTGTTATTTCTCATATAACAAATAAACCGATTGTTTGTGCTGCTGCTATGATTAGCAGTAAAAACCTACCTTTAGTTACCGGTGTTAACGATGAGATAAAAATCACCGACACCTTTAGTAAATTACCTTTTTTACAGAATATCACTTTAATTTATAGCAGTAGCGAGAAAGTTATACCTGAAGTAGAAATGTTAAAATTATATGCTGGAAAAAACAATATTTCTCTGCACACGGTAATGATACAAAATTTAAATGATATGCTGGTCGCTGTAAAAAATGCTCCTGAAAATACGCAGAGTTTTATAATTTTAAAAGATCACTTAATAGTCAGCGGAATTAATATTGTAAAGCAAGAAGCATTTAAACGCCGTATTCCTATCATTGCTTCCGATGAAGGGTCGGTAATTAGCGGGGCAACTATTGCGGTAGGAGTACAAGAGAAGCAAATAGGCGTAGAAGCAGGTTTAATGGCAAAAAAAATCTTACAAGGAATAGAGCCGAAAGATATTCCATTTAGGGATATGCAAGACTTAACTTTATTTATTAACCTTAAATCATTTGTTAAACAAGATATTCTGACTAAGGAAAATTTATCCGTACTTCCTTTTACTAAAAAAGAACTTACAGAGTAGTAACATGAACATTTTAGTTACTGCTCTTGAGCAATCCTTAATAATGCTGCCGCTTATTTTAGGAATGTATATAAGTTATCGTATTCTAAAACTTACTGATCTTACCGTAGACGGTACTTATGTACTAGGAGCTGCTGTATTTGCCCGCACTATTTCATTGGGGTTATTTCCTGCATTAATATTTGCCGTAATATCAGGCGGAATTATCGGCAGCATAGTTAGTTTTATGCAGAAAAATAACCGCATTAACGGGCTGATATCCGGAATACTTGCAAGTTTTATGCTTTATTCCGTTAACTTACAAATTATGCAGCGTCCTAATATATCGGTTCTCGGTATGCCGACTCTGTTATCTATATTAGATCTTGAAAATTGGTTAATACCTTTAATAATAATTAATTGTCTTATTATATCTGCTGTTATAATTTTATTGAAAGGTAAGCTTGGTTTATTTCTTCGTGCTTTTGGTTTTAATAAAGATTTATTGATTAATTTAGGAAAACCTGCCGAGTTTTATCGCATGCTTGGGCTTAGCATAAGCAACTGCCTAGCTGCTTTAACTGGCACTTTATCGGCACAAATAAACGGTTTTGCCGATATTAATATGGGTTTTGGGGTGGCACTAGTTGGTATCGGTGCAATTGTTATAGGGCGGCATATTTTAATCCATGCTAATAATTTCAATGCATTTAAAGAGATATTTTCTTGTTTTGTAGGTATATTATTTTACTTTATTGCTCTGAGCATTTTACTCCGAATTGGCATCGATCCTATAAACCTTAAGCTTATTTTAGGGATAGTATTGTTTATTTCGCTCAGTACGGTGAGTAAGAAGTAATTGCGTGGATACTAGAGTCATTGTTGTGTGCGACTGCAGGTGTTGTTGCATGGCTCGTTTATGTCATTCTCGCGACACAGCAGGAATTCAGTACTTTAAAGTTGGTTAAAAGCTTAGGTTATCTCGCTTGTTTCTGGATTCCCGCCTAAGCAGGAATGATATCAATATAAAAACGCTTTAAAAGACAAAATTATGAAACCTTATTTATATGCAGAAAATATAGAGTTCAAAGTTAGAGAAAGAACCGAGCCTATAATTACTGAAACTACTTTAAATATTGCTAAAGAAGAGTTTATCGTAATATTAGGTCATAACGGGAGCGGTAAGTCTACTTTAGCTAAAATACTTGCCGGTTATTTGAAGCCTACTAGTGGAAAAGTATTTTTAGATCAAATCAGAATCAATAAAATACCTAAAGCTCAGAAAGCTCGTACGCTGGTTACACTAACACAAAAAGCTGAAGAGAGGTTATTTACCGAGCTAACGCTTGAGGAAAATATTACCCTATGGGAAAGTAGATTCCCTAGTAATGAACGGTTAAGTTTTAGCGAGGTGCTAGAACTTACCGGCTCACCTCAGCGTTTTTTATCATTACTTTCACAGCCGCTTGGTAAATTTTCCGGCGGAGAAAAGCAGATTATATTGTTGGCATTTAGCATAGCTCATCCGCCTAAAATATTATTTCTAGACGAGCATACCGCAAGTTTAGACCCGAAAGCTTCTTTGGAAGTGATGAAAAAAACAGCAGAGATTATAGAGAAGCATAAGATAACTTCCGTTATGATCACACATAATTTGGAAGATGCCGTAAATTACGGTAAAAGGCTTATAGTACTTGATAGTGGTAAGGTAGTACTAGACTACCTAAAACCACCAGGTTTTTCTTTAAAAGAACTTAGAGAGATTTTACAATTCAATATTAATATCGCCTGCTAAATTAGTGCCAAAAGCGTATTCACAAATATAATTTGTTAATTCTTCTATTTTCGTTGACGAGATATTATGGTAGTATTCTAATGAATTCATAACTTTCATTAGATCTTCACCGTTAAAGAGACACTTTTTTACATCAGCAGATAATTTTTCATCTGTCGCAGTGCTTGTTGGTTCAATTAAGATATCGAATCTTGCAGGAATCGGTGCACGTACATTATCCTCATCTGCTATTTCTGTAGAAGTAGTGGTTGTTATTGGTGCCGGTGCTGCTACTTCATTATTACTATTAACTTTATAATTCCAAATTTCTTCTATCACTATCGCTCTTACATTATCTTCAATATCAGGATCACTAAATAATATATCAATAGCTTTTTCCTTATCTGACTCATTTTTAATATAAGTATTTTTTAGTCATTAAATATATTTATCTACATTAGAGTAAGTCAATGTTTGGTTTACCCACATTGCTGTAGTTAAGATTTGTTTAATTTCTTCTGTAGGTGCATAATCTAAAGGAGTTTTTCCTTGATCATCTGAATATTAAAATTTGTACCTTAGGTAATTAAAAGCTTAATAGCCTTTACATTTCTTGCACGTACTTCGTTGTGTAAAGAGGTGCTTCCATCTGGAAGTCTTTCATTATTAATATTATTTTCTGTTTTTTTTGGCATATAAATATCCTTTTTGGGTTTAAGTATTTATTTTGTCGTGCTGGTATTATACACAATATTTTTAATTTCTGCAAGCCAATCATTAACTTTTTAATTATTAATTAATGAAATTTAATATTTGAGGTAGCGTTAGTTGTCTCTTGGATCACGTGGTCAAGCCATGGGATGACACCGAATGGATTTCCTGGTCTATACAACAATACATCTCCACGAAAGTGAGCATGAAATTAATTGCTGTTGCTTTAAAACTAAGATTTTTTTGGATAAAACCACACCAGGAGTAAACAGATTAGAAGACCGATATTTAAGAGTAGATTATACTCTGTCATAGAAATACCGAAGATTTTGATTGCGGGTTTCGTGCAGGAAGTGATTGGCTGAGAGTAGAACATTTGCTTGATGTGTTGTATAGACAAGCCTTTCGGGATACGGATCATCGATGAGCAAAGAGCACTTGGTTGTACTATTCCTCTTTCTACGAAGCTATGATATGTTGATAATATGCAAGAGCTAAGAATGGTTAGGAAAATGAATATGAGCGTATATTCGCTTAATTGTCTGATGATTAAAGCAGTTAAGCAAATTTTGATTAGCGTTAAATAGGGAAACCTTTCATAAACGCATAAAGGGCAGGGTGTATAATGGAATATATATTCAGCAATATAAGCGGTAGCAAGTGCTATTATAGAAATTGCAATTAGTCCTAAATGTAGAACTTTATAGCTATCTTTTCTGATGTAATTTATAATAGTAGTAAATGGCATGGTTTTTTAAGGTTATGGTTAAGTATATGAACTCAATGTCATCCCGCGGCTTGACCGCGGTATCAGAAAAAACTACAAAGACTGGATCCCGTGGTCAAGCCATGGGATGACATTAAAAAATTCAAGTGATATTTTACAAATAAATAAATTTAGTATATTGTTACTGATTATTAATTAAAGTGCAAGAAAAATAAATGTCAGAAATTTGGGAAGATGCTATTAAGTCAAACGCTTGGCCTTTTGTTGAGGCTAAGAAAATATTAGACAGCTTAAACGGTAAAACTCCTGAAAAAGGTTACGTATTATTTGAAACAGGGTACGGTCCTTCAGGTTTGCCTCATATAGGTACTTTTGGTGAAAATGCACGTATGGTGATGGTGCAGAAAGCGTTCGAGCAATTATCCGATATTCCTACTAAGCTAATTTGCTTTTCTGATGATATGGACGGACTTCGTAAAATTCCTAGTAATATCCCAAATCCTGAAATGGTAGCTGGGTATATGGATATGCCGCTTACTTCTATCCCTGATCCGTTCGGTGAGGGTGAAAGTTATGGACATTATATGAACGCGAAGCTTCGCTCATTCCTTGATAAATTCGGTTTTAAGTATGAATTTTATAGCAGTACTAACTGTTATAAAGCCGGTATGTTTGATAAAATGCTGATAAGAGTGCTAGAGAAATATGACAAGATAATGGAGCTGATGCTACCGACTTTTAGAGAAGAGCGAAAGGCTACATATTCGCCTTTCATGCCTATATGCCCGAAAACAGGTAAGGTACTGCAAGTACCTATAGAGAAATGGGATGCTAAAGTAGGTACTGTTACATATAAAGACGAAGCCGGTAATTATATAGAAGTACCGGTAACGGGAGGGCATTGTAAATTACAGTGGAAGCCGGATTTCGGTATGCGCTGGGCTGCTCTTAAAGTTGATTATGAAATGTACGGCAAAGATCATCTAGCAAATGCTCGACTTTATTCAGAAATTTGCCGAATCCTAGGAGGTAAGCCGCCGGTACAGCTATGTTATGAGCTATTTTTAGATGAAAACGGTGAGAAAATATCAAAATCAAAAGGTAATAGTATTAGTGTTGATGATTGGCTTAAATATGCTCCCATTGAAAGTATGGCATTATTTATGTACCAAAACCCGACTAGAGCTAAGCGTTTGTTTTTTGATGTAATTCCTAAAAATGTTGATGAATATATTACTTTTAATCAGACATATCATTTAGAAGATGATAGGGCAAGGCGTTTTGCAAATCCAGTTTATCACATACATCACGGGAATGTACCGAAAATTGAGACTTTTGGCATTACCTATGCATTGCTTTTAAATCTTACTTCTGTGTGTAATCCTTCCGATAAATCGGTACTTTGGGGATTTATTAGCAAATATGAGCCAAAAGCAACTCCAAATACTAGCCCTTATCTTGACCACTTAGCAGAATTTGCTATAAGATACTATAATGACTTTATTAAAGCACATAAATCATATTTAGCTCCTTCTGAAAAGCATAAGGTTATTTTACAGGATATATTAGATATGTTATCTGATATATCTGATCAAACAGAGGCGGAAAGCATTCAGAAAGCAATATATGATATAGGAATGAAAGCAGGATATGAAAATCTGCGTGATTACTTTAAAGATTTATATCAGATATTGCTTGGGCAAAGCGAAGGTCCAAGACTCGGAACTTTTATAAAGCTTTACGGGGCGCAGGAAACGAAGAAGTTGGTCGAAGGGAAGTTACTCTGTCATACTGTGGCTTGACCATGGTATCTAGCACAAAATAAAAAAGACTGGATCCTGCAATCAAGTCGCGGGATGACACAGAAAATAAAAACTATTAACAAATGAATGAAATTTTTTGTAGTACGTTACCTATTTTTTTAATTACGCTTCTTGGTAGTATTATCAAAAATAAATGGTTAATTTCAGAAGAGTTTTGGCGTGGTATTGAGAAATTATCGTATTTCGTACTATTCCCTGCCATGCTTTTTAATTATGTATCTACTGCCGACTTAAGCGTTGCATCGATAATTAAGTTAGTAGTGGCTCTTATTATTTCCACTATCCTTGTATCAATCGGTCTTATAATTTACCAAAAAAAATACAATATAGATAAAGTCCAATTTACTTCCATTTTTCAAGGATCAATTCGTTATAGTAGCTACACTTTTTTTGGAGTGAGTAGCCCTTTGCTTGGTCCTAGCGGGCTTTCTATTGTTGCTGTTATTTCCTCTTATATGATTATTTTTACCAATATTTTATCGGTAATGATTTTCGCTTATTATATCCCTAATAAATCCGTTACTAATACTATTAGAACTAGCTTTGTTTTAATGATGAAATTAATTGTGCGTAATCCGTTAATTATTGCAAGTGTAGTAGGATTCATTTTTAATTACTCAAATCTTGAATTACATTTAGGGCTTAAGAAAACGCTAGATAGCCTTTCTAATGCCGCTTTAGCGATTGGTATGTTAAATGTTGGAGCAGGGCTTAATTTTACTATTAGACAAGAGCTGTTACATAATGTAGTGTTTACAAGCTTTATTAAATTAGTTGCATTCCCTTTAGTTAGTGTAATAGTATTATGGTTAATGTCAATTGAGGGGATAGATAGATCGGTTGGGATATTATATAGCTGTCTTCCATGTGCAAGTACGGCTTATGTTTTATCTCGTCAGCTTGACGGTGATCCTGACTCTATGGCATCGATTATAACATTTACTACTTTTTTCTCGGTAGTGACTATATCAATTATTATGTATGTGATGGGATAGGGATTTTGAATGTCATACCGCGACTTGATCGCGGTATCTCAGGACGCAGCCTGTGATACAAGACCCTGTGGTCAAGTTACGGGGGGTGACACAAGAAAAACAAACAAAACAGGAATTTCTAAAATGGATGAAATGAATAAAATAAATTATGCTGAGGCCCTTGAATATCATGAAAAAGATAAGCCTGGTAAAATTGCTATTACTGCTACAAAGTCTTTAGTTACTCAGCAAGATTTATCGCTTGCTTATTCACCAGGTGTTGCAGCTCCTTGCCTTGAAATTGCCAAAAATTTAGAGGATGTATATAAATATACCGCTCGTGGTAATTTAGTTGCCGTAATCTCTAACGGTACTGCAGTACTTGGGCTTGGTAATTTAGGAGCAGCTGCTTCAAAACCGGTAATGGAAGGTAAAGCCGTACTATTCAAAAAATTTGCCGATATTGATGCAATTGACTTGGAAGTGAATACGGAAGACCCTGAAGAATTTATTAATGCTGTAAAATATCTTAGTTATAGCTTCGGCGGTATTAACCTCGAAGATATTAAAGCTCCTGAATGTTTTATTATAGAAGAAAAATTAAAATCTTTAATGGATATACCGGTCTTTCATGACGATCAGCATGGAACGGCGATTATTACCGCTGCAGGGCTAATAAATGCAGCATATCTTACTAATCGCAAGCTTGGAGGTCTAAAAATAGTAGTAAATGGAGCAGGGGCCGCTGCTATTGCTTGCATTGATTTATTAATTGCTCTTGGAGCCGATAAATCAAAGATTATTTTATGTGATACTAAAGGTGTTGTGTACAAAGGACGCCTAGAAGGTATGAATAAATGGAAAGAGCTATATGCAAGCGATACCAAGTTTAGAACTTTAGCAGAAAGCTTAAATAATGCAGATGTATTTATAGGGTTATCGGTAAAAGGGGTGGTAACTAAAGAGATGGTGAAAGGGATGGCAAATAATCCTATTATTTTTGCTATGGCTAACCCTGATCCGGAAATTACCCCTGAAGATATAAAGCTTGTGCGAGATGATGCAATTATAGCAACAGGGCGATCTGATTACAATAATCAGATTAATAATGTTATGGGATTTCCTTATATTTTTAGAGGAGCATTAGACGTAAGAGCAAGGACCATTAATACGGAAATGAAAATAGCTGCAGCAAAAGCTATTGCAGATTTAGCCCGTAGACCTGTACCGGAAGAGGTGTATAAAGCTTACTCAGGGCGTAAGATGGTTTTTGGTAAGGAATATATTATTCCCGTACCGTTTGATCCTCGTTTAATTATCGTAGTAGCAGCGGCAGTTGCCGTTGCTGCAATAGAAAGCGGCGTTGCTAGGGTTAAAGATTTTAGTATAGGTAAATATAAGAAAGAATTGGGTAGTAGATTAAACCATACTGCTAACTATATGAATTTCTTAGCTGAAAAAATTCATAATGCACCGCTTAAGCGGATTGTTTTTGCTGAAGGTGAAGAAGAAGAAGTAATTTCTGCCGCCCTTATGATGCGAGATGAGAAATACGGTCATCCGATTATAATCGGTCGTGTTGAGCGAATTGAGGCTACGTTAAAAAAGATAGGTCAAGATATTAGCTTAGACGGAATTCAAATAATGAATGCAGCTTTAACTGATAGTTTAGAGAAATATATTGATTATTTGTATAAAAGACTTCAGAGAAAAGGCTATTTATATCGTGATTGTGCTAAACTTGTTAAAACAGATAAGAATATTTTTGCTGCTTGTATGGTAGCTTGCGGTGACGGTGATGCTCTTTTAACCGGTGTTACTAAAAGCTATATCGATAGTTTAGAAGATATCATGAAAGTAATTTCGCCAAAGCCTAATCGTAGAATCCTTGGCTATTCAATTATGATTGCTAAAGACAATAATATTATTATTTCTGATAATTGTATTACTGAATATCCAAACAGCTTAGAGCTTGCTCAAATAGCAACACAAACTGCAGAAATTGCTAAAAATATGGGGATGACCCCAAGAGTTGCTCTTCTTTCTTTTTCCAGCTTCGGTAATGCTTCTAAGGAAAAAACAGCTCGTATTTGTGAAGCAGTAAATATACTAGATAATTTTAGTAAAGATAAAAAAGAGCTGAGCGGCATGAAAGTAGATTTTGAATATGATGGAGAAATGTCGGTTAAGTTAGCTTTAGACGGTGATTTACGTAAATTATATAAATTTTGTAGATTATCAGGATCTGCAAATGTATTAATTATGCCTGGTTTAAATTCAGCGGCTATTTCTACTGAATTATTACAAGAATTTTCATCCAATAGCTTCATAGGTCCTATAACAAACGGTTTTGAAAAACCCGTTCAAATACTTCAAGCTACAGCCACAGCTAATGAAATACTAAAAATAGCAACTTTTGCTTGCGTTGAGGCTATAAAAGAGGTTTAAGAGGCTATCTATAAATAAATTTAAACCAATAATTTAATTTTTTTGCTGCGAATTATAAGATTTTTTTGAAATATGAATAACTATTCTTGCAAAAATCTTATCAATTAGCCTCTAAAATTATATTGTTTGTTAATATCAATTTCTGAATAAAATCCTACAAGCCACAGTAACAGATAGTAAAATATTAAAAATTGCGGCTTTTACTTGTGTTGAATCTATAAAAGGTTTTTAATGACTAGATATTTAATTAACTTGGGATGGATCAAATGGACTCATTAGTAAAAAACGCAGTAATGAAACTTTTTAATGATAAGCCAAAAAGCGGAATTGTAAGAATTAAACAATGGTGTGCTGATAATAATAAAGATTTTGCAGAAGAAACTGCTAAATTTTTTTATGAGGAAAAAAGTAATCTAAATTTAGAGTGTGTAGGAGATTATCTTGGAACAGATGGAGGCGATAATAAAAAAGTATTAGAGAGTTTTACTAAGCAATTTAATTTTAAAGAAAAAGATTATTTAGAAAGTTTACGTGGGTTTTTACAATCATTTAAATTACCGGGCGAAGCTCAAAAAATAGATAGGTTAGTCGAAAGTTTTGGAACAAACTATTATGAACAAAATTTAAACGGTGAAATAAAAAGTAAGGATGCTGCATATATACTAGCTTACCAAACAATTATGCTTAATACAGACTTGCATAATCCTAGTATTGCCGAACCGAAAAAAATGACTTTGGAGCAGTTAAAGAATAATTTAAAAGGTACTAACGAAAGTCAAAATTTCAATGATAATTTTTTGAAAAAGATATATGCTGGAATAAAAGCTAAACCTTTCGTACTAAATTTTGTAGATAGTAGTCCTGGTTATGAGATAGATAATATCAGTTCGCAAAATGATCAAACTTTTAAAAAATTAAATAAATTCTTAAAAGAAACACGAAATATTCAAGACAGCTTTTCTAAATTACAAAATAATAATTTAACGGCAGAATTTAAGAACCCTAAAACATTGCTTAATAAGTTTACCGGTTATGAAGGAAGTGTAATAGTTAAAGATGAGAAAGGCGGTAAAGCAGCAATTCAAGTCTATACACCAAGTGTATTTTCAAGATGGTTTTTAGGAGAAAAGTCTAAAATCATAATTCAGCCTTTAAGTGAAGAAGGAAAGCAGCCTTCAGAACAATCATTAAAATTAGCAGCACAAATTACCGCAAGCTTTGACACTAAAGTAACATCTATTAAAGCAACTTATGATTATTTAAAAGAAGATTTAAAGAGTCGGTATGAGAATATTATAAATCCTAAACAAGAATTAGAAAGAGCTAGTTCTATTGCAGAACTACATAAAAATATTAAAGAAATTACCGCAATTGTACAGCAAACAAATCAACAAATACCTGAAAAACCTTTGGCTTCTAAAGAGAGTTTTGAAGATCTTACACAAGCAGAGATAGGAATAAAGCCGGTAGAAATACTAATAAAGAGTTCATCTCAACCAGTAGAAAAGCCAAAATTTAATTCTTTTATAGAAGAGTTAGCATGGAAAAGTGTGCAAAGAAAGCAAAATATTGATACTCCAATAAGTCAAAATAAAGAACCTAAAATTCAAACAGATAATCATGCAAAAATTTTAGAAGAATTAAAGCAAAAACAGAAAGAATTAGAAGATAAGAAAAAGGGGCTTGAAGAAAAAAAATCTAATTCTAATATTACTAGAGAAGAAAGATGGAAAATTGTTGCAGAATTGGAATCTATTAATAATCAATTTAAAGCTATAGAAAAAGTATATAATACTATTAATAGTGCTGCAGATAGAGAAAAAAAGTTTGATAATAAAAATAACCCCGCATCGCCTACGAAAGGAGAAC
The DNA here is from genome assembly GCF_000273745.1 of Rickettsia australis str. Phillips. Classification (GTDB taxonomy): domain Bacteria; phylum Pseudomonadota; class Alphaproteobacteria; order Rickettsiales; family Rickettsiaceae; genus Rickettsia; species Rickettsia australis. Next base: position 12,635 of record NZ_AKVZ01000016.1, read on the forward strand.
CGACAGCTGCAGATTTACAGCAACAAGGAGCATTAGCAGCTATAAAACGTATGAAAGAAGAGAAGATAAAGCAGCAGCAAGCAGAAGCCGTGAATCAATCTTCAAAAAATACTCCAACTATGCCTAGTGGTACTATACCGGTACCGCCTCCAATGCCTGGGAGCGGTCTTCCTGTCTCACCTCCTCCTCCGTCAATTCCAAATATTGTAAAAAAAGAGGCAAAAGATATTGGTAAACAAATACCTCAGGAAGGAGATAAGCATAAAGAAGGATTGGCAAAAGCTATGGAAGCACAAAGAAAAAAAATAGAACAGCAAAACTCAGGAAGAGGAATGTAATTATTATAGTATCATAATGGAAATTTAATCATAAAATAAGCTATTAATGCATTAGAATGATTTTACAATTTAATA
>NZ_AKVZ01000017.1 GCF_000273745.1 Rickettsia australis str. Phillips
GTTGCAGTTTATCCAAGATTTTATCTGTAGTATATAGGATATCCTATCATTAATTCTAGAACTAATACAAGCTCTATCGCCAAGCGATAAACCAAATTGTTCTGTTTTTTTCTTTAAGCATCCAATTTCTATCGCTTGATCAAAATCTAAGGCTACAATTTTATTTATTGAAGCTGCGATCATTTTTTTACTTTGAATAAAAGATATATTCAATTTTTGATCTAGTTCAGCCACTACTTCTGCTATATTTACTGTAGACATAATAGATAACGGTAATAAAATTCTTCGACCTTGTCACTACCGGTTTCTGAGTTAAATAATGCAAGTAAAGCAGATGAATCTAAAATATATTGATTTATTATTAAATTCCTTTCTTCTTGATTCCATTAGAGAATCAACTAATTATATGTTATCTTTATTTTTAGATTTTACTAATACTTAAAATTCTTGAATTTTATTTTTTAGAGGAATCAATGTTAATTCTTTACCAAGTATTAGCATTAACTGATCTACTGAAGAAAGATGTAATTGATCACGAATTTTTGCAGGAATATTTATTCTGCCATTTTCAGATATAGTAACTTTATATTCTAAATGCATATTTTTAAAATGGTTAAAAATTGAATATATACCAAAAAAAATAGTATAATTAAAATTACAATAGTAAAATATATTAAATTAATTTTCTTTCACACAGCCTAAAGAGTTTGTATCATATGATGTTGTCACCAAAAGAAAATATTATATGTCTAATTCAGCTTTTTTAGTTGCATTTTTTACAACGATTATCCGTTATTATGATTATGCTCTATTCGGTTTATCGGCTAGTATTCTTGCACAAAATTTCTTACCTAATATAGAGCAGGATAAACAACTATTCGGTTTTTTTGCCATTCTTAGTGTAGCCGTTATAGTGCGACCTTTAGGATCTTTAATTTTTGGATTTATCGGAGATAAATACGGGCGTATTAAATCTATTAAGATATCAATGTTTATGAGTAGCATTTCTACCGGAGTAATTGCTATTACTCCTTCCTTTGAGATGATAGGTATTTTTGCTACGGTAATATTAACATTATGTCGAATGTTTTTTTTAGCAAGCCTTGCCGGAGAAGTTGACGGAATAAAAATTTATGTAGCTGAAAAAACAGGAGATAATCGGAAAAATTTAAATATAGGAATAGTTTCATGCTGTAGCCAAATAGGTGCATTACTTGCGGCTATAGCTTATTATTACGCTAGTAATTCTAGTATCTGGTATTTATGGCGTTTAAATTTCTTTATCGGTGCAATATTTGGTTTATTTGCTATTTTGATGAGAAATTTTTTTAAAGAAAGTAGAGAATTTTTATATTATAAAAGTACTATAAAGCTAAATTTAGAAAGATCTAGACAAGATGAATTTAAGGAAGAGTCTGCGGAGCGTACAAAAGTACGTGAGCACAGACGAATTCCGCAAAATTCGCGTGTATTAAGCTTTCTAAATGACGCTCGGCAAATTATAAAAGATAATAAACTATCCTTTATAATAGCATTACTAATAAACGGTGCTATTGGAGGAGTGTATCACTTTTTAGTAATTTTTTTGGGAGTTTTTTTAACAAAAATAGCTTTTGTAAATCATCTTGAAATAAGATTTATGAATATAGCGCTTACTACTACCTATGGAATATCAGCCGTTTTTGCAGGGCTGCTTGCTGATAAAATAAACCCTTTAAAACAGATTACATGGACTGTATTTGCTAGCATTATTGTTGCTTTAGGAATGCAAATAATGTTATATAAACAAATATTTAATATTCTCTGTCCTGTTATATTAATAGGGCTTACAGCATTTTATGCAGTACCTCTACAAGTTATTGTTCAATCTTTGTTTAAGACTAATATTAAAATGAGGCTTTATAGTCTATCTCATTCTTTTGGAGGTATTATTCTATCCTCAACTACTCCTTTCTTTAGTATGTTGTTATGGCAAAACTTTAAGTCACTATCTCTAACTTTAAGCTTGTTCATATTTTTGCTTATAATATTAATGAGTACAGTGTTAGTTTTACGTAAGATATTATCCTTGCATGAATACTAAATCGTCATTGCGAGCGACTAAAGGTTTTATTGCATGGCTCAATTTTATCTCTGTCATCTCGTGGCTTAAACCACGGGATCCAGTTAAAAATACTAAAATTATTAGTATTTTTTATTGTTTTTACTAGAATGACATAAATGAGCCATGCAACAAACTCAAAAACAAGAATAACATCAATTTTCTTAGATAATTCTTCTTGACTTGAACCGATTCCTGAATCAACAAAAGAAGATCTAGAAACATTATTAGATTTAGGATTAATATTTGCTTGTTGTACATAAGATTTGCCTGCATCTATTAATATTTTATCAGTGAATTGTTCTAGTTCATTGAATGAGTTTTCTAGTTTTACAAAAAGTGCTGTTGAGGAGTGTACTATTGCCGGTGATAACTTAGTATAGAATCTTCAGGTATAGTTTCTAAAGAAGAATATTTACTTGTTTCTTTCTGTAGTACTGATTCATTTTGCCTTATTAAATTTGATATATTTTTAAATTTATTTACTAATTCTTCAGATAATATATCAATCTGGTTATTGTTATTACTTCCGGCATATAAGATTAGAGCCTCCTTTATATTTTGCGAGATATTATCTGCATGATCTATTAATAACATCTTATATTGCAAGTCTAATTCGCTTATACTTTTGCTGAGTATCTTTTTAGAAGCTTCTATAAATTCTTTTTCCCCTTTCTCTTCTTTATTTTTTAACTCTTCAAATAAATTTTGTAGACCGTCTCTGAAAAATCTCTGGCATTATCAAGGTATAAAAATTTACTTCTTATAATCTCTTGTGCTTTTTGATTGGAAGCTTGTTGAATTTTTTGTTTCTCTTGCATTGCTCTTAGAATGATATTTTTATTTAATGAATTAATCACATCATAAAAATTGTTCATTTCATCTAATTTTTCTCTAGGTTCTTTTATTTTTTGTAATCTTTTTCTTAATTCTTGAAATTTATCCCATTCATGTTGTTCAAGAAAAAATTCTTCTATTTTTGTATTTTTAGTATTAGGGCTTCCTCCGCTACTCAGGATTTTATTTCTAGCTGCCTGTAATCTAGATGGTTGATGAGAGTTGATATTATTAATCAAATCTAAAATTTCTTTTGATGTCTTATTAAATTCTTCATTATTAGTTGGATTTTTGATTGTTTCTTGAACTGCTTCTTTTAACTTTATTATTTCTGCTTTAAGGCTAAGCTCTACTTTTTGTTGACCGCATATTATAGCTTGTTCGTTTTCTTGCGAGGTAAGTACTTTTTTATCTTGCTGTATATTTAAGCTCTTTTTCCCTACTTTCTGAACAATTTCTTCCATCAATTGCAATAGATTCATATTGCTCTTTATTTATAGTCCTTGCTATTAGTGACCGGTAATGCATTACTTAGTCTGAATAATTCTGAAAAATCTGAATGGGATATTAGGACATCAAGTTGAGCCTTTGTTTTTCTACCTTTTCCGTCTTTTTTAAAGCCTTCAACTTTAGGTAGATTTTTTAAATAAATGTCTTTACTAGCACCTTGTATATTTTTATCTTTGCTACTTTGAAGTTGGCTTGTTGCTGAGAAACATACGGTCCAGGCTTTCTAGGGTCTATTTTATTTATTAGAGCTTCTATAAAATTAGTTATACGTGTTATAGCTAGTTTATCTATTTCTAAAATATTATTTAAATTAGTATTTTTTATTAAATAAAGATTTCTTATTAGCCGATCTAATTCATTCTTATGTTTTATAATTGCCTTCTATTAATAAAAATACACTAAAATGTAATACCATTTATGTTAAATTAACAATACTAATAATTAGTATTAATTCAATATTGTAAATCTTGTTGCATTTGTGCTTCAATAATATCATGTTATCATTTATTTTATCGTCTCAATGAGTTTTTTAACTCCCTCAACTGATTTGTCGAATAATGCTTTTTCTTCTTTAGTTAATTGTAGTTCTACTACTTTTATGACACCTTCTTTACCTATAATAATAGGTACTCCGACATATAAATCATTAACCCCATATTCACCTTGTAGATAAGCGGCACAAGTTAGAATTTGACGTTTATCTTTTAAATATGCTTCAAGCATTTCTATTGCTGAGGCTGCGGGGGCATAATAAGCAGAACCTGTTTTAAGTAATGCAACAATATCGCCGCCGCCGTTTCTAGTACGATCGATTATTTTTTCAATATTTTCATTACTTGATAAGCCCATTTTTATCAAGTCAGGTATCGGTATGCCTGATATTGTAGAATATCTTGCAAGAGGTACCATAGCATCACCATGACCGCCAAGAACCGTGCTATTAACATTGCTAACCGATACTTTAAACTCTTCGGCAAGAAAAAGATTAAATCTTGATGAGTCAAGTACGCCTGCCATACCTATGACTTTATTATGAGGTAATCCGCTTGCTTTAAGCATGACATATACCATAACATCAAGCGGATTGGTAATTACTATTACAAAAGCATCAGGAGCGTATTTTTTAACATTCTCTGCAACATTTTTCATAATACCGGTATTAATGCTAATTAAATCGTCTCTACTCATCCCTGGTTTCCTTGGTAAACCAGCAGTAATAATTATTGCATCAGACCCTTCAATATCTTTATAGTCGTTTGTGCCTTTTATTTTGATATCAGATCCTGCTATTGTACCGGCTTGCATGAGATCCAATGCTTTTCCTTGCGGTACTCCTTCAGCCACATCAAATAATACGATATCACCGAGTTCTCTAAGGCTAATTAAGTGAGCAAGCGTACCACCTATGTTACCGCTACCTATTAATGAGATTTTTGGATTTTTTTTCATTACTCCCTCTACAAACATTAAATATGCCTATTACTATATTACAAATAGATTCAAGAAAAAAGAATTTTTAAATTATATTGTTAAATGGTTAATTCATAAAAATTAACCATTCACATTGACGTTATTAAAATAGATTAATATAATGCCGAGTCGAAAATACCATGAAACATGGAATTTTAAAATAACTAAAAAAAAGAAGATAACTAGGCTTAAAATTTCTAAGTTAATAAATGTTTTTAAATCTTGTGTAGGAAAGGGGAGTAATACAAAAGAATGTAAAACCGTTCCCGATGTGTTTCACGATTTATGCGTTAGTATTAACAATAGCCTTAATAATAAGAACAGTAAAGATGTAAGCTTTGATACGGTAGACAGCCAAGAAAACAAAAGTACTCTATATCATGTAACTGACTTAGCAGACCTTAAAGAGTTACTTCAAAAAAATATTGATCCTAATATATAAGATGAGAATGGTTATACTGCTTTAGAGGTTACAGGTAATTTTGAAAAAGTCAAAATGTTACTTGAATAGGGTGCTACGGTGAATGACTATAAACAGATGGGTGAAGTATTATATGACTGTTGCTGTAACTCAGTAGAAAACAAAATTATTCTTTCACTATTAATGTATAATAATGCTAATACTAATTTTACAAAAGCAAACTTAGTAAGACAATGTAAAGAACCGCATGAAGAGGCAGAGCGGTTAATAAAACGAATTGAAAAATAAAGGGCTTAATATATCAAAGTAAAGAAGTAGAGACGTTAAGAGTATATGTTGACAGATTACAGAACTTTAAAAAATAAATATGAAAAAGCAAAGGATAGTAGCCAAGCTGTTTCAAAAAATAATATTCAATTATGTTGAAAATTAAGAAAGTGATAGTTTAAAAGCTAAACTTGTTACTACTTGTCAAAATCTAGGGTTAATCGAAGATTATTCGGAAGTAGCTCAAGAAAATGCATTATATAAGTGCTTGGATGAGGCTTTTGATTTGCTTGATCAAGGATTAATG
>NZ_AKVZ01000018.1 GCF_000273745.1 Rickettsia australis str. Phillips
GTAGGAGAGGATGCTCAAAATACAGTAGTTTGATCAACTATTACGTGTATCGATTTCACGATTGTCCCTAGTGGTTAAGCTGACCTTGTTGTATGGTTTGATTTCATTCCTGCATGGATTGGTTTTCTTGTCATTGCGAGGAGGTATTGTTGCGTAGACACCGGTAAAACCTACTGTGTCACCCCGTGGTCCATAAAAACAATAAAAAGTACTAATAATTTTAGTATTTTTAACTGGATCCAGTGGTCAAGCCCACGGGGTGATAGAGGTAAAATTGATCTACGCAACAAGATCGCTTGCAATGACGACTTGGTATTCACGCTTGCAATGTCTTGCAGGATGATCCACAAAATTATCAATGTTTTATCATTTTATTATAGTGTTCCGATAAAACTTTCACGCCATATAGCCATAATAGACATACGATAATAAAACTAAGCATCAATAAACCGGCTATGTCGTTATGTATGGCGTTCGGGAAAATACTAAAGGATATGAATTGAATAATAGCACCTATTGATTTACCGATTTTAGTACCCATAACATCAACAGCAGCTTTACCTTTAGTCTTCATTTCACTATCGAGCGGAATATATACCATTTCTTTAGTAGCATCGAAAAGTGAATATTTTACGGATTTAGAAAGTACATGCCAAAGTCCGCCGATAAAAACTATAACGACAAGCGGTGAACTATAGCCGAGAGTATTTACAATATTTCCTAGGTGATTTTCAAAAACCGTGAATGAAAAGAACATAACGCCTGCTCCAAACATTATAATCGGTGTTATAATAGCTCCCCAAAACCAGCCGCATATTCTAATTAAACTACTGCCTAAAAACGCACTAACTAACGTGAGTACTCCCGTCCAAAAAAATACTTCACCGTGATAGGATATAAAATCCTTTGTGGCAGGATAGAGTTGTTTTACTTTTGACATCCATAATCCTTCTATGAGGCTAATACTCATAGAATAAGATATTACAAGAAGACAAATAAAACCGAGATATCTAGAAGTGAATATTACTTTTGCACTTTCAATTAAGCTTAATTTTAATATATCCGTTCTTTGGTTTTTAAATTTAATATTTTTGTCTGCTTCTACGACTGATTTATCAATAAGTTTATGAAGAACTAGACAAATTAATCCGGATATTAAAATAACCGTAATAAATGATTTTAAAAGGATTTCGTTTGTATCGTTTAGATGAGAAAATAAAGGTAATAAAAAATGCTCACTCTTAGCAAAATAAATAATTACGGTTCCTGAGATAAGTAAATTCGTTTGTCCGAATAAAGTAAAAAATGAGTAAAATCTTGGTGCTTCTTCGACTTTAGTAATTTTATTTGCAAGTTGCCAATATAAAAGAGTAAAGACTATAACTGGCCATAATTCTCCCATAATATAAAATAATACTAAACTCCACTGTCCCCAAATTATTAAAAACCATTTTAAGTGAGGAAGAATAGTGATATAGTGCTTAATTAAGCCAGGATCAGGATGAAAAAAATCTTTGTACGGAAATAAAATAAAACCAAAAATTGCGAAAAAAATAAAAAAGTACCGGTAATTATCCTAAAAACTTGCTCTGTTGTCATAATATTACAGAGTTTAGAATAAAGAATAACAAATAAAATTCCCATCGGCATTTCGCCCCACAGTTTGATAAAACTCAATACTTCCGAGCTAATTAAGGTAACAACAAAACTATCTTTAATACTACGAACTAAGTTTTGATTAAGTAGAATAAAAAACATTAATAAAGCCATCGGGATGAACTTGGTTAATTCATACGATCTAATCGGCCATACTATATGCCTAAATTTACTGTTTCTGGCTTTATTCCAAATTGTGAAGTTAGAATCCACGGCATCCATTTGATTTACTATGAGCTTATTTTTTTAGTACCGGATAGTTTTTATTATATGTCATTCCTGCTTATGTGCATGACATAGAGTGAGACTGCTCTTGAGTTGATATCCATGGGAATGACATATAAGGCTTTAAGTATTACAAAAATATAACATCTTCAAAACTGTCCGGCTATATTATTTTTATGCAACCTAGACTATAATAAAAACTATGTCAAGATTTTTTATTATAGTCTCATATATTGTTGTTAATTACATTTGTTATACTTAATCGTTGCGTTAATAAACTGAATAAATAACGGATGAGCTTCAAAAGGTTTAGATTTAAATTCTGGATGAAATTGTACTCCTACGAACCAACGCAGTCCCGGTAATTCAATTATTTCTACAATCTCTTCATCTTTTGAAAAACCGCTAAATACTACTCCATTTTTTTCAAAAATATTTTGAAATTCATTATTAAATTTATATCTATGACGATGTCTCTCATTTATTTCAAGGGTTTTATAAGCATTAGCTGCAATGGTATTTGCAACCAAAATACAAGGATAAGAGCCGAGCCTCATAGTCTTTTTTACATTTTCAATTGTTATTTTTGAGTCTTCATAGTTTTTATTTATTTTCTTAATAATTTTTGTACCGGCTACTTTAAATTCTTCCGTTACTGCATCTTTAATACCGATTAAGTTCTGAGCTATTTCGATCGTCGCAAGTTGCATACCGAAACATATTCCAAAAAAAGGTATGTTATTAGTACGAGCATATGTTATTGCTATAATTTTTCCTTTAGTTGCACGTTCTCCAAATCCGCCTGGTACTAAAAGTCCATCTATATTTAATAATTTTTTATTAATATTCTCTTCAGTTAGATTTTCAGCATTTATCCATACTAAATCAATTTTGTATTTGTAATAAATACCTGCATGATCAAGTGCCTCGATTACTGATTTATAAGCATCTTTTAATTTATGATATTTAGCTATTATAGCAATTCTTACTTTTGAATTAGAATCTTTTAGCCTACCAATTATATCATACCATTTATCTAATTTAGACGGTACGACATTAATATTAAAAAATTTTAATACTTTATTGTCAAAACCTGAATTATGATACGCAATCGGTACTAAATATATATTTTTTTGATCTATTGCCGGAATAACATACTCAGATTCTATATTACAAAATAAAGCTATTTTATCTATTTCGCTTTTTGAAATGTTACGTTCTGCACGACAGACTAGTATATTAGGTGTAATACCTATAGCACTTAATGCTTTAACTGAGTGTTGGGTAGGTTTTGTTTTTAATTCACGAGCGGTTTTAACATAAGGTAATAATGTTAAATGAATAAATAAGCAATTTTCGCTTTTTAATTTGTTACCGATTTGCTTTATAGCTTCAAAAAACGGTAGACCTTCAATATCACCGACTGTACCGCCTATTTCACAAATAATAAAATCAAAACCCTTGGTATTTGAAAGTATAAAATCTTTTATTATATGTGTAACATGCGGGATGATTTGAACAGTAACGCCGGTGTAATTTCCTAAACGTTCATCTTTAAGTAATTTTGAGTATATTGCTCCTGTCGTGATGCTATCAAACTTGCACGAGGAAACTCCGGTAAAACGTTCATAATGTCCAAGATCTAGATCGGTTTCTGCTCCGTCATCCGTTACATATACTTCCCCATGTTCGTGAGGATTCATAGTCCCAGGGTCGACGTTAAGATAAGGGTCTAGTTTTCGTACGCAAACTTTAAATCCTTTTGCTTGTAATAGCATAGCAAGAGATGCTGCCGTTAGACCTTTACCGAGTGATGAAACAACGCCGCCGGTAACAAAAATAAAACGTACCATTATTTATTATAAACCTAGTTTACTAATATTTTTGTAAAATTTTACTGCTTTTTTTAAATCTTCTTCCGTATCTACGGAAATAGGAACATTCTCAACTAAACATGTACCTATAGTCATGCCGTTTTCAAGGACACGTAATTGTTCTAAACGTTCTGTTTTTTCTAAAAAAGTTGGCTTAAGAGATACAAATTTTTCTAAGGCGTTTTTGCGAAAACCATACATGCCTACATGATATAAAAATTCTTCTGCACCGTTTGGAATAAGACTACGCGAAAAATACAATGCTTTCCCCGCTGAGTCAACCGCTACGGTAACATTACTACTAGCTTCCACTGATTCCCTATCTACCTTTACTACCGGTGTAACAATATCGTATTCACTGTTTTTTAAATATTCTATAATTTTCAAAATAGAGCTAGGTTCAATAAAAGGCATATCTCCCTGTATATTAACTATGTAATTAATGTTTTGATTATTTGGAATTAATTTAAAAGCTTCATAAGTACGGTCAGTACCGGTTGGGATAGCACTATCCGTGAATATTACTTTCCCTCCAACTTTTTTAATAATATCTGCTATCTCTTCCGAGTCGGTCGCAACATATGTATGCTCAAGGTTAACCTGATTTATTTGCTTGAATACCCGCTCGATTAAAGTTATAGAGCCGATAAGCTGCAGCGGTTTTTGTTTAAGCCTAGTTGAACTTAGCCTTGAGGGGATAATTATAGCAACGTCCTGATGCTGCATAAACTTCCTATGTATTAAATTACAAAATAATTGTTGACAGCTTAGCCTTTTTCGGCGATAAAGTAAAACATAATTTTTGAATATATATTTATACTTAAGCGTCATTTCGTGATCAAGCCACGGAATGACACACACAAAAACATAAATATATTTAAGAGCTCGTAGCTCAGTCGGTAGAGCATTTGACTTTTAATCAAAGGGTCCCGGGTTCGAATCCCGGCGAGCTCACCATACTTCTACACTGTGGGTTTGTAGCTCAGCTGGTTAGAGCACACGCCTGATAAGCGTGAGGTCGGAAGTTCAAGTCTTCTCAAACCCACCATTCAATCAACTAAAATCTGTGTTACATATTTAAAGAAGAATAAGAAACATTAGATTAATCAGTAGTTTCTTTGTATCGGTAACATTTTTTCTCAATGAGTTTTTTTAGAGGTAGGAATAGTTTAGAAGGGAGATTATTAAGAGCACACCACGGTCAGTTTCCTACCTTATGAAGCTCAAGATTCTGTAATTCATGTCTTAAACAATGAGCTTTAAGGAAAATAGAGACATAATGCTTTTGCTCTTTTTCAAAGGCATCGTTAGTCACCGCTATAAATTGTGGGTTTTCGATGATTAGATTTGTTTCTTCTAAAACTTCACGGATAGCACATTCTTCAAATGTTTCTCCAAATTCTAAATGTCCACCGGCAGGAGCACAACTAGACTCGTCACGGGAACTAATACGTTTACCTAGTAAAATCTCATTTTTGCTATTAAAAACTATAGCACCTATACCGACACGTGGGTGGTTAGTCATATATTAAGTAGCTCCGAATAAATAATAAAGTCGATATACGAAGTGCTATCTATTGACTTATTAATAGCTTACGTTAATTTCCAAATTAAATAAAAAATATTGCTTATTTAAATACCATGAGCTATTTGTAGATTATATTTAATATTTACCTGTAGTTATGAATTCTACCAATCAATCACAAAATAATAGCTTAACTCTCTCATGGCTTAAGCTTGGTATAGTGTCTTTAGGGCTTGCCGGTTTATATTCAATTATTTTGGTGGTACTACGTACTCCACAATTATCGCGTTTTTTCCCGAATCCGCATATTTTCAAATCTGCTTTAATTATTCATGTTAATTTATCGGTATTGATTTGGTTATTGTCTATTACGGCTAGTGTTTGGTCTTTGTCATTAAAACAATCCTCTATGTCATTCCCGCGAAAGCGGGAATCCATTTTTTTTTTCTAGATTCCCGCTTTCGCGGGAATGACATACTATGCAAGCTTGCCTTCTTAGCTACTCTTCTAATCGCTATTTCCTCAATAGCGGGGCATAATCCGGTGATGAATAATTATATACCGATGCTTGAAAATATCGTATTTATTTTAGGGTTAAGCTTATTTGGCGTTACGTTGCTATTATATGCGATAAATATTTTATACTTCTTCGATTGGGCAAATTTAAATAGTCTAGTTAATTTTACAATATTATCGACTATTATAATGTTTATTTTAAGTTTCGTTTGCTTTGGATGGTCTTATAATGGTTTGCAAAACATTATCCAAATTATTCCTATCGAGATAGAATTTTATTATGAATTACTTTTTTGGAGCGGAGGTCATTTATTGCAATTTATATATACTCAAATATTAATATTTATTTGGGTTATCTTATTTCAGAAGCTAATAGACAGAGAATTAAAATTCCAAAAATTTCACCTGTTTTTACTTTATTTAAATTTTATTTCCAGCATTCTTATACTTTTCGGTCATATATCTTATGACATTATCGACGGAGCATTCAAAAAATTCTATACAAATCATATGAAATATCTAGGCGGTATTGCTCCTGTTTTATGTTTGGTCGGTATGGGGGTTGAATTCTTGTCATCCCGCGGCTTGACCACGGAATCCAGTAAAAAAATAGATTCCGTGGTCAAGCCGCGGGATGACACGGTTATAATAAATAACAGAGTCATCAAAACCATCTTACTTTGCTCCATTACTTTATTTTTACTTGGCGGGCTTATTGCAATGAACATCACGGGTATAAATGTAGTAATCCCGTCTCATTACCACGGTTCTATAGTAGGGATTAGTATTGCTTGTATGGGGTATAGTTATTTTGGTATCAATGTTATTCCCGACCCTTATGTCATTCCCGCAGAAGCAGGAATTCAGAAAAAAGTATTCGCAAGCATGAATTCCTGCTTCTGCGGGAATGACATAAGGGGTTACGGGATGACATTTGCCATCTACCTCCTAACATTCGGGCAGATTCTGCACATACTAGGTCTAGCACTCGCCGGCGGTTATGGAGTTATGCGGAAAGATCCAAATAGCGTAATGTCGATGTCAGCTAAGCTATTAATGGGAATGATGGGAGGAGGAGGGCTGATTGCTATAGTAGGCGGCTTGATGTTTGTATATATTTGTGTTAGAGTAATTTTTTTTAAAAGTATAAAACTAGAACATGAGTAAACCAACTAGAGAAGAAGCTACAGAGGCAGTAAGAACGTTACTAAAATTCATTGGTGAAGATCCAACTAGAGAAGGGCTACTTAAAACCCCTGATAGAGTAATTAATAGCTATACGGAAATATTTTCCGGTTATGGAAAAGATGTAGAAGAAATATTAAATACAAAATTTTACGATACTTGTAATTTTCAGGGCTTTATTTCACTAGAAGGCATAAAATTTACCTCTTTTTGTGAACATCACATGTTACCTTTTAACGGTACGGTACATATAGCTTATATTCCTGATAACTGTATTGTCGGCATAAGCAAGTTAGCACGAATAGTAAATATTTTTGCTAGAAGGCTGCAAATTCAAGAAAAAATGACGGTACAAATAGCAGAAAGCGTACAGGAGAATTTAAGGCCGCTTGGCGTTGCCGTTAAGATTTCTGCCTTGCATAGTTGTACGTCTATGCGTGGAGTGATGCAGGATCATAGCATAATGAATACCATACATTATACGGGTATATTTGCTGAGCAGCAGAAATATCGCCATGAGTTTTTGAATCTTACCACGAAAAGATAAGTGTATCTTTTATGTCATTCCCGCGGAAGCGGGAATCCATCTTATTATTATAAATGTTTTTCTGCATTCCCGTTTCCGCGGGAATGACATAAAAGATACGGAGATGACATAGAAATACCATATTAAACTAAAAATAACTAAAAAAATTCTATGTTATTATCACAATATTTTTTACCTGTTTTAAAAGAAGAACCAAGTGAGGCTCAAGTAACTTCGCATAAATTAATGCTTAGAAGTGGAATGATTAGGCAGCAGGCAGCAGGGATTTATACATGGCTTCCGCTTGGCTTAAAGGTACTTAAGAATATCGAGAACATAGTAAGCTTAAATATGAATAAAGCAGGAGCTTTAGAAGTTCTAATGCCTTGCATTCAACCGGCACATTTATGGATGGAATCGGGACGTTTTGATAATTACGGTAAAGAAATGCTGAAATTTCAAGATCGTCATGATAATACTTTACTATTCGGTCCGACTAATGAAGATATGATTACGGATATTTTTCGTCATAATATTAAGTCATATAAGGATTTGCCTAAAAATCTTTATCATATCCAGTGGAAATTTCGTGATGAGATTAGACCACGTTTTGGTGTTATGAGAGGCCGAGAGTTCCTTATGAAAGATGCTTATTCTTTTGATATCAACGAAGAAAATGCCGTTAAGACCTATAATCAAATGTATAAGGCTTATATTAATACTTTCAGGGATTTAGGCGTGTTTGCTATCCCTGTTATTGCCGATAACGGTCCAATCGGCGGCAAGTTAAGCCATGAATTTCATATAATTGCTGAGACTGGTGAAAGCACTATTTATTATGATAAAAGATTTAAGACACTAAAAGATAATCCTGATATCGATGTAGAGGAAATTAAAAGCTGGTACGCAGCAGCTGAAGAAAAGCATGACATAAATAAACTATCTATATCTGAACAAGAAATAACCAGTAGTAAAGGGATAGAAGTTGGGCATATTTTTTATATCGGATCAAAATATTCGGTTAATATGAATGCTCTTATTCATGACGAACACGGTAAACTAGTTCCTGTAGAAATGAGTTCCTACGGTATAGGTATTTCAAGGCTAGTTGCAGCTATCATAGAAGCAAATTGCGATGAAAAAGGTATCATTTGGCCTTCTAGCGTTGCTCCTTTTAAAGTTTCTCTAATTAATTTGAATATTCAGGATAGTAAATGTGTAGAGCTTGCGGCAAAAGCTTATAAAGAGCTATCAGATAAAAATATAGAAGTGTTATATGACGATACCGAAGCACGTCCAGGCAGTAAATTCGCAACGCATGACCTTATCGGATCACCTCATCAAATTATAATCGGTCCTAAAAAAGCTGCAAATAATATCGTTGAATTAAAAGACCGTAAAAGCGGAAATATAGAGGATATTGAGGTAGAAAATCTTATTAATTATATCAAATAATATAGACAGTGATAGTATCATATAAAATATATGAATATATCTGCAACTGAGTTAAATAAAAATCCTGGAGAAATCATTGATCAGGCATTGAGAGAGCCGATAGTTATTAATAAGCAAGGTAGACCTACTGTTTTTTAGTAGACTATGAATATTTTACTAAGCTTGAAGATGATTATTGGTGGAAGGCAGCAACAAATATTACAAAACAGCCGGAATGGTTATTAGTAAAAGAATCAGCAAAATTTCTTAAAAGCTAATGAAAGAAATAATTTTAGAAAAAAGGATAATAAAAATATTAGACCGTTATCCTGAAAATCATCAGCGTAAAATTAAAAACAAAATTCTCGCTTTAATAAATAATTCAGTAACCAATGGTAGTAAATTATTAGTAGGCTACCATGATTTTTATAGATGCGATATTGGAGAATATAGAATAATTTATTGTTTTAATGAAACTACAATTTATGTGATATTAGTTGGAAAAGGTAACGATTCTGAAGGGTATAAGTTATTAAAAAACATTTTCTAACAAAATATACTGTAAGAGACATGAGTGTATGACACAGTTGATTCACAGGAAATTAACATGAAAAATTTTATAAAATATTTGTTTTTTACCGTTTTATATATTGTAGTAACAATAATAGTCGCTTATATGGTTTTGGCTCAAACTGTTCCTAATGATGGGCAGTGTCATATGATGGATAGACCGCTTGTTATTCATTACATCTTAGCAGCAATTATTACCGCTTTACCGGCACTAATTTTAATATATAGTAGAAGTAAGAAAAAGAAGAAATAAATTATATGATCGGTAAATTAAGCGGTAAGATTGATGCCCAAGGTGATGATTACATTATAATTGACGTAAACGGGGTAGGATACTTAGTATATGCTTCGGGTAAAACTTTAGGTAAACTTGCCGAAGGGGAATTTTATAAACTATTTATCGAAACCCATGTTAGAGAGGAACATATTCATCTTTACGGCTTTCTAACTATAGAAGAGAAGAATTTGTTTAATTTGCTGCAATCCGTGAACGGTATTGGTACAAGAATGGCTCTATCTATTTTATCAAATCTAACTCCTACGGATATTCAAATTGCTATAAATAATGAAGATAAAGATATATTTAAAGCAATATCCGGCGTTGGTGCTAAACTTGCTGAGCGTATAGTGCTAGAGCTGAAAGGTAAAGTAGCGAAAATATCAAGTGGTTCAGCTATTATCAAAGATAGCTTAAATATCAAAAATATTACATCAGTCGCAAGCAATGAAGTAATAAAAGCTCTAGTCAATCTAGGCTTTTCTAGATTTGAAGCTCAAAACGCCGTTCAAGGCATTATTATCCAAAACCCCGAAATCTCTATTGATGAATTAATCAAAACAGCCCTGAAAAATCGAAATGCTGGCCTTTAAATCAAATATTAATTTATTAATACTTTTTACTTTTCTTTAATTTTGATATATAATACGTATTCAAAAGAAATATCATTAAAATTAATAGGTAAAATTATGTCAAAATTAAAAATATTTTTAGCAAGTATAAATGCTAATAAATTAATTGAAGAACTAAGAAAGATCCAGCTACATTAAATATCAACGATGAGGTATTACCCAATCATTTGGAAGATTTAATAGAAATTTTAAAAGGAGATGATACTGTAAAAACGCTCAAGATTGAAAGGTCTGTATGGAATTCAGTATCATTACTATCACACAACGGTATAACAGAAGAAAGTAAAATAGAATTATTGCAAGTGATACCAAAAATGAAATTAAATGCTTCAGGTTTAACCGGTCTTACCTAAACAATAGCGATATAGATATTGTTTGTGAAGCAATCAAACATAGCAAAATTAATGAACTTGAGTTTTTTTAGGTAGAGAAATAAGTGATGAATCAAAAGCAAAATTATTCACTTCTATAAAAAATAATAAAGTTCTTCTTAATTGTTTGGTTACGGGTCCAAATGATATGTCATTACAAGAGAAACACGAAAAAAAAGAATGGATAAGTCAAATTAAGAAGATAACTGATGAAAATCAGATTATTCTAGAAGAGAAGTAGCACAAGTTTTAAAAGAGTGGTCTGAAACGTCTAACGATGTGCATAAGGGTACAATTCATAATCACTTAAAATTATATTAAAAGTTAAATAAAGATAATGTTATAGAAGAGTTAGCAGAATTAAAAGTAATTGATGCAAATTCTATTCTAGAAAACGCAGATAAACATATTAATGAGCATTTTTTTGAGATGATGGGAATTACACAAGAGGTTATATGTTGGTGATTTATCTAATATAAATCAATTAAATTATATAGAATCTTGAAATAATTTATAGCATAAAACTATTTTTTAGCTATTATTAGTCATTATATTTGATTTAAAATAATGACTAATATATTATCACCTGAAAAAAGTGACAATGATCAAGAATTGCCTATAAGGCCCTCATATTTACAGGAATTTGTCGGTCAACAGCAGATTAAAGAAAATCTTTCGGTATTTATTAAAGCTGCAAAATCTCGGAATGAGCATCTTGATCATACTTTATTTTACGGTCCACCAGGTCTTGGTAAGACTACGCTTGCCAAAATTATTTCCAACGAAATCGGCGGTAATTTCAAATCCACCTCCGGTCCTGCTATACTTAAGGCAGCTGATCTTGCTGCTATTCTTACTAATCTTGAAAAGAACGACGTATTATTTATTGATGAAATCCACCGATTAAATACTGCGGTTGAAGAGATTTTATATCCTGCTATGGAAGATTTTGAGCTTGATATAATTATCGGTGAAGGACCTGCCGCAAGGTCAGTGAAAATAACCTTGCCGAAATTTACCTTAATCGGGGCTACTACACGCCTTGGGCTGCTTAGTAATCCTTTGCGTGATAGGTTCGGTATTCCTATGCGGCTTAATTTTTATAATACTGAAGAATTGAAAAAAGTTCTAAATAGAGCGAGTAAATTATTTGATATTGATTTGACCGATTCAGGTTCGGAAGAGATAGCAAAAAGAAGTAGAGGAACGCCAAGAATTGCATTAAGATTGCTGCGTCGTATAAGAGATTTTGCAGCAGTTGACGGTAAATCAAGAGTAGATAAAGAAATCTCTGATTTTGGGTTAAAGCGTTTGGAGGTTGATCTCATAGGACTTGATAGTAATGATTATCGTTATTTGAAATTCATAGCGGATAATTATAACGGTGGTCCTGTTGGAATTGAAACGATCGCAGCAGCCCTTTCTGAACAGCGTGATGCACTTGAAGAAACCATAGAGCCTTATCTAATACAGATAGGTTTACTACAAAGAACTCCTAGAGGTAGGGTAATCACGATTGCTGCTTTTGAGCATTTGAAAATGCCGATACCTAATCAATCACATCATCAATTTAATATTTTTAACGAGAATGAATAATAATAATTTAAATGATAGTTATGCAGCTGCAGATGTTATAAAAAGGCTGATAAAAGATCATATTAAACCTTATGCAAATAAAATATATTTTTCTATATTTTGTATGGTTATCGCAGCACTATGTACGGCAGTGATCGTACATGCGGTTAGACCTATTATTGATAAGATTTTTTTAACGCATGATAAGAAAATGCTGATAATAATGCCTATAGTACTTACTGTAACTTTTTTTATAAAAGGAATTTCAGAGTATTATCAGAATTATCTAATAAAATTTGTTGGGCAGAGGGTGCTAAATGATTTGCAGATAAAAATGTATGAGCATTTGTTACTTGCTGATATTTCTTTTATTCAAAACCAATCTTCAGGACGTTTAATATCTCGTTTTACTAACGATATTTCTTTGATGCGTGGGGCTGTTTCTAATTTACTTGTTGGCTGTGCTAAACATTTCCTAACTGTAGTATGTTTAATAATAACGATGTTTCATTTAGAACCACTATTATCTTGCGTAGTTTTTCTTGTTTTCCCTTTGGCTGTTTATCCGGTGCAAAGGATGAGTAGAAAGATAAGAAAAATATTTGCACAATCACAAGAGGAGCTTGGACATTATACTTCTAGGCTTGATGAAACATTTCAGTCAATTAAGATTATTAAATCTTTTGTAGGCGAAAAAATAGAAAGTAATAGAGCATCGTTGATTATTAATAATATTTTAGAGTTTTACAAAAAAACATCTAAGCTAGATGCGATGGTTTCACCGATTATGGAGGGTTTAAGCGGTCTTGCAGTCGGAGGGATGGTTTTGTACGGAGGTAATCTAGTTCTTGAGGGTAAAACAACACCAGGTGCATTATTTGCTTTTTTAGCTGCTTTTGCTGCAGCTTATCGACCATTTAAAAGTTTGGTATCATTAAATATTAATTTGCAAGAAGGAATAGCAGCAGCTAAGAGGGTATTTAGTATTTTAGATACCGCACCTCTTATTAAAGATCATGAAGATGCTAAAGAAGTAGATTTATATAATCCACAAATTACTTTTGAAAAATTATCTTTAAGTTTTGAGAGTAAAATAGCTATAAAATATATAGACTTAAAGTTAGAACCTCATAAAATAATTGCGTTTGTCGGGCGTTCCGGTAGCGGTAAGACGTCCCTTAGTAATTTATTAGTGCGTTTTTATGATCCAAATGAAGGAAGAATTTTAGTTAATAATCATGATATTAAAGATATTAAGCTTACTTCACTTAGAGGTCAGATTTCCTTAGTTACTCAAGATACTCATTTATTTGATACAAGCATTGCCAAAAATATAGCATACGGTCAGGAAAACGCTACAAGAGAAGAAATAATTGAAGCAGCAAAATATGCAGATGCTCATGAGTTTATTATGCATCTGCCGAACGGTTACGACACGCAGATAGGAGTGCAGGGGACAACGCTTTCAGGCGGTCAGCGTCAGCGTGTATCTATTGCTAGAGCGTTCTTAAAAGACGTACCTATTTTAATTTGGGATGAAGCAACAAGTAGCTTAGATCAAGTTTCCGAACAGAAAATTCTAGAATCTTTAAAGAAATTACGCCAAGGAAAAACCACTTTAATCATTACGCATCGTTTAAACAGTATTACCGACCTTGATAATATTATCGTCATGAAAAACGGTGAGATTTGTGAGCAAGGTACTCACACTCAATTGCTTAAGAATAAGGATGAATATTATAGGTTGTATAATAAGGAGCTAAGGGAGAACAGTTGACTTATAAAATAAATAGCTTATATTCCTTAATTTTTATTAGCTATTATTGTATGGTTTAAATTGTCATTGCAAGCGCCTAAAGGCATTGTTGCATAGATTGATTTTCCGTCATTGCGAGAAGAATTACGTAGTAATTCGACGAAGCAATCCAGTAAAAAATTCTGTATATCAGAATTTTTTAATTATTTTTCTGTATTGCCGCGTCGCTTCGCTCCTTGCAATGACGGTTCGGATATCCATGCAACAAGGTTGCGGCTAAAGGAGTGTAGCAATTTCAAGACTTTGGCACGAGATTGCTTCATCAAAATTTTCAATTTTTTCTTGCAATAACGACTGAAATACCCACGCAACAATGCCTATGCAGGAATGACATAAACACAAGGAACACCATAATGCTCATTACCAAGATTTTTAAAGACTATCGATTATTTGAAATATTTATGTTAGGAATAGTTAGCGGTATGCCGCTGGTTATAATTTTTTCTACTCTTTCGGTATGGTTAAAAGAATCCGGAATAGATATCGCTGTTATTACTACTTTTGCGGTTGCAAGATTATCATATTCATTAAAAGTATTTTGGGCGCCGTTAGTCGATAATTTAAAAATACCTTTTTTAAGTAGGTGGGGGCATCGAAAAAGTTGGCTTATATTATGTAGCTCTTTAATGGCTTTAGTACTAATTGCTATGAGTAAGGAAAATCCTGAAGTTTCTTTAACGTCTTTATATTTTTTGACTATAGTATTAGGATTTTTATCTAGCACGTTCGATATTGCCGTTGATGCGTTGCGTATCGATAAGTTTGATCAGGAAACACAAAGCATCGCTAGTGCAACTGCCGTATTCGGTTATCGAATCGGTATGCTTATTACAGGAGCAGGTGCTTTGTATCTTGCAGAAATAACCGAAAATAATTGGCAACTAACTTTTTTTGTTATAGCTATAATATTTGTCGTTGCAACGATATTTATAATAACCGTAAACGAAAAAGAACTAGTAAGAGAAACAGTTAATATTACTTCTATTACTTCATGGATTGCTACAGTAATGAATCCTTTCAAGGATTTTTTCAAAAGAGAATTTGCCGTAACTATTTTACTTGCTGTAATATTTTTTAAATTAGGCGATGCCATGCTTGGAGCGGTTGCTTCACCGTTTTATATAGAGCTTGGTTATACAAAAGGCGAAATAGCAATAATAGCTAAACTTTACGGATTAATTGCGACATTAGTCGGCGGTTTTGCCGGTGGTATTGTAATGTATAGAGTGGGGAATTTTAAAGGTTTGATTATTACCGGTATTGCCCAAAGCTTAACGCATTTTGCATTTATTTGGCTTAATCATCAGCCTTCTTCTTTTGAAGCTTTATTAATTGCTATTACTATAGAGAATTTTGCTGCTGCTATGGGGGCTACCGCTTTAGTCGGATATATAGGTAATTTATGTAATACAAAATATTCTGCAACACAATATGCTTTACTTAGTAGTGCAAGTAGTGTATGCAACAATACTGTCACTATTTATGCCGGAAAACTTGTAAATATGATGGGGTGGGATGGTTTTTTCATCTTTACTATAATTTTAGCCTTGCCTGCTTTGTTGATATTAATGTATCTTAATAAAAAGGTTAATGTGTAGTAAGTTTTGTTTTTAACGTCATTGTGAAGAAATTTACAATAGTAATATTGACGAAGCAATCTCAGGAGTTTGTTATTATTTCATGAGATTGCCACATCGTTTCGCTCCTCGCAATGACGAAATCTATATTTATTGAGCAATGGTGAAAAATCCCGCTTGATTTAATTTGAATAATATTTTATTTAAAATGTTTAGTAAGTTTTTATTACCTTATATTTTTATTGCAGCATTTTTTTTTGCTCCAATAAGCGAAGCGAAGAAAGCTATAAAAAATACCCCTAAACCTCCTGTTCAAACTAGTTTAGTAATTGATGCAAAAAGTGGTAAAGTGCTGCAGGCTCATAATTCACAAATTCGGGTTTATCCTGCTTCTTTAACTAAGCTAATGACTCTGTACTTAATGTTTGAAGCAATCGAAGCCGGCAAGTTATCTTTAGATAAAAAATTACTTGTCTCACAGAAAGCTTCAAAAATGCCGCCCTGTAAGCTTGGTTTAAAGGCAGGAGAGACTATAACCGTTAGAGAGGCAATTAACGGATTAATCATAAAATCTGCTAATGATGCTGCCGTAACTGTTGCTGAGGGGATGAAAGGTTCTGAGAAAGCTTTTGCTCATTTAATGAATGTTAAAGCTAAACAGCTCGGCATGAAAAATACCTATTTTAAAAATGCTTCAGGCTGGCATGACCCATTGCAGCTAACTACCGCAAGAGATATGGCTAAACTTACTATGGCTTTGAAAAAAGATTATCCTAAATATTATCCGCTCTTTTCTAAAACCAGTTTTGTATTTCGTGGAAACATAGTAAACGGACATAATATGGTTACTAAAAATTATCAAGGTGCAGAAGGTATGAAAACAGGTTTTCATATACCGGCAGGTTATAATTTAGTAACTACTGCTTCTAGGAACGGTAAATCATTGATTGCCGTTGTTACAGGAGGCAAAAGTGCTGCATCTCGTGATCAAAAAATGATGGGGCTACTAGATAAGCATTTTAATATTAAGCCTATAGTCCCTAAACCTTCAATCAAACTTGCCTCTAATAATAAATCTACTACAAAAGCTAAATCAAAAATAATAAAGAAAAAGAATATACGTAGTTGATATGTATCGTTATTGCCCGCGTGGATCAATTTCACATCTGTCATCCTGTGGCTTAACCACGGGATCCAGTAAAATACTAAAATTACTAGTATTTGTTTATTATTTTTATGGACCCCGTGGTTCAGACACAGTGTGTTCTACCGGTCCACGCAACAATGCCTTTCAATACCATAAAGTAGTCGTGGCAACCTCATGAGGTTAATACAAAAACTCCTAGGATTACTTCGTCGAAACTTAAGTTTCTCCTCTCAATGACGTTAAAAATTGAGTCATGAAACAACGCCTACGACTCCCACAATGCCGATAATATTCATTCATCTGGATTTACGGCCAGCTTATATTTTAGATTTACGAGTTTTATATGACAATTAACACTACATTTAGTGTTTTTTGTAACTTTAGTAGATGAAGATTTTTTAGAGTGTTTAGCTAAAGTTTTACTTTGTAGTTTTTTTAGATTAATATTTTTTAGAAATTTCTCAGTTTCATTAGGTAAATATTCTATTTTTACTTTAGTGATACCTTGATTTTTAAATGCTAAAATTTCAGCCGCTTTTTGAGAAACATCTATTATACGATTTTGCTTAAAAGGACCTCTATCATTAACCATTAAAATTACTGATTTATTATTGGCTTTGTTGGTAACTTTAACTAAGCAAGGAAGCGGAAGAGTTTTATGTGCGGCAGTTAATAGATTTCTATTAAATCTATCACCGTTAGCTGTTTTTTTACCGTGAAAACCATCTTTATGTCCACCGTACCATGAAGCATAACCTGTTTCGGTAAAAGATTTAGGACTGTGAGGTTTGTAAGTCTTTCCTTTTATTTTATAATTTGTGCCAACTTTATAATGTCCTTTATAAGTGAGATTATGAGGATCATCCTTTGATAATTCTTTGTAAGAATATTTGCAGGAGTAAGGTAATCTTTTTGAGGTATTACAACCGCTTAGACTAAAAATCAATAAAAAAATCAATACAATAAGTTTATGGCTTCGTATCATCATCATGTTTATTAAAATAATAAATTATTTTAGCATAACACACAACTTTTTCAACACCTTTTATTTTTGATGCAATAGAAGCAAGCTTTTCTAGCTCTTCTTCTGATCTTGCAACTCCAAATAAATAAACAATATTATCTATAGTTAGAATAGTATAATTAGCAAATTTAATGTCTTTTCTGACTAAGTTTTTAGCTTTAATTTGTGTAGTTATCATACTATCTTTAGTATATTGGGCTAAGTCAAAATGATTACTATTTTTATTTACTTTCAACTCATTAATAACTTCTTGTACTCCTTTTTGATTCCAAGCAATTTCTACGGCTTTTAACGCATCAGATTCGTTTTGAATATTTCCTGTTAATAATACTCTTCTTTGTGATACTTCGACCTTTATTTTAGCACCTAAATCTCTAAAATTATTTTTTACTAAATCAGCTTTAATACCGGCAGAAATCCTTGAATCATTTAATGTTTCAGATATTGGTTGATCTTTTGAGGCAACAATGCCGGTAGTAGTTGCTGCAGTAAAAATAGCAGGTAAACAAGCAGATAAACTAAAAGAAAGAGCTATAAAAATTAGAACTCGTAACATCATGATAATAGTGCCATACGATTTTTCAAAAGATTGTATTTGTTTAAGAATTAACTATTTGTTTATGTCATTCCCTATAGTACCGGACCTTGTTGTATGGATACCGAGTCGTCATTGCGAGCGACTGAAAGGAGCGCGGCAATCCAGTACTTTAAAGCCTTTTAAGCTTTATTTGAAGGAAATCTTAATCTTAAATACTTCTTTAAAGCTCGACTTATCTCGCTTTACCCTAGATTCCCGCCTACGCGGGGGAATGACATAAAGTAAAAATAGTAAGATATTATATCTTACTATCCGGTAATTTATTCTTTAATAAAAGAGGTAATTGCAGTAAAATAAATATAAAAGTAATAGGTATTACACCGAATACTTTGAATTTTACCCATGTTTCATCTGAGAAATTACGCCAAACTATTTCATTAACTACAGCCATAAAAAAGAAAAAAGCCGCTGTTCTATAGCTTAAAGTTATCCAGCTTTCTTCTTTAAGACGTACTATACTTTCTAAAGCATATTTGATAAAAGGATTTTTTCTTATACCGCTCATGAGAAATATTATTCCAAAAATAACATATAATATAGTAGGTTTGATTTTTATATACATTGAATCACCGCTAATTAAAGTAATGCTGCCCGAAACTAATAAAACAGTCGTAGAAATAATAGAAAGCTTGGATACTTTCTTATCGATAACATAACAAACGGTAATACAAATAACAGAGGTAATAAGCATATAAAGAGTAGCATTTTGTATACCGCCTCCATAAAAAAAGCCTGCAAAAAATGCTATTACCGGACCAATTTCTGATAAAAGTTTTAACATATTTAATTTAATTGTTCTCTTTGATAAAATTAATTTGATTCATTTTTGTGTACTGATATTAAGTTATTTTTGGAATATCTTAATTTTAATTTGTATGAAAATATTTATCAGTAATATAGTAGTAAAATAGGCAAGTACTTGTAGCCCGTTAGGTCTTGCAATATAACCGGTAACAATATGTAAGATTTTACCTATTATACTTCTATCTGCTACTAACCATGAACTATCCCAAAGTTGATCGGATAAAAACATAACTAGACCGGAAGAGGTTAAAATACCTGCAGCACTTGCTGCAAATCCGCCTGCTATTAGCATTAATAATACAGTAGAGATTTTAAAAATATATTTTTGATTAGCAATCTTAATTAAACCGAAATATATTACTAAACCAAGTAAGAAGCCACTTGTAGCACCTATTATCACTCCTTGTAAGTAAATACTGCTTGATATTGTTTCAACTGAAGATATGCTATATACTAAAATAATAATTTCTGCACCTTCTCGTAATATAGTAGTAGCAACTAAAAGAACTAACATGAAATAACTGGCGTTACCTTCATGAATTTTTACTGATAAGTCGTTTATATGTTGCTTTACTTTTATACCATAACCTTGCATCCATATTATTGTCCAGCTAATCAAAATTGTTATTAGTATCATAATGCCGGAATCGAATAACTCGTCACCTATTCCGCCAAAAGATAAAGATAATTTACGGGTAAAAAATGCAAAAATTGAAGCAAATACTACTCCAAGCATTACTCCGGCAATAATATAAAGACGAGATTTTTCTATTTGTTTTGTTACGGCAAGTATTACACCAAGTAATAAGGATATTTCTAAACATTCACGAAACACTACTAAAGCAATTTTAAACATATTTTTTATCTAATCATTAACAATTATAATACCATGAGCCGTATCTTGATGAAAATCCCCAAAAATTTCATATTTTCCGGGTTTAAGCGGTGCAAGTATAATATTTATTGACTCATTTGGCATAACTATTTTTTCACGATGTAAATCATGACTTTCAAACTCTTCTACAGTATCATCTTCATTATGAACAATTAACCTTATCTTAGTAGATTTTGGTACTTCAACTATATTCGGAACAAATTTATGATCTTTTATAGTTATCTTTACTTCTAATATATTATCATTTGTTTTATTATCGGAACTTTTATTTGTAGAGATATAAATAATTACTGCTAAAAATATCAAACCTACTAGTACAATAATATTTTTGTTTTTTTAATAATTTCCATACTAAACTCCTAGTGTAATTAAAGTTTAAAGTAAGATTCTTATATACTAATTTGATTTGAGTTTTAAATTTGTAATAATTACAAAATTTATCTTGCAATTTTTATTAATGCTATAAGATATACAATTATTATCATTATGACAAGGATAGATAATAAAATATAATTTTTTTGTTTTTTATTATCCGATATTTTAGTTTGTTTCATATTTATTTAATTTTGTTTAAAATCATTAAGTTCAAGTAAAAGATATTCATTTATCGGTAATAATTCATGAGAAATAATTTTATTTATATTAGAACCTAAGGCTTTAAAAGTTTTTCCTTCTGCAATAATACTGCGTGTTCCAACCGTTACTTTACCTTGCAAAGCGTAAGAAAAAATTAAAGGATATGTAATATCGCCAATTTTCATCTCTATTTGTTGTCCTTTTGCTTTAGAATCATATAGTATTTTACCGTTTGATAAGCGAGTAATTTTAGCATTAAAGCTTACTTTTTCACCACATAATAAAGGAACACGATAAGCTATTTCATCATCATAAATTTTTACTTCATTATTTTTGACAAAATTTTGCGGTAATATGGATTTTAAAATTACATTAACTTTATAATTATAAGCATCATTGAAGATAATATTATTACTATTATTAACGGCATATTTTGCCGGAATAATAGCTTCTCGTGCTTCTCCTACCATCATACCGATTATTACATTATCTAAGCCAAGCATTACAGGAGCAGAGCCTAAAGTAAAAGTTTTAGTATCTTCAGATATTAAAGTATTGCTCATATCTGATATTTGATAAAATACGGTAACTACATGTCCGCAAGAAGCGGGACCGATATTACCGCTACCGAGCGTATGAATTTTGAACAGTGTTTTTACTAAATCCTTACGTACTTCAATAGTGTAATCATTAGGATTAATAGGTCCATTTAACGGTTGTAAAATATTTTCCAAAAATGCTTTCCCTTCTTCGGTTTTAAGAGCATTTATTACTATTTTTGAAACCGTACGTTCAAATAAATTACCGTTTAATGAAATAGATGGCTCATTATTTATACTAGTTTGGTTTTCATCGGTAGATGAATTATTTGAAGCCATTTGCTCTATAGTTGTAGGATTATTGTTGTCGGGAGATATTTTTAACTTTACTATATTGTAAAGTATTAGGATTACAATGATTAAAGATAAAAATTTCTGCATATATACTCATTATAATTTAAAAAATTGGCTGTAGCTATTTCAGAAAGCTCAATACAAGCAAATTTTACAGGACTCGCCTTTACTCACGTATTATTATACGCTTCGCTCCGAGGACTTTATACTCCTTGCTCTTTTCTAAATTAAACTTCGTCTATCTACTCTGTCATTGATCAGGAGTATATGTTTTAGTACAACAAAGTTTACTATAACAATCAATTACTTAATAATCAAATGAGAATAAAAATAATTTGATTAATAAAAATAATTGATTTAAATTTAGATGCAGAATTTTATAAATATAGTGGTGAAAAGTGAAAAAATTTATAGTTTGTTTTTTATGTTTATGGACATTAAACATATTTGCTACTTCTAAAACTTACCCTAATAAGCTTAATCGTTGTAAAATTACTGGAAATATATTTAATGATTATGAACCGAAAGTTTTTGAGACTACTAATAATTTATTACGTAAAACAGGAAGATTATCAAAATTTTACGGTGAAAGGATATTAATTAAAGGAAAAATATTAGATCAAAATTGTGTGCCTGTTGCAGATGCTAAAGTTTATTTATGGCAAGTAGGAAGCGGAGGCAAGTACCCTTATGAACCTTTAAAAACTAGAGTTGATAAAAGAAGATTTACAAGTAAAAGCGATTCAAGCTTTACCGGTTCCGGTATTGCTACTACTAATAATAAAGGAGAATATTATTTCATTAGTATGTTGCCTTATAAATCTTCTCGTTATTTTAGAAGTGCAAACATAAGAATAGAGCATCCCAGTCTTACTACTCTTGAAACACGCTTAGACTTATCTGATAAAAATATGTGTGATAATGAGTGCGGTGAAGTAAATCCAATATTGATCGCACCGCAAGAAAATATGCCGTCTTATTGTTTTGATTTAGTATTACAAGGTACGACGCTTAAGAGGTATTAGAAAAGTAATATGTAATGTCCTCGCTCTTGTGTCATTCCTGCGAAAGCAGGAATCCAGTAAAGCCTATAAAAACAAGTTTTTATAGGCTTATTTTATCAAGTATGTAATTATTATGGATTCCTGCTTTCGCAGGAATGACATATAGGTTTTTTGGGGATGACATCATGCGGTGCTTCTAAAGGCTTTTTGATACCACAACTACATAATGTAAGTGCTAATACGAATAAATAAAATGTCTTCATTACTATAAATTATTATATGACATTAAGAAATTATAATAAATATCTTATATATATTATAGTGTTTTTATTATCTATAATAATTTTTATTCCTAAAATTCATGCTAAGCTCTATGAGAAGCCTAAGGATAAATTAGAATTTTTAAGAGGTGCAAGCGTTCCTGATAATATAATTTTTTTTGATGAAGAAAAAAATCAATATTCTCTTGATCAGTTTGAAGGAAAGACTATATTGTTAGTGTTTTGGGCCACTTGGAGTGCTTCTTGTGTCAAAGAAATTCCTGACCTTGATACGTTACAAAAAGATTTTAGGAAATTACCTTTTTCAGTAATTCCGATTTCAGAAGATTATCAAGACATAAAAGTTGTTAAAGAATATTTTAAAAGTTATCAAATAAGATATTTGCCGATTTATCATGATTATAGAAATGAATTATTTAAAGCCTTAGGGGTTGTTAGTTTACCGACTAGTATATTAATAGACCCAAACGGCAAAATCGTAACTAGCTTTGTTGGCAATACAAATTGGTATGACGAAAAAGTTAGAGATACTATTTTATCTGCCATTCCCGGAAATTATCCTGAACCTAAAAATAGTTATAACGAACAATATCTGAATAAACCGGCTAAGCCTTTGCCGCCAATAAAAAAGGATATAATTAAAAACGAGCAAAATAATGAATGAAGTAAATAAATCAACTATGGCGAATGCAGAATTTGATCAGATAATAACCAAACGGCAGATAAGTAAATTAGATCAATTATTTGCTTCGGTTTTTGGTGATTCTAAAGAAGTGATTGCCGTGTTACGCCTTAGCGGTGTTATAGGTAAAGTAAGTGCTATGCAATCGGGACTTACTTTAGAATCATTAAATGAACTAATAGAAAAAGCTTTTAAAATAAAGAAATTAAAAGCATTATGTTTAATTATTAATTCTCCTGGCGGTTCTCCGGTACAATCTGAACTTATTGCGAAACGTATTCGTGACCTTGCTAAAGAAAATAAAATAAAAATATATAGTTTTATTGAAGATATGGCGGCTTCAGGCGGATATTGGATTGCTTGCAGCGGTGACTGGATATATGCTTCTTATAGTTCGGTTATAGGTAGTATTGGAGTAGTGTCAAGCGGATTCGGTTTCCATGAAGCGATTAATAAACTTGGAATAGAGCGTAGAGTTTATACGGAAGGAAAAAATAAAGCAATTTTAGATCCTTTTAAACCTATTAATAAAGAGGACCTTAAAATTATCAAAGATTTGCAAAAGCAGGTTTACGAGCATTTTGTAGAATATGTAAAAACAAGAAGAGTAGGGAAGTTAACACAGCAAGACGAGATTCTATTTAACGGTGAATTTTGGGCAGGACAAACTGCTCTTGATTACGGTTTAATTGACGGCATAGGTGATATGTATAGCATAATGAAAGAAAAATTCGGCGATAATATTAAGTTTCAATATCTGTGTGCTAAACAGCCTTGGCTTAAAAAGAAACTTGGTATGGGAAGTAAGATATTAACTGATAATCTTGCTAATTCTTTAATTGATGTGATAGAAAATAAAATTATTAACGATAAATTTGATATAAAATAAATATACTAAGATAGAACTTGAAAAATTGGCGACAATGTCTTTGTAAGTTCTCGGATGCTCACGTACTTTTGTACGCTCTGCTCCTCGGCATGCAAACTCCTTGCTCTTTTCCAAGTTGATCTTCGTATATCAACTCTTCACTTATGAGAAGTATTATGAATATAACGCAGGTTAAAATTAAGAAATTAGAAAATTTTTCAGGTAGTTTGCCGGAATATGCTACAGAGCATAGTGCGGGGATGGATTTAATAGCCGCAAATGAGCAACCTATAACAATAAAAGCAGGTGAAATACAGCTAATTCCAACCGGCATCGCTATAGCATTACCTGACTCATTTGAAGCACAGATAAGACCTCGTTCGGGTCTTGCCGTTAAACACGGTATTACGGTTGCTAATTCACCTGGTACTATTGATGCAGATTATAGAGGCGAAATAAAGGTGATTCTTATTAATCTTGGTAAAGAAGATTTCGCTATAGAAAAAGGGATGCGAATTGCTCAGATGATAATATCCAAGTACGAACGTATATTATGGGAAGAAAGTAGTAGCCTCACGGAAACGATGCGTGGTAGCGGTGGCTTTGGTTCTACGGGTGTTTAAGGATTTTAAAAACGTTATTGCAAGTGGGTATTGTCCTAATCGTCATTGCAAGCAGCCGTAGGGAGCGTGGCAATCTAGAAAAAGATTTAAAAAAATTCTGCAAATTAGAATTTTTAACTGGATTGCTTCGTCGAATTACTACGTAATTCTTCTCGCAATGACGGAAAATCGGTCCACGCAACAAGATCTCTTAGCAATGACGACTCCAGTATCCATGCAACAAATCATACACTTATGAAAATCATAATAAAATTATTAATTGCTATATTTTTGTTAGCTTTGAACTGGATCCCGTGGTCAAGCCATGGGATGACAACTGGGGTAAATTCTGATTATGTAGATAATGTTAAGCAAGTTTTTACATATATCGATCAAAAAAATTGGTCACAAGCTGAAGATTTAGCTCTAGAGGTAAATAGTAAAGTTTTAACAAAAATTGTACTTTCTCAGAAATATTTAGATAATAAATATTCAGATAATAGTTTTGAACATGTAATAAGATTTTTACGCAATAACCCGGATTGGCCTCAAAACAAGCTGCTTGAAGAAAGAGCGGAAGAATATCTAAATAATAATACAAATAAAAAAGTAATTTTTGATTGGTTTAGTAAACATCATCCTATTACAGGCAAAGGTTATAAATTTTATGCGGCAGCTGCAAGTAGTTTAATCAAAGATCAGAAGATATTACTACCTATTATTAAAGAGGCTTGGGTATATGCCAATTTCACTCCTGAAGAAGAAAATGTATATTACAATAAGTGGTATAAATATTTAACTGCAAATGATCATTTAGAGCGGATAGAAGAGCATTTATGGAAAAATGATATTAGGTCTGCCGAGCAATCCCTGAAATATGTAGATCAAGGTTATCGTAATTCCTTTAAAGCACAAATTGCGATTATAGGTAAATCACCAAATGCTGAAAAGCTTTTTAAAAATGTTCCTGAAAAATACTATACTTCCGGTTTGTTATATCGTTATTTAGATTCTAAAAAGACGCAAAAACTGACAAGTGAAGATGTTTCTTTATTTAAGAAGGCTAAAAATAACCGTAAACATTTTGCAAAATGGTGTCGCATTCAGTCCTATTATGCTCGTGAATTCATCGATTACAAAGATTTTGCAAATAGTTATAGAATGGCAACGATGCCCTTTGCTACTTGTCCTGAAACTATAAGAGAGCAGGAATGGCTTGCGGGTTGGCTTTCTTTAAGCTTTTTAAAAAAGCCTGATCAAGCATTAGTACATTTTAATAAGTTGATTAAAGTTGTTAAAACCCCAATTAGTTTAGCACGTGGATTTTATTGGCTCGGTCGTACTTATGAAGCAAAAGGCGATAAGCAAACGGCTAGAAAATTTTACGAGCAGGCAGCCAAATATTCTTTTACCTTTTACGGACAGGTAGCAAATGTTGAATTAAATAGAACAAAATTAGTTTTACCTCCTATTCCTGTAATAACTTCTGAAACAAGGAAGAATATCGAGAATAAAGAGATTATCAAAGTAATAAGGTTACTGGTTAAATATAATAAGAATAATTTAGCCATGATATATTCCAAAGCAGCGATTAAAAACACTAAAAATCCTGCAGAAATTCAAATAATTATGAATATTATTAAAGCAAATAATAATACTAACCATATGGTTGAGGTGGCAAAAATTGCTGCCCAAAATCATGCTTTTATTCCAGATTGTGCTTTTCCAACGCCTTATAATCTAGGAGATTTGCCTATCCCACCTCATTTAACTTATGGAATAATTAGACAAGAATCGGTCTTTGACCATAGGGCCGTGAGTTATGCAAATGCCATGGGGCTGATGCAGCTTATTAAGGGTACTGCTTGTGATACCGCAAAATCTATAAATATGAAATGTAGTGTAGCAGATTTAACTAGGAATCCGGTATATAATATCAAGCTTGGTTCGCATTATTTCAAAAAATTATTAGATGATCATAAAGGTTCGTATATTCTGTCTATTGCCTCTTATAATGCAGGGAGTCATAAGGTAGTAAAATGGATCGATAGATTCGGTGATCCAAGGGATATAAAAGATACAAGAAAGGTTGTTGACTGGATAGAACTTATACCTTATCGAGAAACAAGAGATTACGTTCAAAGAGTACTTGAAAATGTTCAAATTTATAGGGTAATCTTAAATAAGAATAATAACTTGTACTTTAAGAGTGACTTACATGCTTGCGATATAACAAAAAATTAATCTTTATTAGTGTTTTATTTTGACATATAGTAATACATAAGTATAATGTGGAAACTAATTAACAATATGAATTAAGGAGGAGAGTATGAAAAAATTAGAGCAACACCTTAAGAAACAGCGTAATGATAACGATGCTCAAGTAAAGAAATATAAAAAAGATCTTGATGTAATAGGCATTAGATATGACCATAAATTTGCACATGTTGAAGTTCCAAATCATGCTACCGGCGGGTTTGAATATTTTAAATGGGATTGGATAACAAGCACTACGGGTAGTCATCCAGAAATAGTACAAATATTTAAGAAAATAGTAAGCACTCTGAAAGAAGCTAAAAATGACCCAGCCCAGTATGAAAACTTAGTATCTAACTTGGATGCTAGTACCAGAAATGCACTTGATGTTAATATTAAGAAGCATAATATTACTGTACCGACATCAGACATTAATAAGGTAATATCAGAAATATTATCAGGAATGCAAGCATGGCTAGATACAAAAAGTCATATCCCTCTAGAACTTAAGCAAAAATTCTTAGAGTTAGGTTCTAATAATTTAGAAGAGTTTATAGAAAGTGCTTTTAATAAATTTAACAATAAATGGATAGTTAAAGAATTTATTGATAATGCTTTTGTACCACCTAGAGAGGAAAGTAACAAATATCTAGCTGGTATTGGTTGTGATTCAGCTGAGCAGCTATGGACTAAAATGGGAAATCTTAGAATAAGCGATGATTCAAATAAAGCTACAACCTCTCAGGCTTCATCAGAGAGTATAAATTCTAGTGACTTTAAAGGTAACACGTCAGATGAAGATTCCGATGATATAGAGGTTATATCACAATTACTAGCATCTAAAGTAACGCTTAATAATGGTAAAAAAATTGATGTTAAGAAAATTATAGACGCAATATATAACCTACAAGATTTAGATTTTTATTTAAGGAAGTTAACTCCTGCAATCAATCAGCTTGTGAAAAAAGAAATAGCATTAAAGTTAGCTTACGATTTTTTTAATGATTCTAAAGAGTTAAATGAAGTACGCTCTATATCGGAAGCATTAGGTATTAAAGAGGAGTTTAATACTTACAGCAATTTTAGCCTTGAGGAGCTAAAAGATGAAGAAGTTAATATTACTGGTGGAGATTATTCGTATTTAGAATAATTGCTTTCCTCTGTCATGCCGTGGTTTATCCACGGTACCTAGCACAAATAAAATAAAGACTAGATGCCGTGGATAAACCACGGCATGACAGAGTAGGTTTACCTGTGCATAACAATACCTATCAATGATATTCATGATTCTTAAAAATTTATCTTTACTAATAATATTATTCTTTTCAATATCAGTTTTTTCTGCTGCTACTAACCTAAAAAATATCCATATTACTGTTGTTGCTCCAGCAACAGGTGCTGATAATAAGACTTTATCGGATTTAAAAAATATTAATGGATTAAATTTACAAATTCCTTCTAAGTGTTTTTCTAAAGGTAAGCTACCCTTTCTTGCAAGTAGCGATGAAGTAAGATTTAATTGCCTGCGGGATGCCTTATTTGATGAGTCTGATAATATAGTATGGAGTTTACGAGGTGGTTATGGCTCTGCTAGAATAATTCCAGGTTTACTAAAGCTATCAAAACCAAATAAAGAAAAACTCTTTATAGGATATAGCGATATAACGGCTTTACATCTTTTTCTATCACAAGAATGGGGATGGAAAACTATTCACGGTAGTAATATAGCTGACTTATTAAAAACTGATAAAGATCAAAGTAATTTTACCAAGCTTGCTGAAATATTAAAAGGTAAGGTAAAGCAGGTTAATATAGAGAACTTAGTACCTCTTAACAATATAGCAAAATTAAGTGATCTTGTTAACGGCAAACTAACAGGCGGTAACTTAACTATGGTGCAAACTAGTATAGGAACGAGTTGGCAAATAAAGACCAAAGGCAAAATTCTTTTCTTAGAAGATGTGAATGTAGCTCCTTTTAGATTAGATCGTGAGCTTTTACACTTAAAGCAAGCAGGGTTACTTGAGGATGTTAAAGCTATAATATTTGGTTCATTTGGTAAAGATCTTGACGCCACAATGTTAGTGCTTCGTAATTTTGCGGATAATTTAAATATTCCGGTATTTAAAACAAATAGATTCGGTCATGAAAAAATTAATGATCCGATTATTTATAATACGGATAGTAAGATTATCATGGGGAATAATAAAGGATTTAAGTTAGTTATGGGATTGTAAGATTCATTGTGAGCAGTACCTAATCTGTATTGCGAGCGACCGTGGGGAGCGCGTGGCAATCTGAGGACTTTGGTACAAGATTGCAATGACGGCTGTTATAATTAACTCTGCCTAATCAAATGTAAATAATCATTATATCTTGATAAATTCAAATCATAAGAAAAAGACTTATTTGTAATGTAATATTCAAGTAGTCGTATTAATCCTGCTTTATGTTTATTTAAAGTCTCGATGCTTAAAGCTATTTCCGTTG
The DNA here is from genome assembly GCF_000273745.1 of Rickettsia australis str. Phillips. Lineage (GTDB taxonomy): Bacteria > Pseudomonadota > Alphaproteobacteria > Rickettsiales > Rickettsiaceae > Rickettsia > Rickettsia australis. The sequence goes on from NZ_AKVZ01000018.1 coordinate 29,880, forward strand.
TTTGTACATAAGGTTCGGTACTTGTTATTTTCACGTAGGCGATACTGATTTCTGGATTCCCCTTGTTTGGTCTTGTTGTATGGCTCACTTCAACCTCTATCATCCCGCGACTCGATCGCGGGATCCAGTCTTTTTTAATTTTTTTGTGGACCCCGTGGTCAAGCCATGAGGTGACATCGAAGGTTATAAATCCGTTTTCTAGTAACATCAAACTTTCGATAATAAGTTGCGGAGATAGCCCAAGCTCTATTGCTTTCTTAGTCGGAATAGTACCAGTTTTATAATCCATTATAGTTATATTGTTGGATTTACTTATTTCAATTCGGTCAGCTATACCGATTATTTTTATATCTTGACCTGCAATATTTAGTCGTAATTCCCCTTTAGTTTCAAAATAGATTTCTTTGCAGTTTTTTCGGCGTTCTATATCAAATAAAATAAAAGCTTTACTGAAAGCCGTGAGTTTTATTTGCCAAGTCTTTTTTGTGTACGTTGGTAAGATAGTGCCGTATAAAATATGATTACCGATATTTATTAAAGCAGCTTGTTTATCAAGCAAATTTAAATTAACATATTGTTTATCGTAATTTTTAGAATATTCCTCTAAAACTTTATGAATAAAATTACCAAAATCCGATATTTTAGGTTCTTCCCATATATTATCTTTTTGACGTAGTCCAAGGATTTTTTTAGCATAAAAACCGTATGGGTTTCTTATTAATGTTTCTATGTCGGTTACTGATAAGACGCTTGGGAAAGAGATGCTTTGTGCTGTGGGTCTATTGTCATACCGTGGCTTGACCACGGTATCTATTATTTTGTGGATCCCGCGATCAAGTCGCGGGATGACATAATAGGGTATAGGGACGACATTCTGTAACCTCAAAAATAAATTACTCAGCACTGACAACTTCCCATCATATTTTTTAGCGTTTAGTATAATTACTTGTTTATTTTGTAGAAACAAATTGAAATAATCTGAATATAGAGTAGGGGCGATTTCATTGTAATCTATATTTAGTATCTGTAAGGCTTTTTTGCTAAGCCATGGGTGAGCTTTAGCGGTAGGTGTCCAGTTTTCATTATTAAAATGCGGTAATATAATTAAGTCGAATGCACATAATGCTAAATCTTCAGGCCCTCCTATAGTAATATTAGTAGAGTCAGTATTTTTATAATATTTGATATTAGAGAGTAAAAAAGAAAAAATTTTAGGAAAATCCTTTTTATCAGTTGAATTTATATATTTGCTATATGCAGTTAAATTTGTTAAAAACTCAGCTAGTTCTGCTCCTCCTTCTTTTTCCCAAATATTAGGCAAAAGTTTTTCAGCTATTTCTTTAGTTAAGGTCAGAATATCTAGTATATTACGTGGGTTATCGGTAAATAAAATCTCTATTAAGTTACGACAATATTCTTTTGTATCCTCGTTATCAAATTGTAATTGCAATAAATATTGAGGTGAGGATATAAAGCGGTTTTTATTAGATAGCATTAACTCTAACTTATGCACAGCGTCATTCACAAAGCTTGATATTGTACGCTCCGCAGACTTACTCTTAAATTCATCTTGTCTGAAGTTTTCTGAATTTAGCTGTGTAGGATTACTGATTAAAGGATTTTTAAGTAATAAAAATAGGAGTTTTAAATCAAAATTATTACATAATATTTTAATAATGGAAGTTAGTAATTCACTTATATTAGTAAGCCTTAAGTCATTACCTAGTAGATCTTCGTATCTGTCTAAAAAATTGCAATATACTCTTTTAAGTTTATTATTATTTGTAATGATTGCTATTCGTTTATCTTTATTACGGCTACATATATAAGCTATTTGTTTAGCCTCTTCATAAATGTCATTAGGCTCATAATAAGATATACCATCGCTAATCTGCTTGGATGCTGGATTATAGTGAATTATGTAATTCTTTAATTCTTCTTCAAATCTTTTTAAAAAAACATTAGGCTTGAACATTCCGACGAGTATTATTTTCTTATTCCTATTCTTTATCCTTATTATTTCTTCGTGTAATAGCTTCAATTTATAAGCTGCTTTAGTTTGTTTTTGAGTAAATGATATTTCTTCTTGCCATCTTAAAAAGCAATATTCTAGAAATTTATAAATCTTTTGCCAATATTTAGAATTGTTATAGACTTCAATTAATTTTATATCGACATTATTGATTATAAGATCATTAAACAATTTTCTTAGAATTTCTGCAGCTTTTAATGATTCATTTTTATTACATTGTAAGTCTTTATATTCTGTAATTATTTTTGATATAATAAGAAGTTCTTCTATTTTAGATACATAATCCGAATCGGTTTTTTTTGAAATAAGAGAATTAAAAGGAATAATGATAGGTAATTTGATTTTATATTTATCGGCCAAAATTTTCCTTAATTCTAGGCATGAGAAATTATTAGGCAATATTATTTGAACTTCTGTACCTTTCTCTAATTTATCAATGATATACTCAGCAAAGCTTTTCAAAAAAGAATAATCAGCAGTCATAAATAATGTTTTTTACGGTAATATAGCAGATCCAAGGTCTGAAACAAATCTTATTTAAAACGATAATATAGTACAATAAATAATATTTGATTATTAGTTTCTTATTGAGTATCTTAAAATATATTAATTTCAATTTTATAAATAAGGTATCATATGAAAATTTTTATTATATTATTTACTATTATAGTCTCTATAACATCACGAGCTTGTGCTAATAATTGAAACTCACATATAGCGTATTGTGATAACATACAAGTAGAACAACAAGAAGATTTGATAATACAAAAATTGGTTAAACTATTTGCAGCTGAAATGAATTGTAATTAGCGGCTGTTTACAACAATGGGATGTGCAAGATAATCGAGTAAAATATTCAATTACTTGATAAGAACAATGTAGACCTGTAATTTATGGTCAGTATCAACTTGGAGACAATGGTAGAGGTTCTACTTTCGTATGTGAATGTTCTAAAAATTCCGTATGTTGTTGGCCGCTTAGATATGAATATAATAAAGTGTTTGTAATATGTTCATCTCATTATGTTGAAAACTAATATTTACTTACTAGCTTTTACGAATTCCTTAAATAATTCTAAATCTACTCCATTATCGTTAAGATATTCAGGATGCCATTGAACGCCGATAACAAATTTATGTTTCGTTGATTCAATGGCTTCAATTATACTGTCTTCTGCTTTTGCAGATACGATAAGATAATTACCAAGTTGTTTAACAGCCTGGTGATGAGTCGAATTAACCATAGTTTGTAGCTGATTATTAGCTATTTTAGCAAGTTTAGTATTTGCTTCTATACTAATTGCATGTGAAACTATATTTTTAGGTGAAGGTTGTGTATGGTTAATTATAGTTTCAATATAATCAGGAATATGTTTAATAAGCGTACCATTAAAAATAACGTTTAATAACTGCATACCTCGGCATATTCCTAAAACCGGAATATCTCTCTCTAAGGCTTTCTTTAAAACTAATATCTCAAAATTATCACGTTCTTCATTAGAAATTACTGCATCTTCGGCGTATTCCGGCTCATAAAATTTAGGATGTATGTCTTCATCACCGCCTGGAATTACAATACCGTCAACAAATTCCATAAGCTGATTTATTGTATCAGTTTGATAAGGTAATAATAGTGGTACACCACCGGCTGCAATAATTGCATCGGTATAGTTTTTTCGCAAGGCATACCATGGAAAAGCAGCGTAAGTATATTTTTCACAATTTTGAGCTAAATCAGGTGTAACACCTATTATCGGTTTCTTTTGCATTTTGGTATCGTTTTATTATTTTTCTTTCAGCTATGTCATTAAGTTGTCATTGCGAGCAGTTGTAGACTGCGTGGCAATCTCGTGAAATAATAACAAACTCTTGAGATTGCTGCGTCGTTGCTAACGCAACTTCTCGCAATGACGATTTGGCATCCACCAAAATCACTATTACCCCTCAATATGCGGTGGTGTTTCAAAAGTATGGAACGGCGGTGGTGAGGTAAGCGTCCACTCAAGCGTATTAGCACCGTCACCCCAAGGATTTGCCGGACAATTTTTGCCGTATTTTAGCGTATAGAAAACGATAAATACAAAATAAAGAGCTGCCGCCATAGAGATACCTGCTCCTATGGATGAAACCATATTCCAGCCAGCGAAAGCTTCAGGGTAGTCCGGTATTCTTCTTGGCATGCCCGCAAGACCTAAGAAATGCTGCGGGAAGAAAGTTAAATTAACACCAATAAATGTAATCCAAAAATGGATTTTGCCTAAAATTTCTGGATATTGTTTACCAAATATTTTTCCAAACCAATAATAAAAGCCTGCAAATGCCGTAAATAAAGCACCGAGCGACATCGTATAATGGAAATGTGCGACAACATAATATGTATCGTGCAGAACTCTATCAAGTGCCGAATTTGATAGTATTATACCGGTTACGCCGCCAATCGTGAATAATATAATAAATCCTATCGAAAATAACATAGGAGTTGGGAATGTAATAGAACCGCCCCACATAGTTGCTATCCAGCTAAATATTTTAATGCCTGTCGGAACTGCTATAATCATCGTTCCGGCAGTGAAATATATAAGTGCATTATAAGAAAGCCCAACAGTAAACATATGGTGAGCCCATACGATAAAGCCGACGAAACCGATTATTACCATAGCTCCGACCATACCTTGATAACCGAATATAGGTTTGCGTGAAAAAGTTGAAATAACCTGACTTACTATACCAAAGCCTGGAAGTATTACGATATATACTTCAGGATGACCGAAAAACCAAAATAGATGCTGAAATAATACAGGATCACCGCCGCCTTCAGGCTTAAAGAAAGTGGTGCCAAAGTTACGATCGGTAAGGAGCATAGTGATAGCCCCGCCAAGCACCGGCATAGCTAAGATTATCAGAAATGCAGTTACTAAGATAGACCAAACAAATAAAGGCATCTTGAAAAGGCCCATGCCTGGAGCTCTCATATTAAAGATAGTAACAATTAAGTTAATTGATCCGAGGATTGATGATAGACCTGTTAAATGTAAGCTGAAAATAGCCATATCGACTGCTGCCCCTGGGTGACCGCTCAAATTACTTAAAGGAGGGTAGAGCGTCCAGCCCGTTCCCGGTCCGCCGTCAACAAAAGCCGAACCCATCAGTAAGAGAAAAGCAGGAACTAGTAGCCAAAAACTGATATTGTTAAGGCGTGGAAATGCCATATCGGGAGCCCCTATTAATAGAGGTACAAAATAGTTACCAAAACCACCAAACAAAGCCGGCATAATCATAAAGAATACCATAATAACCGCATGTGCTGTGATAAGCACGTTATATAGCTGGAAATCATGATTTAAGAAAGTGCCGCCGGGCATTGCAAGCTCTAACCTAAATAGAAGAGAAAATAACCCTCCGACAATCCCGGCAAAAACGGCAAATATGATATACATAATGCCGATATCTTTGTGATTGGTAGAAAAAAGCCATCGCCTCCAACCGTGTGGGATGTGGTGGCCATCGTGATAAATTTCGGTAGTAGTTATATCCATAATTATTATTTTGCCTGTTTTAATTTTTCACTTTGTTTGTTCTTGTATGCAATGATGTCATTGTTGTTTGGTGCTGAAAAAGTGCTATGTGTTATTCCTGCAACAGTAAGAATCTAGGCTTTTCTTTGTCATGCTAAACAAGTTTGCCTTATCTCTCTCTTAATTAGTAGATACTGAAATAAATTCAAGATGACTATAAATTCTTCTGGATTCACGTTTTCACGGGAATGACATAAAAAATATTGTATTATTTTCCTTAAAAATCAGGAATGTTATACTTAATCTTTTTCCTTTTAAGGTTATTTAAGTGTAATTTTAGTATTTTCTCGAGTTTCATTTGATCTTTTGGTTTATTGTTAGTTATTACGTAATTTACAAATGTTGATACTATTAAATGAACATAAGAATTTTTTTAAAAATGTAATTGCTTTCATACGTAATTTCGGTATTACAATTGCTATATACTGCAAAAGTGATTCAGCATATAGATATTCACATTTTGTTCCCATTCCCATAGAATAACTTATATATTTTCTGGTCAAAGGTCACACGTTCTTAAACTCTATTTTTCTGAACCTAAAGACTATATAGGTAAGTCCTTTAAAAGCTGCTATATTTATTTACTAATTTTCATTTTTTCTAAGAAAATATAAACAAACTTCTAAAGCTTCCTGATAATTTAAAGAGTTTTGACAGAAGCTTAAAATAAACGCTTTTTTTCTTCTTCATTATTTAAAGAATAGATTAAACCTTTATCAGTAAACTTTTTTAATTTTTTACCAGTAAAAAAATCAACTTCATTTTTAATATATGCTAAATAAATTTTTCTTTTTAGTCTTGGTACACAACTCTCAATATCACAGCATAAATCAAGAGTTTCTAGATAAATGCATTTATTACTGCTTTTCAAGTTTTCAAATAATAATGGTAATATTAAACCCTCTTTAATATTAATAAAATCTACGTACTAAAAAACCTAAAGCTTGAATTGCTGCAGCTTGCGATAATTCTTCCGGATTTCTTAAATTTTTAGCAACACAACCTATTGCATCATCATAATCTGCATAACGCCCTACATCTATAAGATAAAAAAAGTTTTGCCCACTCAGGCCAATCAGCTACATCATGATTATTTACTCTTCTTCACTTATTATCATATAATTAGTTAGCCGCCAATTTTGGATTCTCGCCATTCATAGTCGTCTTGTTCTTGCTTGCAATCCAATTATCGAAATCCTCTTTGCTTACTACTTCTATAGCAATCGGCATGAAGCCGTGATTGATGCCGCATAGTTCGGAGCATTGTCCGTAATATACGCCTTTTTTTGCCACTCTTGTCCAGGTTTCGTTTATTCTGCCTGGGACTGCGTCTATTTTAAAACCAAGTGACGGAACGGCAAAACTATGTATTACATCACCTGCGGTAATGAGAAATCTTACGGTAGCATTTTCAGGGATAATAATTCGATTATCAACATCCAATAATCGTTTCTGGTCAGGTTTTAGATTTTCATCAGAGATCATTACGCTATCAAATTCTAAATTATCATGATCAGGATATATATAATGCCAATACCATTGATAACCTACTACTTTAATAGTTAAATCTGTTTCGGGTATTTGTTCAGCATGACGCAATATTCTAAAAGACGGTACTGCAATAATAACTAAAATTATAATAGGTATTACAGTCCAAATTATTTCTATTAAAACATTATGTGAAAATTTTGCCGGTACAGGGTTATTTTTTGCATTAAATCTGATACATACAAAACCAAGTAATCCAGCAACAAATAAAACAATAGCTGTTGAGATATAAAGCAGAAAATTATGAAAATGATGTAATTCCTCCATAATCGGACTTGCCGGAGGCTGGAACGTTACTTGCCAAGGTAACGGCTCGGAGGCAAAGCAATTACTACTAACAATCACAAAATAAATTAAAGCAATAGACATCTTCCCAAACTTCGCTTCTAGAGGTAATTTAGACGTCGAATCTAGACTCGAATCCTCACATATGTCTATAGTGGCAAGCACTTCCGTGTCTCCTTTAAATTCCTCTCTATAAGCCGGTTTGGAAAGATGTCTAATAATGTTTTTCATAGCACATAAAAGTTATTTCTATATATAATATAAATGTATATACAGTTTTATTAAAGTAAAAATCGATAAATTTTTGTAAAAACTACATATTTTTAATAATCTTTGAGCTAGAAAGTGTACCTATATTAGGATGTTGTAGTAAGTCAATAACTTCTATTACTTTCGCATTTATTAATTTTGCTTGATTTTGTTTATTTATTAACTGAGGATCGTGCTTTGTTACAGCGATTACAGAAGGACAAATATCTTGTACTAATCGGGCGTAATCATTAAAGTCTTTTAGTGTAGGCAATATAAGTACTTTATCAACAAATGTGAAAGAACTTAAAATTTTTGCTCGTTGTAATTGATTATGTATAGGTTGACGTTTTTTATATTTAATAATTGTTTCGTCAGGCTCTAAAGCGACTATTAAGTATTTAGCTTGTTTTTTAGCTTTGCGTAGAAATTCTATATGACCGTAGTGTAATACATCAAAACAACCGCCTACTAGAACTATTTCACTATTTATAGGGCAGTTTTTATTTAAAGAAATATCCTCATAATATTCTATTTTGGGCGGTTTGATAGTATTATGGTTAGATGAACAGGATATAAGATTTATAAAAATTAATAAAAATAAGAAAAGTCTAGGCATAATCCTTCTAATATAAGTTCATGACTAATATAAGTTAACGAAGATTAACTTATATAAAAAATTTAATTTTAATCAAAAAAACTAATAAAGCAGAAATAAAACAAAATTTTACAATTGTCTATTGTAATTTGTTTGTATATAATTCATATTATTATTAGTAATGAAAAATTGATTCAAATAATCTTCAGAGCAATTTTAATGAATGATACCGCACTATCTTATGATTTTAATGGCATATTACCATCCTCTTTTATTAGTGCACGTCTTAGGAAAATCCTCATCTCTTCGTCCTTATTATTATTTATAGGATTAGTTTTTTTCGTCTCTTTTGCTGTTAATAATTATGTTAACAACACATTATCCATAACTTTAGTACGACCTGATAGTGGTGAAGAAGAAACAATTTCATTTAAAGAAGTAGTAGTAAAAAAAGGCGATACTATAAAGTCAATTTTAATAGAACAACATATCCCTAAAGATGAAATAGAAAAAATTGTAAGTTTAATAAAAGAGGGGAAATTATCCTCTGCTCTTAAAATAGGGCAACAAATTACTTTTGAATATGAAACAAAAATTACTGAAAACGAGCATGAAGATTTAACCTCAGAGGTAACATTCTTAAATAAAATCATTATAATTGTTGATAAGCACAAGACTATTGAAGTAATAAGAGAAAACGATAATTTCAACGTTGAAGAAATTATAGTACCTTTAACTAAAAAAATTGCTAAAGCATCGGTAAATATTGAATCAAATTTTATGTCAGCTCTTAAAAAACTGGGTTTATCAAATAATAGCATAATAGAGCTGATTAATGCTTATGCCTATCAAATCGATTTTCAACGTCAAATAAAAAGTGGTGATACCGCAACCGTAATAATGGAACAATACGTAACGGAAGACGGTAAATTTTCTCACCACGGTAAAATCCTGTATGTTTCATTAAATCTTTCAGGAAAAGAATATAATATATATCGTTATTCCCATGACAATAATACAAATAATTATGCATTTTTTTCCGAAGATGGTAAAAGCGTAAAAAGAAGCTTACTTAAAACCCCGCTAAAAGTTATAAAAGTTTCTTCACATTATGGTAATAGAAAACATCCGATACTCGGTTATACTAAAATGCATAAGGGAGTTGACTTTTCAGCTCCAACCGGTACGCCTATATATTCCGCAGGAAACGGAGTTATAACGGAGATAGGTTGGAAGTCGGGTTATGGAAAATTTATTCAGATAAAACATAGTGGTACGTTATCTACTGCTTATGCTCATGCTTCAAACTTTGCAAAAAATTTAAAAGTGGGAAGCATAGTAAAACAGGGGCAGGTTATAGCATATGTTGGGAGTACCGGTAGAGCTAGAGGACCACATTTGCATTATGAAGTTAAAATTGACGGCAAACATGTTAATCCTATGTCGGTTAAAACAACACCTGGTGTAGAATTAAACGGAAGAAATTTAGAGAAATTCAAACAATTTAAAAAAGAAATAAAAACTTTAAATGTTAAGCTTGATAAGGAGTTGTAAACTGATAAAGCATCAGAGGTTTCATTAGGATAGCCGTCATTACGAGCGACTGAAGGCGTTGTTGTATGGATAGTTTTGTGTCATTCCCGGCGTGGCATTATTGCGTGGATCGGTTTTCTATTGTCATCCCGCGACTTGAAAGCGGGATCCAGTTAAAATACTAAAATTATTAGTATTTTTATTGTTTTTTGAATATCGTGGTCAAGCTACGGTATGACACCGAATGGATTTTTTGGTCTACGTAACAATGCCTACTCGCAATGACGATTTGCGTAACCAGTCCCATACATTTAATATTTCATAAACATCTATGTTCCTACTCCTAAAAAAACTACATCTAACATTTGCTTGTAGTAGTCGTATAATAATAACCTTAGTAATTATTGACCAGTTAAGTAAATGGTGGTTTATTGATAATTTGAGATGGAAACCAGGCTTAATGCTCAAGGTTACTTCTTTCTTAAATATGGTTTATACTTGGAATTACGGTATTAGTTTTGGTCTAATGCGTGAATATTATCAGTATAGTAATGCTATTTTTTTAATAACGAACACGCTTATTGTCTGTTATTTATATTATTTGATGATACGTTCAAAAACAATAGGGAGTTTTGCCGGTTATAGTTTTGTCATTGGTGGGGCTGTCGGTAATCTAATTGATAGGTTTTTTAGAGGGGCGGTCTTTGACTTCATTCATTTCCATTATCAAAATTATAGCTTCCCCGTATTTAATTTAGCTGATTGTTTTATTACAATAGGAGTAATTATCTTAATAGAAGATTATTATAGTACTAAAAAAGTTATTGAAGAAAAGGTTAAAGGGAATTATGATAATGCTCAAATTAAAGCTATGGCTGAAAAAATTCGTAACACCGATAAGGGCGGTAACGATTAAATATAATTTAAATTAAAGGTGTTTAAGTGAAAAAGATTTTTTTATTATTGACTGTTTTATTAATTACTTCTGCTTGTAGTAAAAAGTTAAAAGAAACCGTAGGTATATCAACAGCCGGACCTAATGAGTATCAAGTACAGCGTGCTAAAGCACTGGAAGTGCCTCCTCATTATTATTTACCAGATCCTGGGAATAGTAAAACAACTTACAGTAATGTAAAAGGACAAGGTGAATTTAATGAAGGTGAACAAGCTTTAATGCAGGATATGGATTAAGAATTGTGTTGTCCCCGTGGTCAAGCCATGGGATAACAATTTTTTGCTCACCCTCTCAATTACAGATTCATGAATTCTCATACAAAACAAAAAATAGGTGTTTTTGGGCTTGGTAAAACCGGTATATCGGTTTATGAAGAGCTGCAAGGTAAATGTGACGTAATTGTTTATGACGATTTAAAAGCAAATAGAGATATATTTAAAAAATTATATAGTAAAAGCGCTATTGTTGCTTTATCTGATTTAAGATGGCAAAATTTAGATAAAATTGTCTTAAGCCCTGGAATTTCTTTAACACATAAGATAGTAGGTATGGCAAAAAATTTTAATATTCCAATCACTTCCGATATAGATTTATTATTTGAAAAATCAAAAAATTTAAACTTTATCGCCATAACTGGTACAAACGGTAAAAGTACTACTACTGCTTTAATAAGCCATATCTTAAATATTAGCGGTTTAGACTATCAGGTTGCCGGTAATATTGGAGTTCCTGCTTTGCAAGCTAAAGCAAGTAAGAACGGATATGTACTTGAATTGTCTTCTTTTCAGCTAGATCTAGTAAAAATCTTTACAGCTAAAATAGCAGTGCTTCTTAATATAACTCCCGACCATTTAGACAGACATCAGGATATGAACGGCTATATTGCAGCAAAATCCAAGATTTTTGATCGAATGGATAAAGATAGTTATGCAGTAATTAATATTGATAATGATTATTGTCGTGAAATTTTTATAACATTGCAGCAGGAGCAACGTATAAAACTAATTCCTTTTTCGGTTACTAAAATTCTTGAAAACGGCATGTCGGTAGTTGATGATAAAATTAACGATAATTTTTTTGATAATATAAGGTTTGAATGCCAGTATAATTCAGAAAGCTTCAGACAAGATGAATTTCAAGGCAAGCCTGCGGAGCGCATAAAAATACGTGAGCACAGGCGAGACCTACAAAATTCGCTTGTATCAAGTTTTCTGAATTATACTATACCTTTTAATAAAAATTTGCAAGGAACTCATAATTATGAGAATATCGCTGCAAGTTATGCAGTAGCTAAAATAATAGGATTAGAACCTAAAAAAATACTTGAGTCTATAGGTAGTTTTCAAAGTTTACCTCATAGAATGCAATACATCGGTAGTATAAATAATATAAGTTTTTACAATGATAGTAAAGCGACAAATGCTATATCTGCCGTACAATCAATTAAAGCACTTGATAATATTTACTGGCTTGCGGGAGGAATCCCTAAAGAGGGTGGTATTGAAGGCATAAAGCCTTATTTCAGTAAAATTAAGAAAGCTTATTTTTATGGTCAAGCTAAAGAAATATTTGCAAATACTGCTAAGAATATAGTAGATTTTGTAATATGTGATAATCTTGAGCAGGCTTTCGATCTTGCTTATAAGGATGCAGTAGGTGATAATGCGGAGGTGAAAAATATCTTGTTGGCACCTAGTTGTAGCTCATATGATCAGTTTAAAAATTTTGCAGAGCGTGGCGAGTGGTTTATAAAGTTGTGTAGTATACTATCACCCGTGGCGTGACTCATAGTACAGGACGGTTGTTAAAAAATTTTCGATGTCATTCCCGCGAAAGCGGGGGGGAGCCTAGACTAAAAATCTTTAATTTTAAAGATTTTTTATTAGATAATTTTTGCAAATAAAGCTTCTTGAAGCTTTATTTAACTGGATTCCTGCCTCCCGCAGGAATGACATAAAACGAAAAATGTCCGGTACTATAGGTTTGATCACGGTATGACCTCGAGCATGTTTTCTAATCCATGCAATAACATAAATATAGTCATGAATAACGAAATATCTAATAATTTTATAAAATTATGGTGGCGGAGTACCGATAGGCAAATAATAATTTCTTTAATTATCTTATTTGCTTTTAGTCTAATGCTTGTTACTACCTCAGGTTCGGCAGTAGCAAGTAGAATAGGGCTTGAAGAAAGTTATTTTGCATCTAGACAAATATTTTATTTAGCTGCTGCTTCAGGTCTTATATTATTATTTTCATGTCTTAATAAAAAATGGTTAAGGCGTTTTGCAATAATTGGGTTTATTGCTAGTATAGTTTTATTAATAGCAGTTAAATTTTTGGGCTATGAAGTAAAAGGAGCAGTGCGATGGATTAATATTCTAGGTCTATCTATTCAACCTTCGGAATTTATCAAACCGTTTTTTGCAGTTGTTACGGGCTGGATATTGTCGCTGAAATTTAATGATGATTTTCCAAGTTTTACAATTTGTATAATATTTTATTCTATTGTTGCTATTCTCTTAATTATTCAGCCCGATTTTGGAATGCTTGTAATGATTACGGCAGTTTTCGGTATTCAGCTATTTATTGCGGGTATGCCGATATTTTGGATTGTGCTAGCCGGTTTTTTAGGAATGATAGGAGTAACTATTGCTTATTTTTGGTTACCTCACGTAACGCAAAGAATTAATTCATTTTTAGATCCTGATAGTAGTGAGAATTATCAAGTTAGTAAGTCTCTTAAGGCTTTTGAGCATGGCGGTTTATATGGACGCGGTCCAGGAGAGGGAGCAGTAAAGCAGGTACTACCTGACTCACATACAGATTTTATTTTTGCTGTAGCAGGTGAGGAGTTTGGAGCTATTATTTGCCTGATTGTTATAGGTATATTTGCTTTTATAGTATTAAGAAGTCTTATTAAATTGTTAAACGAAACAGATAAATTTGTACAATTCGCTGCTAGCGGTATAATTGCACAATTAGGGCTTCAGGCGATAATTAATATGGGCGTAACTTTGCATTTATTACCTACTAAAGGTATGACATTGCCGTTTATTAGTTACGGTGGTTCTTCAACGCTTGCAATAGCTATCGCTACCGGTATGCTGCTTGGATTTACAAGACACCGAATTCCTTTAAATTCGTACAAAATTCGTAATGTTGAAATATGAAAAAAATAATTTTAGTAGCAGGTGGTACGGGCGGGCATTTTTTTCCGGCTGTTGCTCTTGGGGAAGAATTATTGAAACGTGGATATGAAGTTCATTTTATTACTGATTTAAGATGCCAAAAATATATAAATCAGAATATGGGGTTAATTTTTCATATCTTAGATTTAAAACGCTCAAGTAATATTTTTTTATTTTTACCAAACTTATCAATTGCGATCTTAAAAGCTATTAAATTATTATATAATATCAGATCTTCAGCTATTATAGGATTTGGCAGTTATCCTGTTATATCTTCGATATTTGCGGCAGTTTTTTTAAGAGTACCGATTATAATTCATGAACAAAATTCTTACCTCGGGAAAGTTAATAAATTTTTTGCAAGCTTTGCTAAAAAGATAGCTATTTCTTATGAAGATGTAAAAAATTTACCGGAATTTGTAAAAAATAAAATAGTAGTTACCGGTGGGATAGTTAGGGAGAATATTAGGGAGTTGGATTCTGTAGTGTACTCAGTGTCACCCCGTGGCTTGATCACGGGGTCCAAAAAAATAAAAAAAGACTGGATTCCGTGGTCAAGCCACGGAATGACAAGCTTTTTACTATATTAATCTTTGGCGGTAGTCAAGGAGCTACGTTATTTTCAGAGCTGATACCTGCAAGTATCCAAATTTTGATGCGAAAACAACCAAATCTTAAATTAAATATAATCCAGCAAGCCGCATTAGGTGATCAAGTAAAAATAAAAGATATATACTCGAAATTAAACATTAATTATGAATTTGCCGAATTTTTTGATAATATGGCATTGCAATATAAAGAAGCCGATATAGTGATTTCAAGGGCAGGCGCATCTACTATAGCAGAATTGACCTATATAGGGTTGCCGGCAATCTTTATTCCACTGCCTAGTGCTGCGGATAATCATCAATATTACAATGCAAAATTATTGGAAGATAAAAAAGCAGGATGGTGTTTAGAGCAGAGTGATATTTCTGCAGGAAAATTAGCAGATAAAATACTCGATTTGATAAGTAATCCAAAGATATTAGAAGATGCTTCACAAAATTTATTAAAAAGAAGAAAAGAAGGGCATGTGTTGTTAAGTGATTTAATAGAAGGAGTGATTTGTCACTCCGTGGCTTGAGACCCCAGGGTCCAGAAAAAAATAAAAAAGACTGGATCCTGTGGTCAAGCCACGGGATGACAGTAAGGCACGCAACAATATCAAAAATACCTCAGAATAGCAATAATTTAATTAAGTGCACAGCAGTTCGGTTCTTTATCCTTGCAAAACTGGCTATTATGTGGCATTAATCATAATAAAAGTTTTGGAATAATATAAATATATGTTTAAAAAAATTATAATATTATTTTTAGGAATGTTTTTACTTTCAGCTTGTACTGATAATTTGAGAAGCTATTTTCAAAGATCCGCAAATAATAGATTGGTTGATAGTAAAGGTGCTAAAGGCGGCAAAAGAAAACCAGTATATAATAATAAATATATTACTTTAGCTAAAAAGAATATTATAGAAGATAATCTTGATTATGATAACGACGATGATGATGACTATGATAGCGATAGTCCTTTAAGAGGAGAGAGAATCGATCCTGTAAAGAGAAATCGTGAAATGTATCTTAAGATGATTAAAAGGGATATAGCAAGGCAAAAAGCAGAGTCCGGCTTCGCTGAATCCGATGATGGTATGACTTTAAGTAGAGCAAATAAAAAGGTGAGAAAAGACGATAGCGATAAAGAAAAAAAGATGCAAGAGGAATTAAATCAGATAAAAGCAATGCTTAGAGAAACTAAGCGTGATATATCAAAATATACTTGTCCAAATGCTGCGGTAAACCAAAATTATGCACCACCCGTTACAAATTATGAACCTGTAAATTATCCACCATTAAAAAATAGTAAGCCGTATAATAACAATTCTAAGGTAAAGCAAAAATTTATCCGTGAAGATTATGATGACGTTAGTAATGCTTGTTCGATATAATATATGTCATATATTTATCACTATCAATAGGTTTATTATTTTTCTTAAGTAAGAATATTATTTTTTAATAAAAATTAATATTTTAATATAGAAATATGTTAAATTTATTAATAGGTATATTATAAAAAGTAAACTCTCAGCAAGTACTTCTAGTCTTATCTCTATAAAAGGTCTTCAAAATCCTATTGTTGCTGAAATAAAGGAATTAACAAAAATTACATTTTAAAGATCAAGAGCTTGAAAAAGCTTACGGGATGGCTTCAGATGATGTTTCTATTTAAGCAACAAGGGAACAGATATTATATGCTTTAAAAGCTGTAGAATCTGCAAAACAACATTTGATAGACAAGACACAAGAATTTTGTAATCAATTAAATGACTATGGCATTTGTGTTGCTTACTCATTTGCTCATTATAAAAGAAGCGGTAAGGACATATTAGAATTTGTATCACCTTATTTATTAAAAAACGCATCTGATATGGAATATATTAAGGCTTATATTCCTGAAGCATATATAAAAGAGAGTAATACAAATGATGCTATGGAATTACTTGGTACACGAGAAGTAAGAAATTATTTAGCAGAGGCTGATAAGCTCGCAAGCAAATCTCCTGTACCGTCTACCACTTCTAAAATGGATAAATTTAATTATGATAGTGATGAAATTACGGTTGCCGGAGAAGAGAACACGACGCCGCATACTGAACAACCTTGATAACGCTGTCACCCCATGGCTTGTCCATGGGATCAAAATACTAATATTATTAGTATTTTTAGTTATTTTTCTAGATATCTTGGTCAAGCTACGGTATGATACCGAACGAGTTTCTTGAGCCATACAACATTAGACTTCTGGCATAACTTGTTTCTCAAGGTAATTTGTGCGTCAATCCTAGCCCCTCATCCTTATGTACTATAGTGTACGCTGCAGTTCTGTGCTTCGTGTTTCCTTCAAATTCCTCTTTATGAACTACATTATGCAAGAGTCTAATGTTAATCTTTCCAATTTAATTCCGTATAGGTTGCTAATTTCAGCTTTATAATTGCTATTTTTTAGCCATTTCTTAGCTGCTTCCAAATACAAGAAGATTATCGGCGTAATATAAAGAGTAAGTAGTTGCGATGTGAGTAACCCACCGACTACGGCAAGTCCTAGAGACCTTCTCTCAGCACCAGTAGCTCCGACTCCAAGGGCAATAGGAATAGCTCCCATTAATGCGGCTATGGTAGTCATCGTAATCGGTCTGAATCTTATTATACATGGCTTCATGCGAAAATTTATTGTCGGTACGTTCAAGTTCCAAAGCAAAATCGATAATCATGATAGCGTTTTTCTTAACGATACCGATTAGCATTATAAGTCCGACAAACCCGTACATATCAAGTTCGCTATTAAATATTAGTAGAGTGAGTAATGCTCCAAATATAGCGGTAGATAGCTCTGAAAGTATGGTTATAGGATGCACAAAACTCTCATATAACATACCAAGGATAATGTAAATAACTATAACGGCAAGTCCAAGCAATAAGCCAAGAGCAGAAAAAGACGACTGAAATGCCTGAGCCGTTCCTTGAAAGCTTCCGGTAATCGTAGCCGGAATTTGTAAGTCTCTTATTGCCTGATTAACTTTTGGAACGGCATCACTAATTGAATACCCGCCTTGTAGGTTAAATGATACTGTAACCGAAGGTAATTGCCCGAAATGTGAAATACTAAGCAGATCAACAATATTAACAATTTTAGTAATGGTAGTTAGCGGTACTAAATTGCCGCTTGCAGAGTTAATATTGACTAAAGATGACATTGATGAATCTATTTGATATTTAAGGTCTAGCTCTAAAATAATGTCATATTGAGCTGTTGGGGTATATAATGTTGAAATCTGCTCAGCACCGTAAGCTGCATATAGGATATTCTGTATTTGTTCGATTGATATACCGAGTTTTGCATCCTTATATCTATCAATCTGTACTAAAGTTTGTGGTTGTGCTATTTGTAAGTCCGAAGTTACGTCAATAAAACTTGGCATCCGTGCAAGCTTGTCTTTTAATTTCGGTGTAAAGTTAAATAGCTCGTCTTGATCGAGTCCTTGCATAGTATATTGATATTGGCTTTTTATTGCTTGTCCGCCAATCGTAATAGTCGGTATGTTTTGAATATATACCTACTAGATGATCTAGTTTTGAGCGTAACTGGTCTATAACTGCATCAGCTCCTATTCTTTGATTTCTTAGTTTTAAGCTAATAAAAATCGTACCTTGGTTAACGGCATAGTTCCTACCAGAAACACCTGCGGCCGAAAAGAATGAATCTATGTTATGGTTTTTAAGTAATACATTATATTAAAAGTTTTTTTATATTTTCTTGGATCCCGCGATCAAGTCGTGGGATGACAGACGTAGTCTTTTCCTCACAATGACAATCCTTCAAAAACACATTACATAACATTGGCGCTACGGTTATCGAGATAACTCTCGAAAGTAAAATAGCGGTAGTAATAATAACAGCAAGTTCGTGTAGTCATTTCCTAAAATTCCGCTCATAAATAATATCGGTATGAATACCGCCATTAGTGATAGAGTCATTGAGACGATAGTCAATCCTATTTCTTTAGTACATTAATATATGCTGCTATTTTATTCTTGCCTTTTTTCATATGTTATGTGATATTTTCAAGCACTACTATTGCATCGTCTACTATAAACCCCATTGCAAGCGTTAGAGCCATTAAAGACATATTATCGATGCTATAACCGAATAGATATATAAAGGCAAAAGTACCGACAATCGATAAAGGAAGAGCAATAGTCGGAATAATCACGGACCGTAAATGATACAGAAAGAGAAATATAGCAATCACTACAAGTATTAAAGCGGGTAGCATCGTAAAATTGGCATCATTGACCGATGCTCTGATAGAAATTGACCTATCAAACATGATATTAATATTAACACCCTCAGGGATTTGTTTGCGGAGTAACGGTAATACTTCTTTTATAGAGTCAACTATTTCAATAGTGTTAGTATCGGGCTGTTTCTGAATAGCAAGTATTAATCCAGGTTTATCTCTATACCAAGTGGCTATTTTATTGTGAGCTACGCTATCGATGGCTTTACCGATCTTTTTAAGAAAAAGCGTATTACCGTTTTTATAGGTTAATATTAAATCATTATATTCTTTAGCATTTTGTAGTTGCCCGGGGCTCTAATGCTCGAGTAGATATCTTGACCGTATAAAGCTCCAGTCGGTAAATTAACGTTAGCAGAGCTGATAATATTCGATACTTGGTTAAGCCATAGATTATTTGCTGCCATCTTAACCAGATCAACTTGTACACGCACTGCATATTGTTATGAGCCGTACACTTGTACCTGTGTAACACCCGGTAACATTGATAAACGTTCAGCCATAATTGTTTCAGCGTAATAGTTCCACAGTATATAAAGGGAGAGTATCAGAGGTTAAAGATAAATAAAATATAGGTGCATCGACAGGATTTACTTTACGATATGAGGGTGTAGTAGGTAAGTCGTGCGGTAGCTGCTTGTACGTCTTGTGCCGATGCGGCTATATCACGATCTCAATTAAACTGCAAAGTAATTTGAGTAGTGCCGTTACTGTTAACCGAACTCATCGAATCAATATCGGATATCGTCGAGAACTGCTTTTCAAGCGGTAATGCAACTGAAGATGCCATAGTGGTTGGGTCAAGCTTACTGAAACCTGAATAGTCGGAAAATCGATGTCAGGTAAAACGCTGACTGGTAATAGATTATAGCTGAATGCTCCAAACAGCAAAATAGTCACCATGAATAAGGTAGCAAGAACCGGACGCTTAATAAATATTTCTGAAATACTCAATTATTCCTCACACCTGTCATTCCGTGGCTTGTCCACGGAATCCAGTAATACAAGTTACAAATATAGCAAATTTTGTTTTATGTCATTCCGCGAAAGCGGGAATCCAGTAATTACAAATTGTATACATAGTAAGTTTTTAAAATTAAAAGCTCGCTTTATCTTGGATTCCCGCCTGCACGGACATGACATAGGAAGTAAGAATAAACTACTCCTCCCTAACACTCACCTCTACTCCGTTAGATAATCATAGTGGCCCGTTGGTGATTAGCGTTGCACCCTCATCTATACCGCTTTTAATAACAATAAAATCATCATTAGAAAAAACTTATATCTATATTCTTGACCACGTCCTTATTGTCTTTATCGATCACAAATACATCAGGTCTTTGATCATTAGTTTGCATCGCCTTAGACGGAACTATTAGAGCATCTTTTTCTGTGTAGATGCGTAATGATACACGTACGAATTGCCCAGGCCATAATATTTCATCTTGGTTAGGTTAGAGTTGCTTTGACTTTTATAGTGCCACTATTTGGATCAATTGCATTGTCGACAATGACTATCTCACCGTCTTTAATTTCTTGATCGTTTACGGTTCTAACCGTCAAAGCCAAGTTATAAGATTTTTGAGATTTATTAATACAGTCTAGATATTTTTCAGGTACGGAAAAACTGACATAAATAGGTGAGATGGTATTTATAGTGACAAGATTTGCAAAATATGGTGACACTAAATCACCTATATCAACATTACTCTCACTAAGTTTACCGTCAAAAGGAGCTACTATTTTTGAATACTCGATTTGTAAATTAGCATCTGCAATAATTGCTTTATCAAGTTCAACAGCAGCCCCAAGCATATTCATATTAGTTAGCATCTGTAAATATTGCTCTTCCGAAACGGCTTTTTCTTCATATAAAGCACGATATCTTGTTTCTTCTTTTATAGCATTTTTGAGGTTATAAGTATCACTTAGTAAATTTGCTTGTGCTTGATGTAATTGATTTTGAAACGGACGAGAATCGATTTTATATAATAAATCACCTGCTGTTACTTCTTGTCCATCATCAAAATTTACACTTAATATTTGTCATGTAACTTGAGGTCTAATATCGGCACTTTGGTAAGTTTCAGCCGCTCCTGCAAGCTCTATCACATAAGGTACGTCTTTTCTGATAACTTTTGTTACTTCAACCGGAGCTGCTATAGTAATTTGTTTACTGCTTTTATGATGATGTTTTATTACCCAAACCACTAATATTACTATTAGCACTAGTAATGTTATCAATATCAAATTCTTTAATGTGTTTGTGTTATTTCTGCTTATTTATGTCATTCCCGCCTACGCGGGAATGACATAAATAAGCCATGCAACAAGGCTTGCAGTCGCTCGCAATGACGTTGCTCGTACTACCACTCTCTCTTCCGAGTGTATGGAAAATATTAACCATAGAACTTAGCTGTAAAAGCTTTATAGCCACCCAGTCAATTTCGTTTTGTAGTATGTTTTGTTTAGTGGTAAGCACTGTTAAGTAATCTATATTACCTCGTTTATAACACTGATCAGCAAGCTTAAATATAGATGTTAAAGCTGCTTCATTTTGTTGCCAAATATGCAAATTATTACTTGATGTTTGTTCAAACGATAAAGCATCCATAACTTGCCCGAAAGCTGTGCATACTACTGATTTATATGCGGCCACATATTGCTTTTTAACACTTGCGGCAATTTGTACATTAGTTCTAGTTTTGCCAAAATCAAAAATAGGTCCTGTTATGTTGCCACCCACCTGCAAGTCTCAGTTGAGT
Organism: Rickettsia australis str. Phillips; assembly: GCF_000273745.1. Taxonomy (GTDB): domain Bacteria; phylum Pseudomonadota; class Alphaproteobacteria; order Rickettsiales; family Rickettsiaceae; genus Rickettsia; species Rickettsia australis. The sequence continues at coordinate 51,508 of NZ_AKVZ01000018.1, forward strand.
TAGTAAATAGAGTATTAAGTTTATTGTTACCGAATCCTAATAAACCTGTTAAAGAAATTTGCAGAAAATAAGTAGCTTTTATTGCTTTTAAGTTTGCATCTGCTGCTAGTAAATTCTGCTCTGCTGCTTTAATATCCGGTCTTTGCTCTAAAAGTTCTGACGGTAATATTTTAGGTAATACCGGTAGAGCAGGGAAATAATCTATCGGTTTATCACGATAAATTAAGCCGTTTACTATATTTTCAGGAGTTCTACCTACTTAAAATTTTTAAAGCAGTTTCCTGCTTGTGCCTTTGTTATTTTAAAGGTGGCAATGATAAATTAGTAAGTGCAAGCTCGGAAGCAGCTTCACTCACCGGTATTAAATCACCTACGCTAAGATTATAATTTCTGATTTAATTTATAAATTTCCGTTTGAGTTTCAATTAGTTTTTTAGTTAGATATATTTGTTTGTCTAATGCTAAAAGATTAAAGTAATTTATAATGACGTTACTTATAACTGATAAACGTACCACTGCCTTGCTATACTCGCTTGTAAGGAAAGTTTTTTAGCTGACTCTCTAGCATTTGCGGCAGTTCCTCATAAGTCTAATTCTTATTAAGTACGCTTGCTAGCCTGAAATTATTAGAAAATCTTGACTCATTAGGTACTTTTGTTTCATTGCTATTTTTTGTTCAATTTGCTCCGCCTTGTAAATTGATTTGCGGGAATCTATAAGAATTAACAAAGTTAAGTTGAGCTTTTGCTGCTAGCACATTACTCATTGCCAGCTAAATATCAGAGTTATTGTTTAATGATTCTTTAATTAGCTCATTTAATATTGCGTCGTTAAATTGTAACCACCACTTGGATGATGTATTATCTTTCTGTTCTATAGAATAATTATTCCAACTATTAGGTAATGAGAGATTCGGTATAGTATTATTTTGTTTAGTACTACAACTACATAGAAGAAATGATGAAATCGATAAAACTAGTATGTTATTCTTCATTGTCATCCCGTGGCTTGACCACGGGGTCTAGTTAAAAATGGTAAAACAACGTATATAATAAGTTATTTTCTGGATACCGAGTGCTTTTTTTGATCCACGCAGGAATGAGATAAAACTCTTTAGCAGGTTCATTAAAATAAATTAATATTATTTATGAATCTTTAAACTATTATGTCAATATAGACTATTATTTTTTCAACTAACTATTTTTGTAACTGCGTAATAATGTTGCTAACTTTTTAGAAACAACTTTAATGTCATAATTTTGTTTGAGAGTAAGGTAGGCGTTTTTAGAAAATTCTTTTGCTTTTAAGGGGTTATCTATTAGATAGACAATTTTTTCTGCTAAATCTTCAGCAGAGCCGGCTTTACAAATAAGACCGTCTTGCATATGCTTTAAGATTTCTGCAGGTCCTTCAGTATCTGTACTAACAAGAGGCACGCTTGCCTCTATTGCTTCAAGCACTATAATTCCAAACGGTTCATGAAGAGACGGTAAACAAAAAATATCTATTTGTTTAAAGAATTTATCTCTATCGTTAACCCATCCTGTAAATGATATTTGACTTTGTAAATTAAGTTTACGTGCTAAAGCAATTAAATTATCTTTTTCTTCACCGTTTCCACCTATAACAGCTTGAATATCATATTTTTTTTCTTTTAAAATTTTTATAGCATTAATAAAAACATCAACACCTTTTTTAGCTACAAATCTTGCTAGTACACCAATTACGATAGGTTTTCTATATGTTTTATTTGGAGTAAAGTCTTTATAAATATTTATCATATTCGGTATGATGCATATCTTAGATTCGGCAAAGTTATTTTTTAGTAAAAATTCTTCCATATGATGCGTCAAGGCAATAACAAAATCACATTTACGTAGTCCTTTTAAACTATAATTATGAGCGATACCGATTAATTTTATATTTTGTGATTTAATAAATTTACTAAAATTTATTGCTCTATTACCATGTGCTATAATTATATCGGGCTTAATTTTGTAGATTATATATTTAAGGATAAGTACCGATAACGGATCAATAGGTACTAAGTTAGGTAGTTTAAAACTTGTCTTACGTAGAAAAGAATTTATTTTTGCTTTGTAAGAAGTGATATTTATAATCTCAATTTTTTGCATTTCAAGAGCTGCATTATAATTTAAAAATGCTTGTTGAATCCCGCCAAGATCACGGCTTAGCATAATATTGAGTACTTTCATTGCTACTTTAATTTTTTGATTTCTTCTTCTGTTAAATCGGTAAATTCCATAATTTCATCTAAAGGTCTATTTTTTGCTAATATTTTTTTAGCCATAGTAACTTTTTCCCTAGCTTTCCCTATAGCTTCTCCTTTAGCTAGTAGAGCATCCATAATTTTTTGTTCTTCTACGGTTAAATTATCCATTTCGGTTTTTACCATTTTTTCATAGGTATTTCACTCTTTTTCAGACCAGCTAGCTTGATCTAGAGCATAAAAAATTTTTTAATTATTGGGTCTTCACCTATCAAATGCTCCATTTCTTCTAGAGAGCTTTCATGTGCATGCTTAAAAGAAATACGCCCATTTTGCTTGAAGATGCTCTAATTGATCTAATTCTTTATTAAATTTTTCTAGTTCTAAACAGATAAAATAAAAATCTTGTAGGTCATTTTCATAAGTTTTAGTATCAAGTAATCTATGATTTGATTTCTAATCTTTTTTATCAGGAAAGAAAATAAAATCGGCAATAGCTAAGAATATTACTCCTCGAAGTTTTGCATATACTGCCATTTTCTTATGATTATCATCCTCTTTGAGTATTTGCCTTGAGTAGGCTTTTGCTGCATAAAGCTGAGCTCTTTTTTTTAAAGCCCGGATGTTTACTGACTTGCATCTCTACAATGCATTGAGTACCGTGTTGATCTTTGCACAATACATCTACTATAGATTATTTATAAGCAGCGATGTCTCAGTCCTAGGTAGTTTTTAAAAATGTAACTGTGGTAATTACTTCCTCTCCCGTATAACCTAAAATGTCATTTAGGAAATGAATAAGTATATTATTGTTTTTTTCCCGTACCGAAAATTTTGTAAAATGCATAGTTATTTTTAGGGTCTAAGAAACGTGAAATTAGCATAATAGTCTATATTTTTATATATAATAACTTCATTATAGCAAATTTGCTATAATTTGCTATAATACAATTTCCTAATATGTAAAACATTATGATTAGTAAAATTAATTTTGTAAAAATGCATGGTCTTGGTAATGATTTTGTTATTGTTAACAAACGAGATTTATTAAGTTCATATGATTTATCACAGCTAGCAAAAAATATGGCTGATCGTCATACAGGTATCGGTTGCGATCAGTTTATTATTTATGCAGAGCATAATGATTTTTATGAGATGATTATCTATAACATAGATGGCTCTAGTGCTAAATTATGCGGTAATGCTACAAGATGTTTAGCCAAGTTAATTTATCTTGATACGGGAAAGAAAGATATTACCGTAATGGTAGGCAATAAAAAATTGCTATGTAATGTGGAGGATGAAAATAATATTAGCGTTAATGTAGGAAGTGTTAGTTTTAATGAAGCTTGGATGCCAAGCCGTGATAAAATTTGGGAACTCGCAGAGCGTTATATGATTGATTTAAAGGAAATTATTTGTGTTGATATAGGTAATCCGCATTTGGTGATTTTTAGTAAGTTAGAGCCTCAAGATCAAAAAATTGTCGGTGAAAAATTGCAGGATAAGGAATTATTCGCAGATGGGGTAAACGTTAATTTTGCTGAAGTAAAAGATAATAAAATCTACTTATCCGTTTGGGAGCGAGGGGCAGGGTTAACACTTGCTTGCGGAAGCGGCGCTTGCGGTAGTTTTGCTGCAGGTTTAAAGTTCGGTTTTATCCATGCACCAAGTATAGTAGTATTTAAGCATGGCAGCCTTACTATGAAAGAAGAAAACGGTAATATAATAATGCAAGGGTCTGCTAAATTAGTTGCTCAAGGGGAGTATTATTATGAGCAATAATTTAAGACAAAAAGTAGTAACATTTGGCTGTAGACTTAATATTTACGAAAGTGAGATAATACGAAAAAACTTGGAATTATCGGGTATCGATAATGTGGCAATATTCAATACTTGTGCAGTAACTAAAGCAGCTGAGAAACAAGCAAGACAAGCTATCCGCAAGGCTAAAAAGAATAATCCCGATTTAAAAATTATCGTTACCGGTTGTAGTGCTCAAACAAGTCCGCAAATGTACGGTAATATGCCGGAAGTTGACAAAGTTATAGGGAATGAAGAGAAGTTATTACCTAATTACTACCAAATTACCGATGAAAAAATAGTAGTTAACGATATAATGTCGGTGAAAGAGACGGCAGGTCATTTAGTAAGTAGCTTTGACGGTAAATCTCGTGCTTTTATTCAGGTACAAAACGGTTGTGATCATTTTTGTACTTTCTGTATTATCCCTTACGGTAGAGGTAAAAGTAGATCAGTACCAATAGGAGCTATAGCAGAGCAGGTAAAGCATTTAGTACTAAACGGTTTTAAAGAAGTAGTTTTTACCGGTGTTGACGTTACGTCTTACGGTTCAGATTTACCAGGAAGCCCAACATTTGCACAAATGATTAAACGAGTTTTAAATTTAGTGCCTGAACTAAAAAGGCTTCGTTTATCTTCAATAGATGTTGCAGAAATAGATGATGAACTTTTTGAGCTTATAGCTTATAGTGAGAGGATAATGCCGCATTTTCATATTAGCTTGCAAGCAGGCGATGAGATGATATTAAAACGTATGAAAAGACGGCATAATAGGGCAGAGGTAATAGAGTTTTGCCGGAAGCTGCGGGCAATAAGACCGGTAGTATCTTTTGGTGCGGATATTATAGCTGGTTTCCCGACTGAAACTCCTGAAATGTTTGAAAATACAAGAAAATTAATTTCAGAAGCGGAATTACAATATTTACATGTTTTTCCTTATTCGGAAAGAGAAGGAACGCCTGCAGCATGTATGCCGCAAGTACCGAAAACTATAAGGAAAGAAAGAGCTGAAATTCTAAGACAAGAGGGGCAGAATCAGTTGTCTGAGTTCTTTAAGAAGCATATAGGTCAGAAAGTAGAGTTATTGGTAGAGAATAATAATATCGCCCATACTGAAAATTTTATTCCGGTAAAGCTAGACAAACCTTTAGAAATAGGGCAGATATTTAAAGCGAGGTTGATAGGTATAGAAGAGGGATATATGAGGTGTGTGTTGGTTTAATATGTCACCCCTGCTGTGGCTTGACCACGATATCCAGACAATTTTCAAAAAAACTGGACCCCGTGGTCAAGCCACGGGGTGGCAAAACAAAATAAAAAAACAAAAAAATCATGAAAAATATAGAAACAATATTAAGGCTTGCTGAGGAAAAAATCTTATTAGTACAAAACTTAAAAGCACTACAAGAATATAAAGTAGAATTTTTAGGTAAAAACGGTATAGTGACGGGTGAGCTTAAAAAACTAGGTAGTTTAAATGAACAGGAACGTAAAAAATTTGGCTTAAAAATCAATAAATTAAAGGATAAAATACAGAATATAATAAGAGCAAAAGAAAAAATTTTAGAGGAGCAGGAACTAAATTTAAAACTTGCTGCCGATAAAATTGATTTAACAATCCCTGCAAGGAGATATAAACAAGGTTCTATTCATCCAATAACACAATGTAGCGAGGAGTTAATACAAGTATTTTCGCAGTTTGGTTTTACTATAGAAAACGGACCGAATATCGAGAATGATTTCCATAATTTTACTGCTCTCAATTTTGAAGATGACCATCCCGCAAGGCAAATGCATGATACTTTTTATTTGAAAGGTCAGGAAAATAATAAACCGTTGTTATTACGTACTCATACTTCAACAGTACAGATTAGAGCTATGAAAAGCGGCAATCCGCCTTTTAGGTTTATAGCACCTGGTAGGACTTATAGATCAGATTCGGATATGACGCATACACCGATGTTTCACCAAATAGAAGGACTTGTTATTGATAAAAATATCAATATGGGGCATTTAAAATATGTTATCACGGAATTTATAAAAAACTTTTTTGAAAATTCTAATATTGAATTACGTTTTAGACCCAGCTTTTTCCCATTTACCGAACCTTCTGCCGAAGTTGATATTCGGATGAATAAAGACAATAAATGGCTTGAGGTCCTTGGTTGCGGGATGGTTCATCCAAACGTGCTTAAAAATGTCGGTATCGATAGCAGCGAGTATCAAGGTTTTGCTTTTGGGCTTGGGGTAGAGCGTTTTGCAATGCTAAAATATAATATCAAAGATTTAAGACAATTTTTTGAAGGAGATATGCGTTGGCTTAAACATTATAATTTTGGGAGCTTTGATATACCGAATTTAGCAGGAGGGCTTACGAAATGAAGTTTACGTTATCATGGTTAAAGCAATTGTTAGAGACATCGGCTTCAGTGACTGAAATTGCCGAAGCCCTCACAGCTATTGGTCTTGAAGTAGAAGAGGTGATAGATAAAGCGGCAGAGCTACAAAAATTTGAAGTAGCATATATAGCAAGTACTAAACCTCACCCGTCAGCTGATAAGTTAAAGCTTTGTGATGTTGAGACTAAAAGCGGTATGTTACAAATAGTTTGTGGTGCGAGTAATGCAAGAGCAGGTATAAAAGTAGTACTTGCAAATATCGGAATAGAAATACCAAATGGTAAGTTTAAGATTAAGGAATCTATTATTAGAGGTGAAAAAAGCTGCGGTATGCTTTGCTCTGAAGAGGAATTACTGCTAGCTTCAGAGTCTGAAGGGATTATAGAGCTATCTGAAGATGCTGTAGTTGGAGAGAATTTTACTAAGTATTACGGCTTAGATGATCCTATATTTGTTATTAACGTTACTCCTAATCGTGGTGATGCACTTGGAGTTTACGGTATCGCAAGAGATTTATCGGCAAAAGGACTCGGAATACTTAAAGAATTAGAAATTCCGGAAATAAAGAGTACATTTACTTCTAAAATTAAGCTTAACGTGCAAGACAAAGAAGCTTGCCCTTTATTTACTTTTAGAGAAATAAGAAATTTAAAAAATAAACCAAGCCCTGATTGGTTACGGAAATTATTAAAAAATGTCGGGGTACAAACTATTTCAAGTTTAGTGGATGTAACAAATTATATTTCTTATAGTTTTGGGCAACCGATGCATGCTTACGATGCGGATAAGATACGTGGGAGGATTGTGGTTGAGAGATATCCCTCTATGTCATTCCCGCTTACGCGGGAATCCAATAATTCTTATGGCAAAAGCGATGCTCTAGATAGTGATAAGGTTATTATGGATTCCCGCGTAAGCGGGAATGACATAGAGGGTGGCATGGATGACAACAATGACGCAATTACTTTCCACGCCCTAAACGGCAAAGAATATTTACTTACCGAAAATGATTTAGCTATAAAAGATGAAAGCGGTATTCAAGGTCTTGCCGGTGTCATTGGCGGGGCTAAGAGTAGTTGTACTGATAGTACAACTAATATAATACTGGAAGCTGCATGTTTTAATGCTAAAATGGTTGCAGCTAGCGGGCGAAGATTGCAAATTGATACTGATGCTAGATATCGTAATGAGCGTAATATCGATAGAAATTTTACGGAAAAAGCTTTAGACATAGCAACTAATCTTATTTTGTCAATATGCGGAAATGGTGAAGTATCGGAAGTAGTGAAATGCGGTGAGAAAGAGCCGCAAAAAAAACCTTTAGATTTTTCAGCATACTATTTAGAAAAAATTACGGGAATTAAATTAAATATCAAAGAGATAGAAGCTATATTAAATAAACTAGGATTTGTTACGGATGTTAAAGGTGAGATTATAAAGGTAATAGCTCCTTCTTGGCGTCACGATATAACTATTTTAGAAGATATAGCTGAAGAAATCGCTCGTATTTACGACTATGATAAAATAGAAAGCATAAAATTACCTGAATTAGACCAAGATAATAATAAGCTAAGAGAGCATAAAAGAATATCTAGTTTTAAAAGGATATTAGCAAGCAAAGGCTATGATGAGGTAGTAACTAATTCTTTTATGAGTAGTGAAGATGCAAAGTTATTTGCTGAATTAAAAAAAGAGTTGTTTTTGCTTAATCCTATTAGCATAGGAGACAATTATATGCGTCCTACTATACTGCCGAATTTGTTAAGTATAGTAAGTAAAAATCTAGCACGCTCTGTAAAAGATATGGCTTTTTTTGAAGTTGGACCGAGTTTTATAGATTTAAATACGGAAGCAACTTATTTGACGGCAATTATAAGCGGTTCATATAGTAATAAAAATCCTCATTCACTTGGACGAGGCTATGATGTTTTTGATCTTAAAGGTGATTTAGAGCTGGTAGTGGATTATGCAGGATTATCTATAGATAAATGTATAGCAACAGATGGGACAGCATTGCCACAATATTATCATCCAACTAGAGCAGTAAATATAGGGCTTGGTAAAAATTTATTAGGTCATTTTGGACAGATACACCCTAAAATCTTGAAATATTACGATATTAATCAGGAAATATTTGCATTCGAGTTAAATATTACGAATTTGCCGTTGAAAAAAGCTAAATGCGGTAAAAGAGACGAATTTGCAGTATCAGATTTCCAAGCTAATTTTAGAGATTATGCATTTATTGTTGATCAAGATCATAGAGTCGGTGAAATAATATCATATATAAATAATTTTAATAAAAAGCTTGTCAAATCAGTTATATTATTTGATATTTATAGCGGTGATAAATTACCTGAAGGTAAAAAATCTATAGCCATTAAAATAGAGCTACAAGCAGATGATCGGACGTTGTCTGATACTGATTTAAATTCGTTCAGTAAAGATTTAGTTGTTGCCATCTCGCAAAAATTTCAAGGAACATTAAGAGAATAACAATATGTTAAAATTAATAGTTGAAACAAAAACGTTAGTTCAGTCCCTAGGGTTTGCAAGTTCCGTTGTTGAAAAACGTAATGTAATACCTGAATATGCAAACATTAAATTATCGGCAAAAGACGGCAATCTAGAGCTTAGTTCTACTAATATGGATTTGTACTTAAGTCAAAAAATAGCAGTACAGGTAGTAAGTGAAGGTGAACTTACCGTTTCTACGAAAACTCTACATGATATAGTACGCAAACTTCCGGATTCCGAGCTTATATTAACAGATCTCGGTACAACGGGACTTGAAATCAAAGGCAAAAATTGTAAATTTAATTTATTTACTTTGCCGGTTAGTTCTTTTCCTCCAATGGATAGTATTAATCCTGAAGCAGGTTTTAAAATTTCCTGCACGGATTTTGCTAAAATAATCGAATCGACAAAATTTTCGATTTCTTTAGATGAAACTCGTTATAATTTAAACGGTGTTTATTTACACATAAAAGACAAAGAGTTTTATTCGGCAAGTACCGATGGGCATAGGCTTTCAATTTCATGGGTAACATTAGAAAAACACATAAAGAATTTTGGAGTTATATTACCGCAAAAAAGTGCAGAAGAAATTTTAAAAATAGTTAAAGATCCTAAAAATATAAATGAAGATATAGAAATTTTATTAAGTAGCAATAAGATTAAATTTATATGTAACGAAAATACTATTATGCTATCAAAGCTTATAGACGGTACTTTCCCTAATTATAGTGCTTTTATTCCAGAAAGCAGCAGCTCAAAATTAGTAATTAATCGAAAAATATTTGCAGATAGTATAGAAAGAATAGCGATAATAACCGTTGAAAAATTTAGAGCAGTAAAATTATCATTATCTCGCGAAACCTTAGAGATTAGTGCTGTCGGTGAAGCAAGAGGTAACGCAAAAGAGGTTATTAATTCTTCACAAGATAAGGAAAGTTTTTATGAATATAATAGTGATGAGCCTTTAGCTATAGGCTTTAATCCACAATATTTGGAAGATGTCTTAAAAGCAGTGAAATCGGATTTAGTAGAACTATATTTTTCAGATGTTTCAGCACCAGTACTTATTAAATTTCCTGAGAATCCTAAAGATATTTTTGTCGTCATGCCTGTTAAGGTATAGAGTAGCTGTATGTTATTCAGGCAAGGCATTGTTACGTGGATCAAAAAGCACACTCGATGTCATCCCGTGGCTTGACCACAGTATCCATCAAAACACTTATAGTATTAATAATTTTAGTATTGTTAGCTGGATACCGCGATCAAGTCGCGGTATGACAATGAAGGATTCCCGCTTCCATGGGAATGACATAGAGGGGGTATAGGAATGACATACAATTAGTTCAAATAATTTTTGACTAATAGCCAAAGCTTCTCTATTATTTCCATCAAACACCCTAATTAAATATTGGTTATGAAAAAAATTATCGGATTATTTTTTGTAATGATACTTAGTGCAATAAGTACTAGTATCTTAGCGGATGATTATCCAAAAACAGAACGAGAGCAGAAATGGGATGAAGTAGGTTCTATAGCAGGTGAAGAAGGGTTAGTTTTTAGACCTAGTAGGGTAAAAAACGAATCTACTAAAGCTGTAGGAGGTTCAGTTAATAAATATCTTTGGCAAGCAGCATTAGAGACTATAAGTTTTGCTCCTCTTACATCAGCTGACTCAAACGGCGGCGTGATTATTACGGAATGGTATAGCCCACGTTCTAATTCTAATTTTCGATTTAAAATAAATATATTTATTAAAGACGATGTAATAAGCCCTGATTCAATTGAAGTGAAAGTATTTGAAGAAATGCTTAAAAATAAACAATGGGTACTTAATGAAAACACCTCAAATCTTGCTATCACACTTGAAGATAAAATTTTAAGAAAAGCTAGAGATATATATATTAATAGTGCTAGGTGATTATATTACCTCTATGTCACCTTGTGGCTTGACCACGGTCTCAGGACGCAGTCTGTGATGCAAGATCACGTGGTCAAGCCACGGGGTGATAATAAATTAACAAGAAGATATGAATCAAATAGAACAAAAATGGCAGCAAATTTGGCATGACGAGAAAGCTTTTGAGGTATCAAACGAGAGTAGCAAGCCAAAATATTACGTACTTGAAATGCTGCCTTATCCTTCCGGTAAAATCCATGTAGGTCACGTACGCAACTATTCTATAGGTGATGTTATTGCAAGGTTTATGACTATGCAAGGTTTTAACGTGCTTCATCCGATGGGCTGGGATGCTTTTGGGCTACCTGCCGAAAATGCCGCAATAAAAAATAATTCTCATCCGAAAGATTGGACTTATTCTAATATCAAGAATATGAAAAAGCAGCTAAAATCTATGGGCTTTTCTTATGCTTGGTCTAGAGAGATAAATAGTTGTGATCCGCAGTATTATAAACATGAGCAGAAATTTTTTTTAGAGCTTTATGAGAAAAATCTTGCTTATCAAAAAGAATCACTTGTTAATTGGGATCCGGTTGATAATACCGTGCTTGCGAATGAGCAAGTTGTAGACGGGCGTGGTTGGCGTTCAGGTGCAGTAGTTGAGAAACGTTATTTAAAGCAATGGTTCTTAAAAATCACTGATGATGCTGAAGAATTATTAAACGAAATTCAGAATTTAAAAGATTGGCCTGAAGCAGTCCGCTCTATGCAAGAGAAATGGATTGGTAAATCGATAGGTGCTAATTTTCATTTCAAAATTAAGGATAATGAAGATATTACTATAGAAGTATTTTCAACAAAACCCGAAACCATTTTTGGTGCTGGCTTTATAGGAATTGCATTTAATCATCCGATAATAGAACGATTAGTTTCTAAAACACCTGAAATATCGAATTTTATAGCTAAATGTGCAAATATAACATGTTCTGTTGAGCGTGATAAAGCTGAAAAGGAAGGTGTATTTACCGGTCTTGATGTTACTCATCCTTTCGATTCAAATATAGTTTTACCGGTTATTATTACTAATTTTGTGTTAATGGATTACGGTACCGGTGCTGTGTTCGGTTGCCCTGCTCATGATGAACGTGACCATAAATTAGCTGTTAAAATGAACTTAACTATTAAGCAGGTAATTGAAACGGATATTGATGTACAAAAGACCCCTTATACGGAAGATGGAATTTTGGTTAACTCAAATTTTCTAAATGGCTTAACTAGTAATGAAGCAAAACAAAAAGTAATCGAGGAGTTTGAAAAATTAGAGATAGGTAAACGCAGCATAAATTATCGTCTAAAAGATTGGGGGATTTCAAGACAGCGTTTTTGGGGTTGTCCGATTCCTATGATTCATTGTGAAGCTTGCGGCATAGTTCCGGTACCTTACAAAGACTTACCAGTTACGTTACCTGATGATGTTAGTTTTGACGGTCACGGTAATCCGCTTGCTCATCATCCTAGTTGGAAACATGTGAATTGTCCGAAATGCAATAAGCCGGCTATTCGTGAAACCGATACTTTTGATACATTTTTTGAATCATCTTGGTATTTTACGAGATATTGCAATAGCAATGCTACAGAGATGACCGATAAAAAAGCTTGTGATTATTGGCTTCCGGTTGATAAATATATAGGCGGCATCGAGCACGCCGTTATGCATTTATTATATGCAAGGTTTTTCACAAAAGTAATGAACGAACAGAATTATGTAAGTGTTCGAGAGCCTTTTAAAGGGTTATTTACTCAAGGTATGGTGTTGCATGCTACTTATAAAGATGAACATAATAATTGGTTATATCCTGAAGAAGTAGTTAAAAAGGGTAATGAATTTTTTCATAAGGGAAGCAATAATAGAGTAGTGCAGGGACGCATTGAGAAGATGAGTAAGTCTAAAAAGAATCTCATCGATCTTGAGACAATGCAAGAGCAATATGGGGCAGATGCTATTAGGCTTTTTGTACTGTCCGATAGTCCACCTGAGAAAGATCTAGAATGGTCTATAAGCGGTATTGAAGGCTGCTCACGTTTTATTAATAAGCTTGAGCAAATGTTTGAGGCAATAAAATTTTTATATAACGAAGCTAATAAAGAGGAATTTGAAGGAAACATGGAATGCAACACCGTAGCGTACACTTTAGTACGTGAAGATGCGAGTACCGGATCGATGTACAAATTACCTTTAGAAGCAAGTTATATTAACAAAGAGCTTAATAGGTTAGTTCATTTTACTATAAAGCACGTCGCAGAAGATATAAAGCATTTTGCCCTAAACAGAGCAATAGCACGTATGCGTGAGCTTTCTAATGCTATATTCTCTGAAATATCCAAAGATAAAATTGATGTAAAAACTGTACGGCATGGCTTTAATATTTTAGTACAGCTACTAAATCCTTTTATCCCGCATATTACAGAAGAAATTTGGCAGAAGCTTGGCAATAAAGAGCGGTTATATAAATCAGCTTTTCCTGCATTTGATGAGTCAATGCTAGAGTTAGATACATATATTATGGCAGTGCAGGTTAACGGCAAACTCCGTGATACCTATGAGTTTAAAACTGCCGTAAGTGAAGATGCAATAAAGCAAATTACCGTCAATTTGCCAAAGGTACAAAAATTCTTAGCAGGAAAAGAACCGAAAAAGATTATTCTTGTGCCTCGTAAAATTGTGAATATTATAGTTAATTGATTTGAACTCACCTACTGCGTTACTCATCGTCTCGCCTATTATTGATAGGTTTTGCTCCCCGCTTCTTGTATCCGAATCCTAACTGCATTGACTATATTGTTTGCATTGTTATTGTGAGAAGAACTACTCGGTGTCACCACGTGGCTTGACCACGGGGCCTAGTTAAAAATACTAAGAATTATTAGTATTTTAAGTTATATTTTTGGATCCCGTGGTCAAGCCACGGTATGACACCGAGTGCGTTTTCCGAACCACGCAATAACGCCTCTTCTGCAGCAAAGACATAGAGTATTACATCGATGCCCTCTTTAAATAGAGTGTAAGATTGTATACTTGAAGTCAATTTACTATGTTAATAATTTAATATCTTTATTAACTTATCTTAATTTAAATTAATGCATAAAAATATCGATTTCATTCCAACCGATAAGGTCTAAATTAGCTCTTGTTGGTAAAAAACGAAAAATATCATGGGCAAGCTCGAGCCTATTTTCTCTAAGTAGCATTTTTTGTAACATATCTTTTAACTGATGCAAATAAAGCACATCTTTTGCTGCATATTCTTTTTGTTCTGAAGATAAATTGTCAGTACCCCAATAGGAAGATTGTTGTTGTTTTGAAATGTTGATATTAAGTAATTCTCGGCATAAATCCTTAAGACCGTGGCTATCTGTATATGTTCTAACTAGTTTTGAAGATATTTTAGTACAAAAGATATTTTCTAAATCTATACTTAAATATTTTTTTATAGATGCTAAATCAAATCTAGCAAAATGAAATATCTTGCATCTAGTTTTATCTAGCAATAACGCTTTTAAATTAGGAGCAGTATAATCTTGATTTACAAAATGAACAAGATGGGCTTCACCGTTGCCGTTACTAAATTGTAGCAAACATAGTTTATCTCTATGTAGATTTAACCCCATTGTTTCAGTATCTATAGCGATATCTCCTTCAAGTTCAAAATTATTAGGTAGGTCGTTTTGATAAATTGTTATAGTCATAAATTATATTCAATTCTTTTTTAATCATGTTGTTTGGGATGTTCTTCTCTATTTATTTTATGTCATTCCCGCTTCCGCAGGAATGACATAAGCGTCATGCAACAACACCTTTAGTTGCTCGCAATGACGATACCTACCTTTGACTAGGTGTGTCTTTTATTGTAAACACCTGCTCATTTGGAGCAGCTACTCCTAAAACTTTCTTTGCTTGTTCTTCTAACATATCTTTATTTAGCGATTCCGTTCGGAGTAATTTGACGTTATGTGCAAGTTCTACTCTTTCTGCTCGTAAGCCTTTCAGTTCATCATAAGCTTTTTCAAGCTGCCTATTTACTTTTAAATATGCAATAATCCCTTTGTTCCCATATATGCAATGAAAAACAAAATATCCAAGCAGTAAAGCTAAAAAGATATTTAAAATTATTTTTTTAGAATGATTGTTTAAATGTAGTATCATAAATATATATTCATAAAAAATAATACCGGAGCGGTTAAAATAATACTATCAAATCTGTCTAGCACTCCTCCATGACCGGGTATTATATGACCGCTATCTTTAATATTAAATTTTCGCTTAAAATATGAAATAAATAAATCACTTGATTGAGCTATTAATGCTAATATACAACTAATTATAAACAAATAAATTTTATTTGAAAAATAGTAATTTTCAATATGAAAGTTTGGTATAAAACTCACTAATACCGCAACCAAACCTGCTGATAATATTCCTGTAACTAAACCGCTCCAAGTTTTTTTAGGACTGATTTTTGGAGCAAGCTTTGCTCCTTTAAAAGTTTTGCCGCCAATCATTGCAAAAGTGTCTACAGACCAAATAATGCAAAAATAAAGCATAATAAGCCATTTATTAGTATCTTCCAATAATATTAATAGAGCTATAGGAATCGGGATAATAATTAGTCCCAGTACTGAATACGGTATAGAAGAGTAGGTCATATTATACCATTCACTTAACATTCCCACACCCAATAATATCATTAGAATATAAAATAAAGGCTTAAACCATAATATGGCTATAACAAATAACGGCACTAAAACTATACCGGACAGGATTCTTAAATATATATTTTGTTTATCTTTTGCCAAATGTTCTTTTCCTTTTTGAGTAATCATTTATAGCTTCTAGTATATCATCTTTATTAAAATCAGGCCAATATTTGAGTGAGAAATATAATTCAGCATAAGCTGCCTGCCAAAGCAAGAAATTACTGATGCGATAAACCCCGCCAGGTCTTATTAATAAATCTACATCCGGCATTTCTGGATCATATAAAGCATGCTGTATATCACTTTCACTTACTTCTTTTTTACCGCTTGCAATAATTTTTGTGCAGGCATCAACTATTTCTTGGCGACTTCCATAACTAAAAGCTATACAAAGTGTTATTTTATTATTATTTTTTGTTAATTCTATAGCATTATTTATTTGTTTTTGCAATGAGCTACTTAATAAGTTAAGCCTACCTATTACTTTTATTTTAACGCCGTTTTTATGTAAACTGTTTAATTCATTTTTTAAATAAATACTTAATAATTTTATTAAGAAATCTACCTCCATGCTTGAGCGTTGCCAATTTTCGGAAGAGAAAGTATATAAAGTTATATAAGGTATATTAAGGTTAATAAACTCAGGCAGTAATTCACGAATTTTATCAGCACCTGTTTTATGTCCTTCAGATTTTGTTAAGTGATGCCGATCTGCCCAACGAGCATTACCGTCCATTATTATTGCTAAATGTTTTATGTTAGTCATTATTTTATATTTTAGATGTTGCTGTATGGATCGATTTTTCCGTCATTGCGAGCGGGTACTGTTACGTGGATACTAAAACCATCATTGCGAGGAGCGAAGCGACGTGGCAATCCAGAAAAAATAATAAAAAATTCTGTAAATCAGAATTTTTTACTGGATTGCTTCGTCGCATTACTACGTAATTCTTTTCGCAATGACGATTTGGTATCTATGCGGGAATGACATCGGCGGTCATATTTTAGGTATTTCAATTCTTACCGATAGCCCGCCTAAATCCTTGCTATCTTCTAAATAAATAGAGCCTTTATAATCGTTTATTATTTCTTTAGTAATAGCAAGCCCAAGTCCTACATTACTTGCATTATCAAGCTGCCTTGCTTTATCTGATCTATAAAACGGTTTAAATACAAGATGTTTTTCTGTATCATCTATACCGATACCGTTATCCTCAATAATGATAGCTACGGTAGATGGATTATCTGTCAAAGATATTTTAATTTTAGTTCCATACTTTATAGCGTTACCGATTAAATTAGACAAGGCTCTTTCAAAAGAATTCGGTTTAATTCGTGCTTTTGAATTATCTATATTATTAAGTTTTATAAATTCAATATCTACATGTGACCATTTGTTTAAAAAATGTTCTATCCAAGGTAGTAATAAAATTTCTTCAAATTCTTCTGTACTTTCACCTTTAGCAAAATCTAAATAAGAATTTATCATTTGCTGCATAGTTAATATATCTTGTTTTAACCCTTCGATTTCTTCGCTTTCTTCCATTAATTCAAGTTGTAGTTTCATTCTTGTTAAAGGAGTTCTAAGGTCATGAGAAATCATAGCAAGCATAGTGGTTCTTTTAGTAATTTGTTTTTCAATACGAGCTTTCATTTTTAAAAAAGCAAGTCCTGCTTTTCTTATTTCTAAAGCTCCTGAAGGTTGGAAATTTTTGTCTTTTAAAACACCTCGACCAAATTTATCCATGCTATCCGCAAGAGTGAGTATTGATTTAATTTGATTTTTGGAGAAAATAATAGAAACAGAAAGTAATATAACAGTTAAAGATATAATCCATAAAACAAATATATATACCGTAGGATTAAGTAGTAATTTTGCAGGAAAAGTAATATATAATATTCCATCTTTTAATTCTAAAAATACTTCAATTTTATTTTCCTTATTCAGCTTAACTATATTTTTTTCATGGATTTTTGTAGCTAAAATATTTTTAAATATAGTAAGAGGCTCACTTAATTTAGGTTGTTTTATAGATAACTTTTTATTAAGCTGAAATTGATAAGATAAATTAAGATAATTTTCTGATAAATGGGTTATTTCTCTTGAATTATTTCTATGTTCTTTAATCAGTGATTCTATTTCATTGATAATAATAGTACTAGTATAATATGAAACATTATACCAATGACGATCGTAAAACAAGAATATAGCAACGATTTGTCCTATTAAAATCGGAATGATTATAATAAACATAAACCGTACAAATAATGTTCTCGGTAATAATTTAGATATAAAGCTCATATGTAATTTGTATACGTAATTGGCATTGCCTATATGGCTCAAGAAGCCTGCTCGATGTCATTCCCGCCTACGCGGGAATGACATAAAGTGATCAAATATAAAGTGCATAGCCCTCATTACGCACGGTTTTTAAATATTTTGGCTCTTTTGGGTTGTCTTCTATTTTGCCTCTTATTCTTGTAATTTGTACATCGATAGAACGCATACTAAGACCTCCCATTATTTTTGAAAGTTCAAAACGACTAGTAGATTTACCGGAATTTTTTATTAATATCTCAAGTAATTTTTGTTCGGTAGAGCTAAGAGGTATGATTTGATCGTTCTTAGTGAATTCCTTTGTATCAAAATTATAGAAATTATTGCCGAATTTAATTATATTCGTTTCTTTTTTAAAGTTATTATAATTATTAATTAAATTATTTATCCGAAGTAATAATTCTCTCGGTTCAAAAGGTTTAGTTATATAATCAGAGGCACCAGCTTCAAGTCCTTTAACACGGTCATCGGCTTCCGATAAAGCAGTAAGCATAACTATAGGAATATTATTACCGGCATCCCTTATAGTAGTAGCAAAATCAAGTCCTGTTATTTCAGGTAACATAACATCTAAAATAATTAAATCATAATTAGAATTTTTTAATAGATTTTTAGCTTCTATGACTGAGCTTGCCGTTGATACTAAAAGCTCGTTTTTATTTAAAAACTGCTTTAAAAGTGCTAATATTCTGCTATC
Source organism: Rickettsia australis str. Phillips (assembly GCF_000273745.1). Taxonomy (GTDB): domain Bacteria; phylum Pseudomonadota; class Alphaproteobacteria; order Rickettsiales; family Rickettsiaceae; genus Rickettsia; species Rickettsia australis. Next base: position 70,144 of record NZ_AKVZ01000018.1, read on the forward strand.
ATCATCTACGATTAAAATATGTGCTTTATGTGGTTGCATGTATACTCATTTGTCATCCCGTGGCTTGACCACGGGATCCAGTAAAATTATTAATATCATAAGCTGTTTGTTTGGACCCCGTGGGGTCAAGCCACGGGGTGACATCTTAAATTATATCTACTTTAATATAAATATAAGTTAATGACAATGATAAAACTAGAGCAAATTTTTTGGCATGTTTGGATTAACGGTGATTTAGTTCCTTATCAATTCGCAAGGATTCATGTTTTAACTCATAGCCTGCATTATTCAGGATCGGTATTTGAGGGTGAGAGAGCTTATAACGGCAAAGTTTTTAAACTAAAAGAACATACGGAAAGATTAATAAAATCAGCAGAAGCATTAGGTTTAAAAGTACCTTATAGTGTGGACGAGATAATAAAAGCTCATGAACTTGTAATAAAACAAAATAATATTAAGGATGCATATATAAGACCGCTTATTTGGTGCGGAGACGAATCACTAAATATTACTAACCCTGATTTGTCTACTAATCTTTTGATTGCCGGTATTCCATCAATGCCCAGGTCTTTTGAGAAAGGTATAAATTTACATGTAAGCCGCTGGCGTAAAGCAATGCCTGATAGCACCCCGGTACAATCTAAATCCGCCGCGCAATATAATATGGCAATAACGAGTCAAAAAGAAGCTAAAGCTCTTGGCTATGATGACGCATTATTACTTGATTATGAAGGGTATATTGCTGAATGTACTACAACAAATATTTTCTTTGTTCAGGATAAAACATTATATACTCCAATTGCTGATAGATTTTTAAATGGTATAACAAGACAGACTATTATTGAAATTGCAAAAGATTTAGGTCTAGAAGTAAAAGAAGAGCGCTTGAAATTAGAGCAAATAGAGAATTTTACCGGATGTTTTGTTACAGGTACGGCAATTGAGGTGCAAAATATTAGTTCTATAGATCTTGGCAATAAAAAGCTTATTTTTGAGAATCATAAAATTGCAGAACTTGTGCAAGAAGAGTATGGGCGTGTTGTTAGGGAGTAGGAAAAAGTGCTAAATCTTTCATCCCGTGGCTTGACCACTGGATCCCGCGATTAAGTCGTGGGATAACAAATTAGGAAGCTGAACCATGAGTCCAATACTTCCTCACAATGACAAATTAATAAAAAAATAAAAAACAATGAATAATATATTTAAAGGTTTAATTACCGCACTTATAACACCTTTTAAAGATAATAAGCTAGACTTATATGCTTTAGAGAGAATTTTAAAACATCAAATAAGGCATGAAGTCGATGCAATATTAATTGCAGGTTCAACCGGAGAAGGTAGTAGTTTGAGTTTTGAAGAATATAAATTATTACTGCAAACTAGCGTAGAAATCGTTAATAAGCGTATTCCTATAATAAGCGGATGTTCATCAAATAATACCGCTTATGCAATAGAACTTGCAGCGGAATCTACAAAAATCAAAGTTGAGGGTTTTATGGCTAGTCCACCATCTTATGTAAAACCTACACAACACGGGATTTATAAGCATTTTGAAGCATTACATGAAGCGTGTAATCTACCTATTATATTATATTCAGCTCCAACTAGAAGCGGAGTAGATTTTTCTGATGAGACGATATTAAGGCTTAGCGAGCTACCGCGTATCTTAGCATTAAAAGATTGCGGTGTAGATTTAGAACGTCCATTGCGGATTAGAGCAATAGTTAAAAAGAATTTTAATATTTTAACCGGTAATGATGAAGTAGTTTTAGCTTTTAATGCACAAGGCGGGGTAGGGTGGACCTCTGTAGCCTCTAATATTGCTCCCGATATGTGTAAAGAGCTATTAGAGAAGTGGTATAAGAATAATACTAAAGGAGCATTAGAAATCCATCAGAAATTACTGCCTTTATATAAAGCTTTGTTTGTAGAATCTAATCCAATTCCGATAAAATATGCCGCTCATTATTTAGGTTTATGTGAAAATGAAATTAGACTTCCATTAACTGAAGCAAGCGATAGTGCGAAAAAACAAATTGAAAACATTATAACATCACTATCTATAAAAATATGACCGAATATAAGAAAGTTATTGCACAAAATAAGAAAGCCCTGTTTAATTATTTTATTGAAGAAAGATTAGAAGCAGGTATTGTATTAAAGGGGAGTGAAGTACAATCTCTGCGTCAAGGCAAAGCTTCTATAGAGGAAAGCTATGCAGCAGATACCGGACATGAGGTATTTTTGTATAACTGCCATATTGCAGAATATGAAAAAGCGAATAGATTTAATCATTCTACTCGTAGACCTCGTAAATTATTGTTGCATACTAAAGAGATAAAGAAAATTATTGGTAGAATTAGAATAAAAGGCTGTACGCTAGTAGCTCTTTCTATGTATTTTAATAAAAAAAATAAAGTGAAAGTTGAGCTTGGTATTGCTAAAGGTAAGAAATTACATGATAAAAGAGAATCAATTAAAGAAAAAGACTGGAAAAGAGATCAGAGTAGATTAATAAGACAGAAATAAGCGTCATTGCGAGAAGAATTACATAGTAATTCGACGACGCAATCCAGTAAAAAATACTAATTTATAGCATTTTTTTATTATTTTTGCTGGATTGCCACGTCACTTCGCTCCTCGCAATGACGATTTCCAGTAAAAACAATATAGAATTTTTTAAAAAGGAATTTATGCAGCATATTATAGGTAAAATATTGGTTATATTTGTAGTTGTGATAGGAGTTTTATTTGTTTTCAAAACAATGAAAACTTATTCTACAAATCCGGTTTCCATTGAGGTTAAACAAAGTGAGGATGCAAGGAAATGTGAAGAGGAAAGAGTCCAAGAAATAATCAAAGATTATTTGCTTAAAACTCCGGAAATAATAATAGAATCAATAGAAGGCTTGCAAAAACGTAAAGTACAGGAAAATGAGACTAAAGTTAATAACTATCTAAAAGATAATAAGTTAGGTATTGAAGATAGTACAAGATTTCCTGTTATAGGAAATAAAGACGGGGATGTAATAATAATTGCTTTTTATGATTACAATTGTTCTTATTGTAAAAAAGGCGATATTTCTATAAATGAATTATTGCAAAATGATCCAAAAGTTAAAGTTATATTACGACCACTCCCTATCCTTGGAGATGCTTCTGAATATCTTGCAAGAATAGTTTTAGCCGTTTATAAGGTTAATCCAAGTAAATTTAAAGCTGTTCATGATGAATTAATAAAAATAAGAGATGTTTCTAAGGAATCCATAAAAGAGTTATTAACCGAGAATGGCTTAAATGCTACGGAAATTGAAGAAACTGCCGATAGCAATGAGATTAAAGATTTCATTACTCAAAATATGAAAATAGCTAGAAGCCTTAGAATCCAAGGAGTACCTGCGTATATAATTGATTCACAATTAATACCTGGGTTAATAGATTTCCCACAATTACTAAATATAGTTAAAGAAATTAGGGATGCTCGGTGAATTTCAAAAATTGGCAGTGTTATCTAGCAAGAGCTGCGGTGCTCACTTGTTAAGTATATGTTCCGTTCCTCGACTTGCAGACTCCTTGCTCTTTTTGAAATTGACCATATCCGTGAGCGTTCAATTATACGAATGTTTAGGATGTCATGCCCGCGAGGTTGTTGTTGCGTGGACCGGTAAAACCAGCTGTGTCATCCCCGTGGCTTGACCCATGGGGTCCATAAAAACAATAAAAAATACTAATAATTTTAGTATTTTTAACTGGATCCCGTGGTCAAGCTACGGGATGACAGAGGTGAAATTGATACGTGCAACAAGAAATTCCCGCGAAAGTGGACATATTAAAATTATTTTTCTAGATTCCTGCTTTTAGCTAGGAATGACATCGATTGCTGTTGAATAATTTTAGCCTTTATTTAACAAATCAAACATAGCTTTACCGATATCGGCAGGGGATCTAGTGATAGTTACGCTGGCACTTTGTAGAGCTTCAAGCTTATCTTCGGCACTTCCTTGTCCTCCGGCAATAATAGCTCCGGCATGTCCCATTCTTTTACCGGGAGGTGCTGTAATACCTGCAATAAAGCTAACAATAGGCTTCTTGATTTTTGATTGCTTGATAAACTCGGCTGCATCTTCTTCTGCATTACCGCCAATTTCACCAATCATAATAATTGCTTTTGTTTCATCATCTTTCAAAAACATATCAATACAATCAACGAAATTAGTGCCGTTAACAGGATCACCGCCTATACCGACACATGTAGATTGTCCAAGTCCTACGGCTGTTGTCTGTGCTACTGCTTCATAAGTTAGAGTACCTGATCTTGAAACAATACCTATCGTTCCTCTTTTATGAATATGCCCAGGCATAATACCGATTTTACATTCACCTGGTGTGATAACTCCAGGGCAGTTAGGACCGATTAATCTAGTTTTAGAACCGACTAAAGCACGTTTTACTTTCACCATATCAAGTACCGGAATTCCTTCCGTTATACATACTACTACTTCAATTTCGGCATCGATTGCTTCTAATATCGAATCAGCGGCAAAGCTGGGCGGAACATATATAACGCTTGCATTTGCACCGGTTTTTGCTTTTGCTTCATGTACGGTATTATATACAGGTAAATCAAGGTGAGTATGACCGCCTTTGCCGGGTGTGACACCGCCAACCATGTTAGTGCCGTAAGCTATCGCTTGTTCAGAGTGAAAAGTTCCTTGTGAACCAGTAAAGCCCTGACAGATAACTTTTGTTTTTTTATTTATTAATATTGCCATGTTAAATAATTTTTATTGTTTTTATTTTGTGTAATTGTCATCGTCATTGCGTGCAACTGAATGCGTTGTTGCATGGATCATTATTATGTCATTTTCCCGCCTACGCACGCGGGAATGACATAAAAGCCACGTAAGTATACTACGACTGCCTAGCTCATGACGATTACCTACCTAATAGCCTCGACTATCTTATTTGCCGCATCTGCTAAATCATATGCCGGTATTATTTCTAAACCGGAATTTGATAAAATTTCTTGGCCTTTTTCAACGTTAGTACCGGCTAAACGGACTACTAATGGCACTTTTATCCCTATGTCTTTTGCAGCTGCAATAATCCCTTCCGCTATAATATCACAACGCATAATACCGCCGAAAATATTAACCAAGATTCCTTGCACTTCTTTATCGGATAAAATTATTTTTAAAGCTTCTTTTACACGCTCACGATCAGCCCCGCCGCCAACATCTAAGAAATTTGCAGGTGACGCACCGTAAAGCTTAATAATATCCATAGTAGCCATAGCAAGACCTGCACCGTTAACCATACAACCGATATTACCGTCCATTTTTACATAGCTAAGCCCCGCATTTGCCGCTCTAGTTTCTAAAGGATCTTCCTCATCGTGATCACGCATTGCCGTAATATTTGGATGTTTGAATAAGCCGTTATCGTCAAAAGTGATTTTTGCATCTAAAGCGAGTAAATTTCCGTCCGTTTGTACAATTAACGGGTTGATTTCAATTTGTGCCGCATCAGTTTCAATAAAAGCATGATAGACTGATTTTACTATTTCTTTCATCTGTTTAGCTTGGTTATCCTTAAAACCTAGCTCATAAGCTATACCACGCATATGAAAATCTTGTAAACCGATTGCAGGATCCACAGAAAATTTAATAATTTTTTCCGGAGTTTTTTCTGCTATTTCTTCAATATCGACTCCTCCTTCGGTAGAAGCTATGAAAGTAATACAACTCGCCGATCTATCAAATACTATACTGAAATAATATTCTTTTAAGATATCACAACCTGATTCGATATAAAGACGATTTACTTTTTGTCCTTGAGGTGCTGTTTGATGTGTTACTAAATTAATACCAAGCATGTCATGAGCAACTTTTTTGGCTTCTTCTTTACTCTTAACAACCTTAACACCGCCTGCTTTACCTCTACCGCCGGCATGTACTTGTGCTTTAACCACATATACTTCCGTATTTAACTTATCTATGGTTTCGTTAATCTTTTCGGTTTTCGTAACAACGAGTCCAGTGGAAGTAGGTACGCCGTATTTTCTTAAAATCTCTTTTGCTTGATATTCATGAATATTCATTTTAAATAATTTATTTAAATAATTAAAGCACAGTATAATAATTAATCTTTAAACTGTAAAGTGGAGAGTTTATGATGTCATTCTAGCGTAGGAGGGAATCCAGTAAAAATACTAAAAACAAGTTAAGTGATATAAAAATTAGTTTATAATTTACTTAAAAATTCTGGATTCCCGCCTACGCGGGAAATGACACGCACTATTCACTCCACATTCTATTAAGTACGTTATCTTTCCTAATAAAGTGCTGATATAACGCAGCTAGTATATGCAAAATAATTAAAGCAGTAAATAACAAAGCAGTCTTTTTATGGATTTTTTTAAAGATTTTGGCAAATTGTAAATCTTGAACAAAAGAACTTATAGTAAACAAACCGTCAAAATTAATATGATGATTTGATAGGATAGTCATGAAAAAGCTGCTTATCGGCATTAATAACATTAAAAGATATAGCAAATTTATATTAATATTAGCGGCTCTTTTCTACCAATTCGGTAAATCAGCTGGTAATAAAACATTAGCATTATAGAACTTCAATAAAAGACGTATTATTACTAAAGATAAAACAACTATACCGGTTGCTTCATGTATCACGTATAATTCCTATTTTAGAGGCGGTTCTATATAATTATCCATTAAGAAACCAACAACGAGCATTACTATAACTATAATACTCATTATCCAGTGAAAAAGTTTTGCAATTAAGCCGTAAGAATTTTCAGTATTTGTCAGTAGCATGATTAATACTCCAATAAATTATTCTTAACATAATGTTATTCCTAACTAATGTATGGCTCACTTATGACTGCTCGCAATGACGCAAGGATATCAATTCCCAATTGCTGTATCTATAATCTTTTCCGCTTCCTCGCTGCTAATTTTTTCTTTATCATTCAGAATGAGATTAGCATTCTTTAAGTCATCTCCTATTGCTTCTGCTCTTCCTTTTAAAATCTTAGCTAAAAACTGTTCGGCAAGAGCGTAATATGAGATTCTGTTACCTGGTTTTGCAAAGCCATGTCCTTCATCTTTGTAAAGTGCATAAACTACCGGTATATACTTTGCTTTCATGCTGTTTACAATCTGTTCTGATTCTGCCTGTACGACTCTCACATCGTGAGCACCCTGTGCTATAAATAAAGGCTTTTTGATATTATCAACAAAATTAATCGGTGATCTTTGTCTTAAAAACTCTTTTTCTTCTTCAGTATCCCAAGGTCCTATACGTGTTTTATATATACTTAACAATGGTGTCATATAAGGAGCTTTAGATTGCACATGAGTTAATAAATTAGACATACCGACCACATCAACACCGCAAGCAAATATGTCAGGGGTCATGGTAAGACCTACAAGCGTTGCATAACCTCCATAACTTCCGCCCATAATACAAACTTTGTCAAAATCAACTATATTATTCTTAATAGCCCAGTTAACACTGTCAATTAAATCGGTGTGCATTTTACCGGCATATTCTAAATTACCAGCGTTTAAGAAATCTTTCCCAAAACCGGTAGAACCACGGTAATTTATACTTAAAACTGCGTAACCACGATTTGCAAGCCATTGATGCTCAGGATTGTATCCCCAGCTATCACGAACCCACGGTCCGCCATGAACATTAATTATTAGCGGTACTTTTTTATCAGGAATATTATTTTCATCAAGCTTTACATCATTTGGAAAAGTGATATAGCTAACTAAATCAAGCCCGTCACGTGACTTGATAATTACCGGTATCATCTTAGCAAGATTATATTGCTCAAGTTCTTTGCGATTAGTAAATAAAAATTCGGTTTTTTTATTTGCCCTATTATATTTATAATATTTCACCGGTGCATTATCAGCCATATAAGCAACGATCCAAGTTTTGTCGTCTAATGTCCTACTATTGATAATTAAATCACCGCGATCAAGAGCCTGCAGATATTTCATATCATCTTCAATCTCTTTATCTAATATTTTATATGAAACTCTATCATAGTCTATGGATACTGCTTGCGGAGTTTGTTTGGTAGGATGCATAGCAAACAAACCGATATCGGCTTTTGGATCTTCAGCTAATATTTCTTCATTATCTGTAGCGAGTGTTATCGCCTTAAGGGCTGAAGTATTGCGGTTACGCCCCTCAAGCATATAAAGAATTTCGCCGCTAGCATCAAAACCGAGTATAGAAGTATTAAAAGAATCTTCCATTGAGATTTTAGTATATAATTTAGGTTCTCCGTCTTTTAATTCATAATATTCAACGGCTCCGTCTTTATCTAGTAAATTACCGAATCTTAAATTTAAATTTTCATCGGTTACATAATCAGTAAATCTATCATTTTTATAAATTAGTTCTTTTTCTAAAGTATCTAGATTTAATTTATAAATATCAAAATATTCAGGATTACGCTCATTTAAATATATTAATATCTCATTTGGCTTTTTATAGCTCACTCCAGCTATACCTGCTTTAACTCCTCTTTCAGGAGTAAGTAATTTTGTCTCTTTGGTCTCTATGTTATAGCTATAAATTCGGTCATTTTCATCACCGTTAAAATCTTGGGTATATAAAATATTTTTATTATTATAAGCTTTAGTATAAGACCAAATACCACGTCCTTTATCATGGGTTATGGCTTCTGCTTTACTAATATCATCTGATGGGGCTAGCCAAATATTTAAGACACCATCTTTCGGTGCAACATATAGAATATATTTACCGTCGTGGGTTAGAGAAACCCTTGCTTTATCAGGGTTACCGAATAAAACTTTTCTTGGGATTATTTGATTGTTATCCGTTATCGTTTGCTTTTGAAACATAAAAATACCAACACTTATTATTAATATAGTGCCTATAATATAGCAAATTTTACTCATTACTAATGGTTTGTTATTTAAATTGAGGTTCTTTTTTATGTCATTCCCGCCTACGCGGGAATGACATAAGGGGGCACGGGACGACAAAAACTACACTCTCTCAATATTGCTTAAAAACCAATCAACTTCTTTAGTATTAGTATTACGTGTAAATGTCCATTCTTCTTTTAAATTTTCAATTTTGTCAACCACATTTTTACCTTGAAATAGTAATTTAATAAAGATGTTATTACCAAACATGTAAATTTCTGAATATTTTGCACTTAAAGCTGATGAGTCAAAAAAATTGCCATAGGATGGTGTTATTTTTTCAAATGCTTCCAAGTATCTTTTATCTATCAGCTCAGATAATTCCTTAGAATCTTTTTTATAAGCAGCTTCTATAATCATTTGAAAAGCAGTTTTAGCATTATTTATGAATTTAACCGGATCAAAAGAGTAAAGGCGTTTATGGACTTGTTCCAGTCCATCTACGACCGCAGTTATATTATGTTCCACTATTATATCTTTAAAAGCTTTAATATCTTGGGCTGTTGGAATATTTTTTTCTTCTTTATTAGATTTGACTGTACTGTAAGTTACGTTCTTAATAACTGGTTCGCCAAAATAAGATTTTTGCTTTGTCTGTTCCTCTTCTGAAGTAGAACCGAGAGTCGTAATTAATTTGTTGATAATGTAAAAAGCAATAATGGCAAAAATTAATAACTCTATTATTTGAGGAGACATTTTCTATTTTTTTTATTAAAAGATTATTCCATATCTTAATATAAAAAAATAATCTTTTAAAGTTATTTAATAAAAATAAGGATTTATTTTTATTTGAGTTATACTTAAAGTTTAAAAAATATTAAAAGATAACTAAAATATCTTGATTATTTTGTTTTGTAAATGATGTTTAAACTCCATCATTGCAAAACATTTATAGCCTTTAGTCCATTTATGCTAAGGGCTTGTTGTACTAAAGTTTAATTTTTAAGCGTTTTTAGTATAACGGATAATTATTGTTTTCAATGATTGAGTTTATCCCTTAGCACTTATATATTTTTTAGCAACTCTTCTACTTTGATAGCATTATCAAATCCGTGATCGTAATGAAATCTTATATCAGGTGAGAATTTCATATTTATTTTATTAGTAATAAAATTTCTGATAGCATTTTTAGAATTATTTAATGCATTCATAATTTCATTTATTGTTAGTTTAGTATTAAAAGGCAAGAAATAACAATTAGCTATTTTTAGATCAGCAGTAACTATAACTTTCGTAATAGTGAGAGGACAATCAAAAAGTCTGCTATCCAGCATTTTACCACGTCTTAGAATTTCGATTAATGCTTCATTTATAATGCTTGCTAATTTTTGTTGTCTATGAGAATTAGTTTTGGTTAATTTTTTCATGAGTTAAAATATATACAATTCTAGAGCATAATAGCATGCTTTTGCCAAACAACCAATACCTAAAAATTTTAGAAATTTTGTTTTAAAAAAACCAGAGAATAAAGAAATAAAGCATCCCCAAAAAGGAAAGGCCATTAAGAAAATTATAAATATCTCATATTTATAATATAATTTTGTTAAACTTTTATATCTTAAGATATTTTGTTCATTTTTGGAATCATAAAAGATATTTAAAACTATTTTTCCAAAAATATAATTGACTGCATTACCGCTAAGAGCAGCACAAATAGCTACTAACAGCATTATTAAACTATTATAGCCTCCAAACATTTCCATAGAATGAAATATTAATTCATTCTGAAAACCGATAATAAGATTTGAGACAAAACTATCAACGAATAATAAACTATATGCTTCAAATTGATTCATAAATGTAATATATTGAATTTTGATTATGTATGTTGTATTGCTCGATCCTTTTGTTACACCGTGGATTGACCACGGGGTCCAGAAAAAAATAAAAAAGACTGGATACCGTGGTCAAGCCACGGGGTGACAAAATAGCACCATACCACAACCATTACTAATCTAACACCAAAATAAAGTAACCAGCAATGAAAAAGCAAATTATTTATCCTGATTTTATAGCACGAATTTTTTCTACGGCACTTGATTTATCATTATTTGCCTTTATAGCAATCCCAATATCACAATTTTGTTCTTTTAATTTATTATGGTTGTTCTTTAATGATTATTTCCTTAGCAATAACATTAATCTTCATAATCCCAATGAAATGTTTAACTTAGTTATGAGTCAGGAATTTTATGAATATCTTAAAGCAGGAAATTTTAATCAATATATTTTGTTTAATATCTCAATTTTTGCTACTAATATATTAGTAATAGGCTCATATTTTATAACTCTTTGGTATTATAAAGGTGCAACGCTTAGTAAAATGTTCCTACGTATGAAAGTCGTAGATGCCGTAACATTAAAGCGTCCGACTTTAAAGCAGTTAATTAAAAGATTTTTAGGGTATATGACTTTTCCTATAGGTATTTTTTTCATACTTTTTTCTTCTAAAAAACAAGCATTGCATGATAAGATAGCCGGAACAGTTGTGATTAAGTCTTAATATATACTCGCTGAATTTGAAAAATTGGCTATGTTGTGTACTAGTCTGCGGTTAAAAGCTTCAAAACGCCTTGCTCTTTTCCAAATTGAGCTTCGTATTGTATACCAACTCTTCATTTATAATGATATATACTCCGACTATGAATAAAACAAATGATAATAAAATAGACCAGCTGATTTATCTTTTTTCTAAATTGCCTGGGCTTGGTAGTAGGTCGGCAAGACGTATAGTGCTTTATCTACTACAAGACAAAGATATTAGGTTAAAAAGCCTGATTAATCACCTTGTAGAGATAGATAAGAAAATAGTAAAATGCAAGATTTGTGGTAATATGGATACGGAAAATATTTGCTGTATTTGCTCTGCTGAATATAGAGATAAATCGGTTATTGCTGTTGTTGAAACCGTAGCTGAATTATGGGCAATGGAGCGTAGCGGTAATTTTAAAGGTTTATATCATGTACTAGGTCACAATTTATCGGCAGCTAGTAGGCACAATCCTATCGTACTTCGGTTACCTGAACTACTTAAAAGATGTTTTGCAGAAAATATTAAAGAAGTTATTATTGCTACTAATTCTACTTTAGAAGGTCAAACTACTGCGTATTTTATTACTGAATATTTAAAAGAGCATCCTGCTAAAATTTCTCGCCTTGCTAGCGGTATACCTATCGGAGGTGAACTTGATTATCTAGATGAAGGTACTTTATCTGCCGCTATTAACCTACGCCAACCTTTTGAGTAAAATATTATGCCAAATGATAATAATAACGGTATCAGTAACACAAATAGCCCAAACGGTAAATCTATGGCTCCAAGACCGGAAGGAGTAAAACCTAACTGTGTAGTTTTACTTATTCTGTAAGTGATAATATTAATTCCACTCTTGAAGCCTTACAAGCACAAGGTGCAAGTGTTCATTACATAACTGATAAGGATGGAACGCAATATCAATATCATAATGATTTAACAGATCAAGCTTTTTATGTGGGCAAGAGTAGTTGGAAAGGAGAAGTAAGTGTTAATAAGTTTGGTATTGGGAATATGCTTATTAATGATGCAAAAAGTGATTTTGCTGAAGAGCAAATAGAGCAGTTATGTAAATTCCTTAAGGATATAAAAGTAAGATATCCGGATTTAGATTTAAAACATGATTTAGTAGGTCTTGGTGAAGTAACTGTAAACCGTGAAGGAAATGCTCATATAGCTTCTGGATCAAAATTTCCTTGGAAAAAATTAGCTGAAGCTGGTTTTGGTAGATATTTTGAGACTACGCAAGATCAAAAGAGTAAAATATTATTAAGTTCTGATAGTACTGGAGAACAATTTGATACTTTACAAACAAAGTTAAAAGCATATGGTTACGGAGTAGAATCTACAAGCACTTTTGATCAAATTACTCAACAAGCCGTCAGAGTATTTAATGATCGTTACGATACCGGTTTACCGAATGAAGTGCCGCCTGTAACTTGGACTGAAGCAAGTGAATATGAATTATCAAAATTATTAGGGAAAGAATTAGTTGGGGATATAATATCATTAAATATTATATCTTAATAATCATTCGCCAAATTGCTCTTTAATATTGAATTATTAAAGAGCAATTAAAGCTATAACAAATCTTGATGAAATTCTAGATGATGTTCACCGGCAAATTTTATTACATCATTGAAGACTTTTTTAATTTCATATATAATGCCTAGTTATTTTTAACAAGGCATTGTACATTAATTTAATTCTTAGTCAAAAATTATTAATATTTTTTAATAATTATCCACCGAATTGCTCTTTAATAATTCTATCTTCCAGCGTATGGTTTTTATTAAATAGCAGTTTGATAGGCGTATCCTTAGTAGATTTAACGGTAACATTTGTGATATTATTAAACTCCTGAAAGTCGGCAGTAGCATTTACCGGTCGTTTATTTGTATTAAGTATTTTAAATTTAATCGTAGCAGATGAAAGCAGTAAAGCACCGTGCCATCTACGCGGTCTAAAAGAGCAGATAGGGGTTAGGCATAGCATATTTGATTCGAGCGGTAAAATAGGACCGCCGGCAGATAAATTGTAAGCACTACTTCCAGCAGGCGTTGCAATTAAAGCTCCGTCTGCTACTAATTCGCTCATTCTCTCTATTCCGTTTACGTCTATTCTAAACTTAGCCGCTTGATTAGTTTTACGAAATATCGATACTTCGTTAATAGCAAGTGCGGTATATATTTGACCGCTTATATCTTCAGCTTGCATAAGCAGAGGATTTAGAATAGAAACAGTACTTTCATGTATATTTTGTGATAAATTCTTAGTATCTAAAGGATTCATTAAAAAGCCGAGGTGTCCTAAATTAACTCCATAAAAAGGTATATTAAGATGCATATAGCGGTGAATATTATGCAGTAATTCTCCATCGCCTCCTATTACGATAATTACTTCTGCTTCCTCTATTTTACAATAATTATAGAGTTTTTTTATTTCCTCTATAATAGCTAGATGTTTAGAATTTTGGTTATAAATCAATGCTATTTTATTTATATTCATTATATGAATTTCTTTTTTAATATATAGACGCTTAACTAATAATAAGTTATAAGAATAAAGTAATAAAATAAATATTAAGTTAAATTATGTCATCATTCAACATCAAAAATCATAAAAATGATCTGCTATTTGTACCGCTAGGAGGATCTAATGAAATAGGTATGAATCTTAATCTTTATCATTATAAAGGTAAATGGTTAATGATTGATTGCGGTAGTGGTTTTGCTGATGACTACTTACCTGGTGTTGATATGATAATTGCCGATAGTAGCTTTATAGAGAAATATAAAAAAGATATAGTAGGTCTGATTTTAACTCATGCTCACGAGGATCATTTAGGCGGTGTACAATATTTATGGAGTAGCCTTAAATGTCCTATTTATACTACTACTTTCACAGCAAATTTTTTAAAAATTCGTTTAAATGAATATGATTTTGCTAAAAATATAAAAATTCATGAAGTGAAACCCGGTAGTAAAATAAGTCTAGAGCCTTTTTCCTTAGAGATGGTGCCACTGACTCACTCGGCTCCTGAAATGCAAGCAATTATGATCCGTACGGATGCAGGTAATATTTTACATACGGGAGATTGGAAATTTGATAATGATCCGGTACTTGGTAAAAAAGTCGATGAGGAGCTTCTAAAGTCTTATGGAGATGAAGGGGTTCTTGCACTTGTTTGTGATTCAACTAACGTGTTTAATAAAGGAAGCTCAGGGTCTGAGGGAGATGTTAGAAAAAGTTTAGTAGATATCATAGCCGGCTGCCCTCAAATGGTAGTAGTTTCAACCTTTGCATCTAATTTAGCACGGCTTGATACAATAATTCATGCTGCAGGACTGGCCGGTAGAAAAGTAGTCTTAACCGGTAGAAGTTTGCATCGTATGATGCTTGCTGCTCAAGAAAGCGGCTATTTTAAAGATATTTCTCCTCTAATTAGTGAACGTGATGTTAGTAGATTTAGAAGAGAAGAATTATTAGTAATTGCTACCGGTTGTCAAGGCGAGCCCATGGCAGTAACTACAAAACTGGCTAGTAATTCTCATCCGTCAATAAGACTTGCTCCTAAGGATACGATGATTTTTTCTTCAAAAATTATTCCTGGTAATGAAAAAAAAATATTCAGACTATTTAATATATTTGTTAAAGCCGGTGTAGAAGTTATTACCGAACGTGACCATTTTGTGCATGTTTCAGGACATCCATCGATTGACGAGTTGCACAAAATGTATTCTTTAATTAGACCAAATATTTGTATACCTGTTCACGGCGAGCCTGTACATATTCATGAACATGTTAAGCTTGCTAAGAAAAACGGTATAAAACAGGCAGTAGAGGTTGAAAACGGTAGCGTAGTATTGCTTGAACCTAATAATGCAACAGTAATTTCAAAGGTTGAAAACGGTTATTTAGCTGTAGATGGTAATTATTTACTCCCTGTAGAATCTCCGATTTTCAAAACTAGAAGACGTATGCGTGAGTCGGGTATCGTGGTAGCGTCAGTAGTAATTAATAAAAAAGGGCTGCTTGCTGCAAACCCAATGCTGTCTATGCCTGGTCTGCTTGATCCAAAAGAGGATATGGCGTTGGTTAATCTCATTAAAAACGATATTAAAGAACTTGTTACCATTCAAAATAAACAGGCTAAAAAAGCATTGTCGGATGAACAAGTAATCGAAGCAATAAAAGGCACAATTCGTAAAACCTTAAAACAAGAAATTAATAAGTCACCCGTTATAATAGTAAACCTTGAGAAAACTGTGGAGTAGTGAAATTGTGATTGTGAGTAGGTATTATTGTATGGTGCGAGAAGCCAGTTCTATATCATTCCCGCATGGTGTTGTTGCGTGGATACCCTAGCCATCATTGCAAGGAGTGAAGCGACGCGGCAATCCAGGAAAATAATTAAAAAATTCTGATTTACAGAATTTTTTACTGGATTGCTTCGTCGAATTACTATGTAATTCTTCTCGCAATGACAAAAAGCTGGTCCACGCGGGCAACGCCACGCAGGAATGACATAAACATAAACTTGCAAGCGACAAAGAAAAAATCAAATGAATAAATTTAAAAATATTGCTGTTTATGGAGGAGGGAGTTTCGGTACTAGTCTTGCTTCTTTAGCATCACAAAACTGTAGTAATGTTACTTTATTTTTACGTGATGAGGAAATAGCAAAAGAAATTTTACATAAAAAAACTAACATAAAATATTTAGGGGATATTAAGTTACCTGCTCATTTACAGGCTACTACAAACTTAAGTGTAATTAAGGATTTTGAGCTAATTATTATTGCAGTGCCGTCTTATGCTTTTGATGATTCAATAAAATTATTAAAAACTCACGGCATTTCTGAAGATAATACTCTTCTAATCGCAACAAAAGGCTTTGCCCGTAATCCTACTGAACTATTTTCTGATAGATTAAAAACTCTATTACCACATAGCTCTACAGCGTTTTTTGCAGGTCCGAATTTAGCAAAAGAACTCGCTAATAATTTACCGGCTTCGGCAAATATTGCAAGTTTAGATATAGATATAGCAAATAAAATAGCTAATAGCCTAAGTTCAAAAATTTTTACTACTAATATGACAAGCGATATTGTAACATTACAGGTAGCAGGAGCGTTGAAAAATATTTTTGCTATTAAAAGTGGAATTGATTTAGCAAATGAGCAGGGCGAGAATGCAAGAGCAACGCTTATAGTCGCTGCCTTAAAAGAAATTATTACTTTATCTAAGGTCTTTGGAGGTATGCACAAAAATTCTGATATTTTGCTAGAGGCAGGAGTAGTAGGCGATTTAGTGCTTACTTGTTACTCTTTAGGTTCACGTAATACAAATTTTGGTTATGAGCTTGGAATTAGTAGCGATAAAAAGAAATTTTTACAGGAATATAAACAGCTAGTAGAAGGAAGAGAAGCATTAAAATTAGTTTTAGATTTGATCAAAAAATATGATTTACATATGCCTATAATTTCTGAAGTGGCTAGCTATGTTATTCCTGCATAGGTGTGGCGTTGTTGCATGGAACGAAAAACCTACTCTATGTCATTCCCGCCTACACGGGAATGACATAAAATGACCCATGCAACAATGCTTCCTAGCAATGACGATTGATTATAGCTATAATAAGCTCTTCATCTGTTCTCGCTCTAATTTTTCTTGTTTATCTAGTTTATTAAACATTCTTTATAAAAACTGTTTGTTATATATACAAGTTCTATTTCAGGCTTTAATTCAGAAGATTTAAGTATTACTACATCCTTGAAAGTAATCACTTTATCAGCTTCTTCTTCTAAACTATATTTATCTTTTAAAATGTTATAAAACTCTTCAAATTTATTTTTATCTATAGTTAAAATAACGGCTTCTATTACATTAAAATCATTATATTTTACTAAAGCTTTAGATATAGTTTTTACATTTGATTCTATATAATAATTATATCCTTGCCAATAATTAGGTTCTTTATTGATGATTTTGTATTTTTTTGTTAGATCTATATTGGTAGTTTTATTTAATTCAAGACCAAGCGGCATAGGATTAGAGTAGGTATTTAAACAAAAAAATATAATTAATAATAGTAATAGATTTTGCATAAATATACTCGTTAAACTTGAAAAATTTGCTACGTCGTCTTTGTAAGTCCTAGGATGCTCACGTATTAAATATACGCTCTGCTCCTCGGCTTACAGACTCCTTGATTTTTTCCAAGTTGAACTTCGTATCTCAACTCTTCATTTCACAGGAGTATATAATATTAAACAACAAATCTTAAATACCATAATATTGATTATATTTCAATTAAAAATTAATAAAATAAAAATCTTTACAAAATTTAGTGAAAAAAAATAAAACCTCATATATTATAAGTAATTATATCTTTAGCTCATTACATGATAATCTTTAGTATAGTTTTTTTTAAAACCGTTTCGGTATTATTAAGTGTAGTAATAGGATTTTTAGCAGGTAAATATTCAAATGTTGAAAGAGATAGTATCTCTTCGTTACTATTCTATTTTATATCGCCTATAGTATTTTTTACGATACCTGCTAGTACAACTTTAACACTTTCGGCATTAAGCGTTACGGTCGTAACATTTGTAATTGCAACACTCTTATCACTTTTTTCTTATTATTTTTTTGGTAAATTTTGGCAGGATCATACACGTAATATTATAGCTTTGTCTGCAGGTACGGCAAATGGTGGATATTTTATGTTGCCTATAGCTGCAGCACTTTTCGATGATTATACATTAAGTATTTATATGATGGCGGTGATAGGAGTTAATATTTATGAATGTTCCGTCGGCTTTTATATTTGTATGCGCAGTTTTGCTAATACCACCGATAGTATATTAAAAGTAGTAAAATTACCGATTTTAAACGCTTTTTTCTTGGGATGTTTATTTAGTTATTGTGGTTTTACTTTACCAGATTTTTTAGATGATTTTATATATAATATGAAAGGTTCTTTTTCAATACTCGGTATGGTGATGGTGGGGCTTGCTCTTTCGTCTCTACAAAGGTTTGAAGTTGATATAAAATTTACTCTTGCTACTTTTGTTGCTAAATTTCTATTCTATCCTTTGGGGGTAGGGTTATTTATCATGTTTGATCATTTTATAACAAAATGGTATAACAATGATTACTATAATGCTCTAAAACTACTTTCTACGGCACCACTCGCAGCAAATACTATAGTTATAGCGAATTTACAGAAATTTTATCCTGAGAAAGTTGCAGCTACCGTATTTTTATCTTTGCTTTTTGTAGTTATATATATGCCGACAATGGTCAGTATATTTTTAAGTGACTTAAATTAATAACATGATGACAATGATTTTTTTAAATTTATTCTAAATTGGTATTAATAGGTTCATATGAAAATTAATTCAATAAAAATTGGTCCCTATATTAATTTATTACCTCTTCAATATATACCGAAACATAAAATTTCTTATGTGGAATTCGGTGATCCTAAAAATAAAAATATAATAGTATGTGCTCACGGCTTAACTAGAAATGCTCATGATTTTGATAAAATAGCTAAAGAGTTGAGTAAAAATTATAGAGTAATTTCAATAAATTATCCCGGTCGTAGTGATAGTGAAAATTTTAAAAAAGCTAATCATTATAACTATACGACTTATATTAAAGATACGTTATTTTTTTTTAAAAGGCTAAATATCAAAAATCCTATTTGGCTCGGTACTTCAATGGGCGGTATTATAGGTATGGTACTTGCCAGTAAATATAAAAATATTTTTAAAGCCTTAATATTAAATGATATAGGGGCGTTTATTGATGCTGCTCCTTTAATGAAAATTGGAGGTTATGCTAAAAAAACGATACTCTTAGATGATTTGGCTAGTGCAAAAGAACATTTAAAACTTATTTATGCACAAATCGGTATTAAAGATGAAGAAGATTGGGATTATTTAACAAAATATAGCGTAATTTCTACATTCGGCGGAAAATATAAAATGAATTATGATCCTGCTATAACAAAAGGAATGAAAAATGCTAGTAATCAAGAAGATGTTAAACTATGGTCCGTATGGAATAAAATAAAATGTAGAATATTAGTAATTCATGGGATGAAATCTCAAATTTTAACAAAATCTACTGTTAAAAAGATGCAAGAAACAAAAATTTTTGATCTTTATGAAATAAAATATGCCGGTCATGCTCCTTCCCTAATGAATTTTGAAGAAATTAACTATATCAAATCTTGGTTAGAGAAGAAGTCTTG
Organism: Rickettsia australis str. Phillips; assembly: GCF_000273745.1. Taxonomy (GTDB): domain Bacteria; phylum Pseudomonadota; class Alphaproteobacteria; order Rickettsiales; family Rickettsiaceae; genus Rickettsia; species Rickettsia australis. Next base: position 89,935 of record NZ_AKVZ01000018.1, read on the forward strand.
AGGTCATTTCTGCGTGGATATTAAATCGTCATTGCGAGGGGTGAAGGGCTTTATTGCAGGGCTCTTATGTCATTCATGCGCAAGCAGGAATCCAGAAACAAAAGATATTAAATACAGCAAATTTTTGAAATTAAAAACTCGATTTATCTTGCTTTATGCTGGATTCCTGCCTACGCTGGAATGATACAGAGATCATTTAAATTAATTAACAAATAATAATTATGAAAATTACTACTAAAGTACTAATAATAGGTTCAGGTCCTGCTGGTCTAAGTGCCGCTATTTATACGGCTAGAGCCGCTCTAAAACCAATATTAATTAATGGTATGCAGCCAGGTGGGCAGCTTACAATTACCACCGATGTTGAGAATTATCCCGGATTTGCAGAAACAGTGCCAGGATCTTGGCTTATGGAGCAGATGTCTATGCAGGCTAAAAATGTCGGTACAGAAATTATTAGTGATTATGTAGAAAAAGTGGATTTATCAAAGAGGCCTTTTAAAGTATTTACAGGATCAGGAAATGAATATGCAGCAGAAAGTATAATCATCTGTACTGGTGCGGAAGCAAAATGGCTGGGTATAGCTTCGGAGCAAGAATTTATGGGGTTTGGTGTTTCGGCATGTGCTACTTGCGATGGTTTCTTTTTTAAGAATCAAGAAATAGTTGTAGTAGGGGGAGGGAATAGTGCAGTAGAAGAAGCTTTATACTTAACCAATCATGCTAGCAAAGTTACTATAGTGCATAGAAGAGATAGTTTTAGAGCTGAGAAAATATTACAAGATCGATTATTTAAAAATCCTAAAATATCGGTAATTTGGGATCATGTAGTAGATGAGATTGTAGGTAGCAATAAGCCAAAATCCGTTACCGGAGTTAAAATTAAAAATGTCCACACCAAAGAGATTAGTTTATTGAATTGTAGCGGTGTATTTATAGCTATCGGGCATGCACCGAATACGGGGTTATTTACTGGACAAATTGCAATGGATGACGATAATTATATCATCACGAAATCAGGTACAACCAAAACTAATGTAGAAGGTGTGTTTGCTGCCGGTGACGTTCAGGATAAAATTTATAGACAAGCAGTAACTGCTGCAGGAACAGGCTGTATGGCAGCTCTTGAGGCTGAAAAATTTTTGAATAAATAATAAATTTCCTAAAAAAAGACATAATCATATAAGAATTTATTAATTTAAATTCTTATATTGAAAATTATAGCAATATACTCTTTCTTTCTAATTTTATAAAATAGAGAAGGATTATGCCTATACAACACTTAACTTCAGAGAAAAAAATGGGAAATTTTTTAAAAGCTATAGGAGGCAGAGATAGGTGTTACAGAGGTAACTGATAATAAAGTCATTTTTATAAAACAACTTCTAAAGACTTAGAACATTTTCGTACATTATTAGCATCTCCTGATGAATTAAAGAAGAATGTGATACATGCTTTATTTAATG
>NZ_AKVZ01000019.1 GCF_000273745.1 Rickettsia australis str. Phillips
GTTATTATATTGCTCTTGCTAGTATTTTACCAGATAATTTTAAGATTAGAAAAGTACTATATGTCATTTCTGTGCAGCATTGTTGTATAGCTCGAATCTTATTGTGAGGAGCGAAGAGACGTGGCAATCCAGAAAAATCAGTAAAAAAATTCTGATTTATAGCATTTTTTTACTGGATTGCTTCGTTGAAGCTTGCAGTTTCTTCTCGCAATGATGGAGTGGTATCCACGTAGGTACCGCTTGTATTCTCTTGCAATGATGATTTTAGTATCCGCACAATAATACCAATATGAAATTTATGCACTTACTTAAAAATATTACGGGAAAGAATTATATAAACGGTGAATTTGTAGAATTTGGGCAACAAATATCCGTTATTAATCCTTCAACTTTAAAAGAAATCGCTACAATTCCGAATTTAGAATTATCTGAGATTAATTCAGCGATTAATAATACGGTGCAAACTTTTGCTTCATGGTCACAAAGTTCGTTTGAAGAAAGAATAGTGATTCTTAGAAAATGGTATAATTTAGTAATAGAAAATATTGATTAGTTAAGTCATATATTAACACTAGAGCAGGGTAAAGTACTCTCTGAATCCAAAAAAGAAATTCTATACGGAGCATCTTTTATTGATTGGTATACATATGTTATACATAATATTCACGGGACTATTAAACCAGGCAGTAGTAAAGCTCATAAAATTGTTACGCAATATGAGCCTGTAGGACCGGCTATAACTCCTTGGAATTTTCCAAATGCAATGATTACTCGCAAGGTAGTATCTGCAATAGCTGTGGGTTGCAGCGTTATATTAAAACCGTCAAGCCTTACGCCTCTATCAGCTTTAATACTTGCGAAATTTGCAAGTGATGCCGGTTTGCCCGCCGGAGTATTTAACGTGATTACCGGTAATTCGGATGTTATAGGTAAGTCTTTTTGTGAAGATTTTAGGCTTCAGAAATTATCATTTACCGGTTCTACAAATGTCGGTAAAATTCTATATCAAAATGCCGCAAATACTCTGTTTATCTTTGGAACTTGGCGGAAATGCTCTTTTCATTATAACGGCAGATAATAAGTTGGAAAAAGTAGCAAGCGATTTGGTAGTTGCTAAAACTAGAAATAGTGGGCAGTCTTGTCCTTCACCAAATAGGATATTTATAGAAGAATCTATATATGAAAAATTTATAGAAATTCTAAAGGCTAAATTTACTAAGCTTAAAGCCGGTGACGGGTTTGATAAGGAATCGGATGTAGGTCCGTTAATTAATTCTGCTGCCATAGAAAAAATACAAAAGCTACTCGCTGATGCACAAAGTAAAGAAGCTAAATTAATTTGTGGTGGTAAAGCTGTTGATAATTTTATTGATCCCACTATTATTATTGACTGTTTGGATAATATGGATATCTTTAGAACAGAAATATTCGGTCCGGTAGTTGCTTGTTATAAATTTAAAGATTTGGATGAAGTAATAGAACGTGCAAATAATACCGAATACGGCTTGCAAGGATATGTATATTCAAATAATATATCTGTGGCACAAATGATAGCAACTAGGCTTGATTTCGGTATGGTTTCAATTAATAACCCATTGCCCGGAAATGCAAAAGCACCTTTTGCAGGGCGTAAAGCTTCAGGCTTTGGGGTTGTAGGCTCATTTGAAGGGATATTTGAATATCTAAATATATAAATTTACAGAATCAAGAATGCCCGCATGGTTTCTTTTATGTCATTCCTGCGAGGTATTGTTGCGTGTATCAATTTCACCTCTATCACCCCGTGGTCAAGCCACGGGGTGATACAGTTGGTTTTACTGGTCCATGCAACAACGCCAGCTTGATCACGTTATGACAATGAAAATAATAATTATGAATAAAATTATGCCTGTTCCTATAAATGATATTGAAAGAAAAATTGAAGAAATTAGCCTTATACTTGATAATTATGAACCGCTTTGTTTAATAATAGGTACAGAAAAAATAAATCACCACTTACACATAACATCTAATAATCTTGCTGAATTGTTAGATAAAAAGATACCGCTTTCAATTGAATATTTTGATCCTATAGTACGACTGATTGAACAATTTAATAAGATTGAAATCATAATACCTCAAGAATTTAATAATGCTTTATGTAATACATTATTAAACTTTGAGCATAATGATTATTCCGACGAATTACAAGAAACCGTAATTCAATATATAGAAAAATTTGATATTCTAGGGGTGGATGCGTACTAACACTCTAAAAATCTCAATAGTTTTACCGGTTTATAATAGGAATAAGCTATTATCTTTTGCTATTGAGAGCTGTCTTAATCAAAGCTTTAAAGACTTTGAGCTTATTATTATTGATGATTGCTCAAAAGATAGTAGCGTTATAGTAGCTAGGAAATATGCAGAGCAGGATTCACGTATTAAGGTAATAGTAAACGAGACCAATAAAAAATTACCGGCAAGTTTGAATGTTGCTTTTAAAGAGGCTAAGGGGGAGTATTTTACTTGGACTTCAGATGATAATCTTTTCCATGAAAATGCTTTAGAAAAAATGGTTAAGATACTTGATAATTCACCTGATATAGGGCTTGTATATACTGATTATACTTTAATCGATGAGCAAGGTAGTATAGGTGCAAGACTTTATCAAGAACCGCCGGAGTTTTTACCGATTAGAGATTGTGTCGGTGCATGTTTCTTATATAGAGCTGATTTAGCAAGACAAATAGGGGGATATAATGAAAATATGCAGTTGGTGGATGATTATGAATATTGGCTTCGTCTTGGACTGGTTACGAAATTTGCTCATATACCGGAATCTTTATATTTCTACCGCGCACATGATCAAAGCTTAACAATAGAGCGTAAAGTAGAAGCAAAACAGGCCAAAAGAGCTTTAAAAGAATTATTTAAAGATAAATACATTATAGATGATAAGATTAAGCCTATAAATGATTTATATCATTGGTTTATTGAAGATAGAAATTTAAGCTCTTATTTTAGGTTATTGAAAATAATTATTTGTAGTCCGATAATTACTATTTCTTATATTATTAAAAATCTGAAAAGAATTAGGTAATATTTTAGAATAGTGTCATACCGTGGCGGCATCATTGCGTGGATATCAAATCGTCATTGCGAAGAGAGAAGCGACGCGGCAATCCAGAAAAAATAACAAAAAATTCTGTAAATCAGAATTTTTTACTGGGTTGCTTCGTCGAATTACTTCGTAATTTCTTCGCAATGACGTAAAACCAAGCCACGGGATGACAACCAATTTACAACACCTTTAAAAACAAATGCAAGATCAAGATTTCATACATACATTAAATCCACAACAGCAAAAAGCAGTTCTTCATACTGAAGGACCGCTTTTATTGCTTGCAGGTGCAGGGACAGGTAAAACAAAAGTACTTACCTCAAGAATAGCTAATATTATTCACCAAAATTTAGCCTCACCTCAAAATATTCTAGCCGTTACTTTTACTAATAAAGCTGCTATAGAAATGGCTGAAAGAGTTAACAGTCTAATTAATTGTTACGGTCTTAATATAGGCACTTTCCACTCAATGGCAGCTAGGATATTACGTGACCAAATTGAGCATTTAAATCTTGGTTTAAATAATAGATTTACTATTATTAGTCATGATGATCAATTAAAATTAGTTAAGGATATAGTAAAACTACAAGATATTGATACTAAAAAATATGCTCCTAAATTAATACATATTATAATTTCGAGATGGAAAGATCAAGGATTATTACCAAGTAAACTATCAGCATCAGATATTAATTTACCGCTGCAGAGGGTGGCAAAACTTGTATATGAAGAATATCAGAAAAATTTACTTATTTCTAATGTTTTAGATTTTGGAGATTTGCTACTTTATAATAATGAGCTTTTTATTAAAAATCCCGCAATACTAAGATATTACCAGGAAAAATATCGATATATTTTAATCGATGAATATCAAGACACTAACGTTGTCCAATATTTATGGGCAAGAATGCTCGCAAGTTTATATAAAAATATTTGCTGTGTAGGGGATGATGATCAATCTATCTATGGTTGGCGAGGAGCAGAAGTCGGGAATATATTACGTTTTGAAAAAGATTTTGCAGGTGCAACGATTATTAAATTAGAGCAGAATTATAGATCAACTTTGCCAATACTTGCTGCTGCCTCTAATGTAATCAATAATAATAAAAACCGTCATGGTAAAACGTTATGGACAGATAAGGAAAGCGGTGAAAAGATAAAAATTATCTCTTGTTGGAGTGATAAAGAAGAAGCAAGGTATATAGCCGGTGAAATAGATAAGTTAGTGAGAGAAGACCGATATAATGCTGGTAATATTGCAATATTAGTACGAGCTGGATTTCAAACAAGAAATTTTGAGGAAGCGTTTATAAATAGTGCTATGCCTTATAAAATTATAGGAGGTTTGCGGTTCTATGAACGTATGGAAATAAGAGACGTGCTTGCTTATATTCGTATATCTTTGAATCAAAATGACAATCTAGCACTTGAGCGTATTATAAATGTGCCGAAAAGGGCAATAGGTGCAGCTAGCTTAAATAAAATTAGAATCTATGCACTTGAGCGAAATATTGCTAATTTCGCAGCTATCAAAGAAATGTTGGAAATGGGTGAGATTAAAGCAAAATCATATGAAACTCTAAAAGATTTGGTTACTAAAATTGATAATTGGCACGAAAGATTTAGTATAGATGCTCCAATAAACGTAGTTAAAGTAATACTTAATGATTCCGGTTATCTTGAAATGCTTCAAGAAGAAAAGACCGAAGAAGCATTCGGTAGAATAGAAAATATTAACGAAATGCTTAGAGCTATTGCCGAATTTAACGATGCTCATGATTTTATCGAACATGCAAGTTTAGTTATGGAAAACGAAGTGCTTGAAACTAATTACGGCGGTTCTGTTACTATAATGACCCTGCACGCAGCTAAAGGGCTTGAGTTTGACGTAGTGTTTTTACCGGGATGGGAAGAGGGGGTATTTCCGTCTCAAAGGTCTCTAGACGAAGACGGCGAAAAAGGCTTAGAAGAAGAACGCCGCATTGCTTATGTCGGTATTACGAGAGCCAAAAAAGACCTCTACATTACCCACGCCGAAAGCAGAAAGATATTTTATGAAATAGTCCGCTCTTACCCTTCAAGGTTCATAACCGAAATCCCGGATGAAATTACGATTAGGACCTCTTCTATGAAAAAATACAATTCTTTTTATAAGTTTTAATTAATTTTTATTCATAAATTTTAAATTGGTTTACATACTTTAACTAATTATTATCTAATTTAATTAATAATAATTAACAGAGGAAGTGATATGGCCAAGGAACTAATACCTGATAGACCACAAGAAAAACTTAAAACTGCTTTTGAATATCAAGTTGATAGTGCAGCAGTGATAATAAGAAAACTAGATGAAAAAGTAAAGCTTGCTTCAGAAGAGCCTTCTCTAATCAAAAGGCAAGACCTACGTTTACAAGTTGTAGTAGCAGCTATAAGTTTGTATTCTCCTGAAGTAGCAAATCAATATCTTGATGATACTAAAATAGAAAAATTGGTTGGTTTATTGAAAGAAAATAAAAAATATACTATAGATTTATTACCTAAAGAAAAAGATATATATGAAAAATTAGTAGCTAAAAATGAAGCTATGATTAAAAGCTTTCCAATATCATTTGATGGAGTAGTAGATCATATAACTGTTAAAGTACAAGCAAAAGCTTATAAGAACGCTGTTGAAATTGCTTTAACAGAAATAAGTGTAGGTGATCAACAAATACCTCGTAAAAAATATGGAAAAAAATTCTTAAAAAAAGTTAAAGAAAAATTAAATAAACCTTTTTATGATGAAGACACAGAAGAAAAAGTTGAAATTTCTACCGACACAATATTAGAGATGAAAAATTAATTAAGAAAGCTGATAAGAATATAGATTTACAACAAACTACATTAACTTCAGAACAAGTTGTGGTTCAAAACATTTTTAAAAGTACAATAGATAAATTATATGAGTTTCTTGAAAAAAACATTGAAACAAATAAAAACATAAAGCAAGGAGTAGATATAATTCAAGCAGCAGGAGTAAATAAAAGTGAAATAATAAATTCATTACTACCGGCAATAAGTAAACTACCACCTGAAAAAATGACAGAGCAAGGTAGAGAAATTATCAAGAATTTTGCTCCATTACTTGAGAGTAGCAATCCTGCACTTGTTAACGGTACTAAAAAATATTAGCAGAGTTAGATCCCAGGTATTTAACCGAACACGGATGGGAAGAAAATATAGCATCAGAATTACAAAGAGTAGTCAAGCCTAAGCTATGGCAAAGAATAGTAGCAGTTTTTACCGATACGGATTATGCTCAAAAAAATATAGATAAAGCAGTCGCTAACTTTGAAAAAAGTAATTTATATATAGATATGAAAAATTTGTCGGAAGAATTACAAAGAGAAAAACAAGCATCAAATAAAGCAATCAATATTGTAACAGCAAAAAAAGAGCAAGGTAAAGAGCAAAATAAAACAATATCCCAAAGCTATAAGTCTTCTATATCAACCCCTAATTTCATGTTGATAAGCTTAATAAAAGTAAAGAGAGTGGGCAACAACAGTCAGGGCATAGTAAATAATGATTTATATGATAATATAGTTGCAAATTTTTAAGAAGTTTGATAACTTGGCTCATTATATCCAATAACTTACTCATGAGTATTATATGGCAGAGATTATAACTAATATAAATGATACTATTGAAAAAATTAAAAAAAACGATGAAGTAACTGAGATATCGGCTGCAGTAAAAGGTAAAATAGTTGATATAAAAAACGTAAATAGTAGATTAGATACTTTGAATAAAAATATTGTTACTCCAGATCCTATTCAACAATATTTACAATCTGAAGAATATATCACTAGTACGCTTGAAGTACTTGCCAGTAAAATTATTAGTGAAGTCGTAGAACATAAAGATGTACAAAAATTAGTAGATAATTTGTATATCAATTTAGGACAAGATACAAAACTGATACCTAGTGCAGCAGATAAGTTAAAGTTTGATGTTGCAAGGGCTGAAGCAGCACTTAAGGGGTTTGTACTTCCTCTAAATAAAGGAGGATCTTTTGATGAATTATCATTGATGGGTATAGAAGATGAAGAAGAAATCTTTGCTGGTCCTATAAGAGCAACTAAAGAGGCATTAATAGCCGTAAGCGGAAATTCTATACCTAAAGAGCAATATGCACAGGCTGTAAAAGATAAAGCTATAGAAATCTTAAAACAAGATCCTAAAAACACTCCGGAAAAACTTGAGAAATATGAAAAATTTATTATTCAAGGAGATAAAAATCGGAAATTTAATAAAGATAGTAAGCAGTTTATCCCAAGAGTAAATCAATTATCTCAAGCGGAATTTAAGGAATTACAAAAGGCCGCCACTTATACGGTGCAGCAGATTAGTAATAGATTAGAAAATAATAATAAAATCAGTAAGCAATTAGAACAAACTATTATACTTACTAACTCATCAGGTATAAAGAATCCTGAAGGAATAATAAGGGAATTAAATAAGTTAGATTCTACTTATCTAACTGACAATAGTACTAAAATAACCACTGAATTAAAAGATATTAATGATGGAGGTACTTCTTTATGGGAAAAATTTAAACAGATATTTACAGATAGAAACTATTTAGAGGAAAGATTACGAAAAGTTGTAGATAAATATATTACTCTAAGTGATGAATATGTAGTGAAGACAATTAATGATAGAATCTTTTCAAATGCTTTAACAAATCCTGAAATAGCTGAAGGTCTAACAAAATTTTTGAATGAAAATAAAGATAAAGCAGCAACTAATCCTGAATTTAAAAATTTAATTCCTGTTAAGGGTGAGGCTATTATAGTTCAACCGCAAGAAGTTAATAATTTTAATTTAGCGGAACTCAGAAAAATCAATCCAATAGCATTTGATAAAACCATATTTGAAGATTTAATAAAACTAAGAAGTTCTAATATAAAGCCTCCGCAAATCACTCCTAATGTTTCTACTAAAAATCAAGCAGCAGTAAGAAGTAAGGGTTAAATTTTAATATAATTTAGAAAGTCTATGTTATTGTGAGGAAGTCGTATTGCGTGGTTCGTTTACGTCATTCCTGCGTAGGCGGAACGTTGTTGTATGGCTGGTTGTATGTCATTCCTGCGAAAGCGTGAATCCAGAAAGAAAGTATAAATACAGAAAATTTTTGAAATTAAAAGCTCGATTTATCTCGCTTTATACTGGATTCCTGCTTTCGCAGGAATGACATCGGTATCCATGCAACAATGCCTTGCGAGCAGCCATAAGCTGCGTGACAATCTCGTCAAATATCCTGAGATTGCTTCGTAAAAACTTACAATTTTTTCTCGCAATGACGATATTTATCTTTAGTTAGTAATACTTGGTGGAACGGTTAAATACTCCTCTTTCCATAGCTCGTTATAAAGAATAGGGTCGATATTACCGCCTGAGATTAGTACCAGTAATTTTTGAGGTTTGGCTTGTGTTTTTAACCAATTCACCACTGAAACCATATTTATACTACTTGACGGCTCGCATATAACTTTAAGTAAATAAGTAAGCCACGCCGTCCAGTAATATATTTCATATTCTTTTGCTAAATAAAAATGATCAAGTTTTTTCAGATATTGAAATGTACGATCTGATACACTTAAGGTTTTAAGACCGTCTGCGATGGTAGTCGGTGCCTCATCAAATCTATATATCTTATTATTTTTAACCGATAAATAAGCATCATTAGCTGTAAGCGGTTCTGAACCTATTAACAAGCTTATCGGTGATATTAATTCCTTGGCAAGGTATGAGCCGGAAATTAAACCGCCGCCGCCGCAAGAGACAAAAATAGCATCAGGACTAAAGCCTAGCTGCTGTAATGCTTCATAGCATAACGTGCCTGCTCCTGCTATTGTAGAATCACTATCGGAAGGATGTATATAGTAAAACCCTTGCTTTTCATCTTCTTTTGCTTTTTCTTCCGCTTCTTGTCGAGTATATGTATATATAACTTCACCGCCGTAATAAAGAGCTGCTTGCTGTTTTACTTTTGAAGTATTTAACGGTAAATAAATTCTTGTTTTAATACCGAATAATTTACTTGCATAAGCAAGACCAATCCCATGGTTACCCGTACTATAACCGACTATTTTATCAGGTAATTTTCCTTGCTCTTTTAATTCCAATAAATGATTTAATACTCCTCTAACTTTGAATGCACCGGTTTTTTGTAATGATTCAACCTTAAAAAAAATCTCATGACCGAGCATCTCATTTAAGCTTTCAGAGTGAACGATTGGAGTTAAATGTAGATATTGTTTTATTCTAGTATGTGCAGTAGCCACATTTTGAGAAGATTGTAGTAATAAAGTCATAAATATAATTAATAAAGATGGCTTGAAATCGCATTTATACTATATTATATAGTTAATAATTAGAAATTTTAAAAGGTTTTAATTGATGAATAAAAAATCCCTGCCGCTTATGGCATTACGAGATATGGTAGTATTCCCGGGAGTAATTGCTCCTATTTTCGTGGGTAGACAAAAATCGCTGCAAGCGTTATCTCATACTACCATTTCTGAGGAAGATAATAGTAAATATATTTTAGTAACTTTACAGAAAAAATGTGATCAAGAAAACCCTAGTAAACATGAACTTTATAACACAGCTATACTTGCCAAGATTATCCAAATAGTAAAGTTGCCTAATAATACGGCAAAAATATTAATAGAAGCAGTAGCAAGAGTAAAGCTAAGCAATATCAAAGGCGAAGAAGCTTTTAAAGCAAATTATGAAATTATTCCGGATGAAGAAATATTTGATGTTAATAACATGCGTTCATTAGTGGATAATGCAGTACAATTATTTAGTAAATATGCGATTAATGATAAGAAAGTTAATGCGGAAATTATTGAAACTATCAATAAAGAAATAAGTAATAGTACTAATTTTATAAATATTATAAATATATTAGCTTCACATCTGATAACTTCACTTGAGGCAAAGCAGCATTTATTAGAAGAAACTAGCCCTTTTAAGCGTATCACTACGGTTATTAGTACGCTTACTTCCAATATAGTCAATTCAGAAACCGAGCAGGCATTGCAGCAAAGAGTAAGAAAGCAAATCGAAAAAACGCAGCGTGATTATTATCTGCACGAACAAATGAAAGCTATTCAAAAGGAACTTGATGAAGATAAATCGGAACTTGCCGATATTGAGAAAAAAATTAAAAGTTTAAAATTATCTAAAGAAGCTAAAGAGAAAGCAGAATCAGAGCTTAAAAAACTTCGTAGTATGAATCAAATGTCGGCGGAGTCGGGAGTGACGCGTAATTATCTTGAGACTTTACTAAGTTTGCCTTGGGGTAAGTATGATAATAGCAAAATAGATATTAACCAAGCAGAGAAAATTTTAAATCGTGACCATTTTGGACTCGAAAAAGTGAAAGAACGAATTATAGAATATTTAGCAGTATTACAGCGTTCAAGTAAAATTAGAGGACCTATATTATGTTTGATAGGTCCGCCAGGGGTCGGTAAAACTTCACTTGTAAAATCTATTGCTGAAGGAATGGGCAGAAAATACACTAAATTTGCTCTAGGAGGTGTTAGAGACGAAGCAGAAATCAGAGGGCATAGAAAAACTTACCTTGGATCAATGCCAGGTAAAATTTTAGGTCAACTTAAGAAAGTTAAGACTAGTAACCCTGTAATGCTGCTTGATGAAATTGATAAAATGAGTTCTGATTTTAGAGGTGATCCGGCATCCGCTTTGCTTGAGGTATTAGACCCTGAGCAGAATAGTCACTTTGTTGATCATTATCTAGAAGTAGAATATGATCTATCAAATGTAATATTTATTGCTACTGCTAACTCACATGATTTACCTAGAGCTTTAAGTGATAGAATGGAAAAAATATATATATCCGGTTATGTAGAGGAAGAAAAGCTCCAAATCGTCAAAAATTATTTAGTGCCGAAACAATTTAAAATGCATAAAATCAAAAAAGATGAAATTACTATATCTGAGACGGCAATTTTGGATTTAATTAGATATTATACCAAGGAATCAGGTGTAAGAGCTTTAGAACGTGAAATAGGAGCGTTAACTAGAAAAGCATTAAAGCAAATTTTAGCAGATAAAACAGTTAAGCATATCGCCATAGATAGTAATAATCTTGAAGAATTTTTAGGGGCTAAAAAATATAATTTTGGGCTTGCCGAGCAAGAAGACCAAATAGGGAGTACTACAGGACTTGCTTATACTGAAGTAGGAGGAGAGCTTTTAACTATAGAGGCTTTAGCATTTCTAGGGAAAGGTGAAATAAAGACCACCGGAAAACTTGGTGATGTTATGAAAGAATCAGCAATGGCTGCCTATAGTTGTTTTAGAAGCAGAGCAACAAATTTTGGATTAAAATACGATAATTATAAAGACTTTGATATTCACATTCACGTACCGGCCGGAGCTATTCCAAAAGATGGACCGTCTGCCGGCTGTGCTTTGTTTACTACTATTGTTTCGTTAATGACTAAAATACCAGTACACCGCACTGTAGCAATGACCGGTGAAATTACTTTAAGAGGAAATGTTTTACCTATAGGTGGTCTTAAGGAGAAGTTACTTGCTGCGAGTAGGGGAGGTATTAAAACCGTATTAATTCCTGAGGAGAATGTTAAAGACTTAAAAGATATACCGTTGAATATAAAAGAAAGCCTAGAAATTATATCCGTGTCAAATATCGACCAAGTACTTAAGCATGCTTTGGTAGAAACCCCGTTAAATAAATAGAGATCAGTCATATACTCGTTTAATTTGAAAAATGGGCGTCGTTGTTTAATATTTTTTGATCTATGTGATCGTTTATGTATGCTGCAGTCAAAAAATATAAAACGCCTTGCTCTTTTCCAAATGACACTTAGTCTATCTGCTGTTCATTTACTAGAAGTATATAGTACAGGATAATTTTTAAAAACCCTCGATGTCATCCCGTGGCTTGACCACGGGATCTCGTATCGCAGACTAAGTCCTAAGATACCGCGATCAAGTTGCGGTATGACACCAAAAAAACTTGGATACCCGCTTTCGTAGGCATGACATTGGTATTCACACTGGCAATGCCTTCTCGCAATTACGGAAAAACCGAGCCATGCAATAACACCGCAATCTTTCGACTGTGGTTCAATCCATAAAATTTATTACTTTCTTATAAATAATCCCAAAAATCTATTGTTGTAAAAAAGTTGCTACAAATTATTAATTAAAAATAACTTTATCTATATAAAACACATTAAGATTTCTTAACTAATTACTAATATGATTAAAAAAATAATTAATCTATTGGGGTTAATTATTAATGAAAAAATCAAAAATATTAAGAAAATTTCTAACAACGTCATCACTATGCAGAACATTATGCACTAATTCTAATGCCACAGGAGCAACAATTCCTAATCTCGGTAGCGTAGCTTGAGTACAGGTGCCGGTCTTGTAGGAGGAGTATTTAATAACGGCGATATTATTCAAATAGCGGTTGTAGGGCTTGGAATTAAAATATCGGCAGATAAAGCAAATGCTATTGTTGGCGGGATAAATACATTAATAGCACTACCTGCTTTTAGTGGGGTTGAGGTAAGTCAAAATGTATCAATAGGTCCTCTTAGTACAACAATTGCGGTCCTCTTAAATTTATTAGTAATAATGTTACGTCAATTATTACCGGAGTCGGTAATCAAACATTTAGTAATATAGATTTCGCCGGTAAGAATTCTACTTTACAAATTAATAACGGCTTAAATATTACAACTCAGATAGATAGCCGGAAATAACGGTATACTAACTTTTACAGGTACAGGGACTATCTCAAATAATATAGGCTTAACTAATTCTCTTTCTCAAATAAATGTAGGAAATGGGGAAGCACATATTGATATGCCTGGAGCAGGTAATATCGTAGTCGGTAATACGGTATTTACGAAGTTACTTAGTATGAATAGTACAGGACAGGTAACATTTAATCAAGCTTTGGACCTAGGATCAGGTGGTAACATATTATTTGGAGCGGATGGTAAGTTAATAGTAAATGGTGTGACCGGTTCAATTACAACTTCTGCAAATAATCAAGGAACACTAACAATACAAAGCGGTAATGTTAACGGTACGATTGGAGCTAACGGCAGCAGCTTAAAACTTGTAAATATCGAAGCAAATCCCGTTACGTTCTCAGATAATGTATTTGTTCCTGTAGCTTTAAATAATAATGGCTCTATCTTAACTTTAGCAGATGGAGTTACGCTAACCGGAGGTAGTAACCACTACTCCAGGCGATGGTAGTGGTAAATTAATATTTGCAGGTGGTGGAACGGTAACAGGTAGCGTAGAAGCAAATAGAGCAGCATTAGAAGAAGTAATATTCAACGGTATAGATAAAATTATACAAGATGTAGCAAATGCAACAACTTTTACCGTAGCAGATGCCACAGCCGATGTCACGACAGCAGGATTAGTCGGTAACTTAAATTATAATGCATGAGGTAAATTAACGGCTAATAAAGGCATAGTAGGAAATATTGATTTCAAAGGTATTAACGGAACGTTTAATTTAGGAGACAGCTCTGTCATTACTGGAGCAGTACTTAGCACCAGTGGTATAGGCGGTACATTGAATTTTATAGGTGACGGTAATGTAACTCAAAATATAGGTACAGATGCTGCAAATAGCCCTACTAATATAAAATATCCAAGGCGATAATACAAAAAACGTAACTATAGCAAATGATATATTTGTAGGTAATATTAATTTTACAAACGGTGGAATATTACAGCTTAGCGGAAATCTCACCACTCCTAATATTGATTTCGGAGCGAACGGTGGTACTTTAGAATTTAACAGTAATAATACATATAACTTAAATAGCTGTTATAGCAAACGGACAAAACAGTATATTAAATGTTTTTACTACCTTAAAATCTACTAATGCACGTATCGGTACGGTTAAAACGATTAATATAGGAAAGGTAGGCACTCCACAACACTTTACCGTTCAAGTTAATAACGGAAATTTAGCTCTTTTAAGTAGCGTAAATAGTAGCATTAATTTTGGTGATGCAGATTCACAATTAATATTATCTGCACCGATAGCACAAACTGTTACATTTGCTAATAGCTTAAACAGTATAAAAACTGGTGGCGGTATTGTAACTTTAGACAGTAACGGTAATAATTTAACCGTAAGCAGTAATAATGGAGCAACACTCGGTAGTAAAGGTAATGAGTTAGCTAGCGTGAATATCAAAGGGCAAGTTACTGTCACTAATAATTTAGATGTACAAAATATTCAGCAGTTAAATATAAACAACGGTGCAGTATTTACCGACCAAGGCCTAACATCTGCTAAGATTGCAAATATAAGTATCGGTGAAGTAACAGGAGCAGCTACTTACGCTCTAGATGCTATAAATGGTGATTTTGATTTAAATACCGGCGGTATTAATACTAGCGGTGGACAGGCTTTAAATGGTAAAGCAGAAAAACAATAATGTCGGTGATAAAAGTAAAATACAGAGCAATATTTACTCTTTATACGGCTTATATAATGTACCGAATAAAAATTCGGTTTTTTAAAAGTATAGCTTCTTACGGTGATAACAAAGTTAAGAATTATTCACAGCGTAATATTGCTTCAGGTAGGAATTTGACTAGTTATGAAACGGCAATCGGTAAATATAAATCACGCTCATATACCGGACAGATTTTAGCTGGTTATAGCTATTTAGCTCCGAAAGCGATTAATTTAACCCCAACGTCAGGGATTAGATACTCCGATATTAGGGATTCAGGATATACTGAAACTGGCATGACTTTCCAAAATTTAATCGTTAAATGGAAGAAGTATAATACGATTGAAGGGCTTGCGCGGGTGTGAGGATCTCACAAGATATTAACGTAGAAAATATAGTTTTAATCCTTACATTTTGTATTTCTCGCTCTTATTGTTTCTATTAGTTTTTCATATGAAATTTTAGATTGTTCTTTAAACATAACTATACCTTTATTTATTTTGTTAAAAATGAGCTTATAGACAAGACAATAATAAGGAGTTTTAAGAATGCAATAAAAATTTAATTAGAAGCAAATGAATTGAGATTGTTTTAAGAAGTATACGGGGTTAGTTTTTTTGATAAAATTTAACACTCAGAATTTAAAAGAGATTTAATACAAAAATTAGATATTTTGGCACATAAACAAGGAGCATATGAATTTTTTAGAAAACGAAAAAAACCCCAGAACCCTGAAAGGGCTTGGCGAGAGTGACGGGACTCGAACCCGCGACCTTCTGCGTGACAGGCAGACGCTCTAACCAACTGAGCTACACCCCCTTTACATACGAGATAACAATATATATAACAATTCTTCTATTCCTGCAAGAGTAAAATATCTTATTTTATCAAAAAATATACAGCACCTAAACCTCTAAACATTCCTGCTTATTATTATTAATCCAAATTAGTTACTATTAGATGAAGCCTTGAAAATTATTATCCTTTTTAAGGGCTTTGTTAAAAAGAAAAACTATTGGTTACATTTATATTAATAAAATCTTATTTTATTAATAATTATTAGATGTTTTATATGACTAAACCATATGTCATTAAATTAACTACTCCTTTTGAGCATATTAAACCTTATAATCCTATACCCGATATTGCTCTTAGAAGTGCTATTATATGCAGGCAATAATAGATGTAACTAATACTTTTACCAAGAAAGAAGCAACAAAAGCAGAATATAATGCTAAAAAGTGGCTTTTTGAAAATAATGAAAATTTTAATGCTACCTGCTTAGAAATGGGCATTGATCCTAATTATGTACGAAAGACTGCTAAAAAACTAATTAAATCGCAACAAAATAAAGATAAGCGTCCTAAAACTCTACAGCTAAAGTTTAGATGAAGTAATTTGTAATAAAACTTGAAATTACTCTAAATATAAATTAATTGTATAGGTGTTACTTAGTAACGCCTATATATTAATTATTTCAGATTATAAAGGTTATTTATGATTATTTCAGTTTCAGCTCAACATATTTCGATCGGTAATAATTTACAAGAATATTCAAAAAAGAGAGCTACGCAAGTCGTTAAAAAATATTTTACCGATATAATAAATATAGATATACATTTTTCAAAAGAGGGAATGAACTTTAAATGTGATATTATAGTAAAATATGGCTCAGGTAAACATAATATAGTCAAAAGTCATGATAGTTGTAGCGATACATATGTAGCTTTTGATAAAGCTATGTCAAAACTAGAAAAACAGCTTAGAAAATATAAATCAAAATTCAAAAATCATCATGCTGGTAAAGTCAAAATATCAGAAATTGCTTACGAAGGTACCAAATATATTATTAATCCACAGTCTGATAGTGAAACCTCTAACTCCGAAGATAATGATAATCCGACAATTATCGCTGAAAAGCCTGTAGAAATATTAAAATTATCAGTAAAAGAAGCGGTCATGAAGATGGATTTAGAAGATTTACCTGCGGTAGTATTTAAAAATATCAATAATGATCGTATCAATATAGTGTATTATCGTAAAGATGGTAATATTTCTTGGGTAGATTATAATTAATGATTATTATCCCTTATCCAGGAGTTACCCAAGCATCGATAAAACTGCATATATTGCCGAAAGCAGCTCTTTAATAGGAGATGTTGAAATAGGTAGTAATTCGAGTATTTTTCTTAGAGATGACGTTGAATCAATAAAAATAGGAAATAATACTAACGTACAAGACGGTAGTGTAATTCATACTTCAAGATTTAACAAATCGGTAGAAATAGGCGATGGCATAACTATCGGTCATCTTTCTCTTATTCATGCCTGCCACAATACATAATAATGTGAGTACTACAAATAATGGATTATGCAGTAATAGAAGAATATGCTTTTATTGCTGCAGGCAGTCTTATCCTGCCAAAGAAGATAATTAAATCTAAAAGAATTATGGATGGGTTCCCTTGCAAAATTTGTTAGATATTTAACTGATCAAGATTTAGAATATATACAAAATAATGTAAAAAACTAGGTAGAACTTGCGAGTATTTATAAAATTTGATGTCATTCCTAGCTAAAGGGGCATTGTTGGATGGTTCTTATGTCATTCCCGCGAAAGCTAGGAATCCAGCATAAAGCGAGATAAAATGAGCTTTTAATTTCAAAAATGCAACAATGCCCCTTTAGCTAGGAATGACATACTGTACTATAAGAATCCTTAAACGCCTTAACCGTATTTTTAAGTAAAAAAGCAATAGTCATCGGTCCGATACCACCCGGGACGGGAGTAATATATTTTACTTTAGACTTAACATGTTCAAAATCAACATCACCGATAATTTTATTGCAGCTAATTCTATTAATGCCTACATCAATTACTATAGATTCAGGATTAAAATATTCTGCAGTTAATTTTAAAGGCGAACCTATTGCAGCAACTACAATATCGGCTTTTAAAGTGATAGAGCTTAAATTGTGTGTTTTAGAATGGCAAATAGTAACACTGCAATCTTCTTTTAATAGTAAAGCACTTAAAGGTTTTCCTACTATATTTGAGCGTCCAATAACTACAACGTTTTTACCGCTTAAATTAGGTTCGTATTTTTTTATAACTGCAAGACAACCAAGGGCAGTGCAGGGTATAAAACTTTGACTATAGTCAAATGATTTGAATTCACTTACATCGTTACTTGTCGCGCTCCTATTAGTTATAGGCTTCGCTCTTTGTCCCTTGTAATTAAATCCAACTGACTTGACTATAATACCGCTATGTAAGTAACCAACATTTAAAGGATGAAACCCATCAACATCTTTATATGGTGATACAGCAGATAAAATTTTATTTTTATCTATGGAGTTTGGCAAAGGAAGCTGAACTATAATTCCCGAAATCTCGTTATCATGGTTTAACTCATTGATTTTCGTTATTAAATCATTTGTATGAATAGTAGTAGATAGATTTACTAATAAAGTATCGATTCCTATTTTATGTGCATTGTTTATTTTATTTTTTACATAAATAATGCTTGCCGGATTATCGCCAACTAGTACTATAGCAAGCTTCGGTGAAGCGTTGGTTTGACTTTTAAGTTCTTGAATTTCTAGCTTTAAATCTGCTAGTATCTCATTTGCTAACGCTTTACCGTCAATTATATTATTCACTATATTTTTATCCTTTTTCAGTTGTCATCCAGCGACTTGATCACGGGATCAAGTGAAAAATACTAATATTAGTATTTTTATTGTTTTTATGGATACCCATGGCCAAGCCACGGTATGACACCGAGTACTTTTTTCGTTCCACATAACAATACCTCCACAGGAATGACATGGGATACTTACTTCCTTTCCCCATACTTAGTGGTAGAATATTCAAAATGTAGAGCCTGACCGTTAAATACTCTACTATAAGCATGATGAAGGCTGCTTGCAGCTTCAGCAAAGCCCGTAAGAATCAGCTTAAGCTTACCGGCATAATGAGCAATATCTCCAATGGCGTAAATACCTTCTATATTAGTTTGATAATAAGCATTATCTACTTCAATATGGTGAAGCTTAACATCTAAACCCCAATTAGCTAAAGCTCCTAGATCTTGTTTTAAACCAAAAAACGGTAGTAATATATTGGCATCTAATTTGCGAATGTTATTTTGCAGGTCTTTAACTATCACTGTTTGAAGTTCACTATTATTGCCATCTAAAGCATTTAACTGATAGCCGGTGACTAATTCGATTTTACCAGTTTCTGCAATACCTCTTAACTGCCTTACGCTTTCAGGAGCTGCCGTAAATTTATCTCGTCTATGCACTAAATATATTTTATTTGCAATTTCTGAAAGAGAAATAGCCCAGTCGACGGCGGAATCACCGCCTCCCGCTATAACTATATTTTTACCTGCAAATTTACTTTTATTATTAATAAAATAAAAAACAGATTTGCCTTCAAAATCCTCAATATTTGCAAGAGGCGGCTTGTTTGGACCAAATGAACCAGCTCCCGCTGCAATAATAATAGCTTTGCTTTTAATAATAATATTTTTTGATGTTCTAATTTCAAAAAAATCACCTTGCTTATTTAGCTCCGTAGCCTGCTGATTTAAGTGATATACAGGCTTAAAAGGAGCAGCTTGAAGCTCTAACTGTTTTATTAGCTCTTCTGCAGCAATTTTAGGATATGCCGGTACATCGTAAATAGGCTTTTCAGGGTATAGAGTAATACACTGACCTCCTATGGTTTCTTGAGCATCGATAACTTGGCACTTCATCCCAAGCATTCCGGCCTGAAAAATCGTAAACAGCCCGACCGGTCCTGCTCCGATTATTATAACGTCAGTATTATGCATTATTTTTTTAACTCAATTTTAAAAAGGATTTTATTGGATATTGAGGAAATAATCAATTGTTATTGTTATATACTCGCTGAATTTGAAAAATTGGCTACATCGTCTTTGTAAGTCCTCGGATGCTGAACGTTTATTATATGCTCCGCTCCTCGGCGTGCAAACTCCTTGTTCTTTTCCAAATTGAGCTTCGTCTACCAACTTTTCATTTTACTGTGTAGTATAGTTCTTAGATAGATATTAATTTAATATGTCCTAACTTAGCCCAGTTAAGAATTTTTTGATCTCGAGTAAGGTATCTCCAAGGCATTTTGCTGTTGCTACAATAATGCTATCAGTCTGATCACCATGAAAATCATCCATAAGAGAAACGCTTTCAGCAGCAATCTTCGGAGCAATATCTTTAATAGATACTCTATTAAAGTTTGTTATAGAATTTAGAAATCCTTTATAGGCTCATAAACATTAATACGCCTTTTAAAGTTAAGCGTAGCTATTTCCCATAATGAAATAGAACTTAAGAATAATTGTGAACTTTCTTGAGCTAAATTGATTTTGTGTTTTATTTGTTCTGATAATTCTTCAGGTTGTAATAGTGACCACAATAAAACATGGGTATCTAGTACTAAGCCATTATTAATGTTCTGCATTCCATTTGTCTTCTATTGGATCTAATATATCTGCTTTTCTCTCAGCTTTATTTTTTAGCATACCGAATATTGAAGTATTTTTAGTATTTATATGGAATATTTGTGCTACTTCCCTATCTCTTTTGGTAATTATAATGGATTCTTTATTGGTTTGTAATTTTTCTATTATTTCAAGACAATGAGATTTAAATTGACTGATTGCTATTTTAGTAGTCATTTTATATACCAGAAAATAAAAGTACTATCATATAATAATAGTCAATTACATTTTTAATTTATTTGTAAATATGATTCTGTGGGAAAAATATCATAAATTTATATTTAATATAACGATTTCATAAACTAGCTTTGTAAAATCGTTCAAATTTGTAAAAGATTAATAATAGAAATTAATTATTTTTATTATTAATAATGAAAATTAAAATTTTACGAAATATTATCAGTTTTGTTATCTTAACTATAAGTGCCGGAAATAGCTTTGCTTCATCTGCTAATGCTTTTTTCCTTGTTAGTGCAACGGTTTTACCGTCTTGTATAGTTACGGCTACACCTTTAGCTTTTGGTACGTATGTTCCAACTGCTGATTCTTTGCAAACAAACACACTTACTATAACTTGTACTTTAGGTACTGGTTATACTGTTTCATTAAATGCAGGTACTGCACCAAGTGCTATAACAAGTACTCGCAAAATGACAGGTCTTGTTAATACTACTAGTTATTTACCGTATAATCTTTATTCCAATTCAACAAAAACTCAAAATTGGGGTAACCAAGCAAGCGACTAGGTACCGGGAACTGGTACGGGATTACCTTAAACGCTCACAATATATGGAAAAATACCTCAAGGAGCTAATGTTCCTTCTGATACTTACAACGACACAATTACAGTAACTGTGGCATATTGATATTATGTTAATGTTTTTGCTAGTGCCACTATCATGCCTGTCAATATAGAGATAAGTGAAAATAATAAAATAGCAACTATGACGGTACAAAATAACGATTATACACCTAAAAAGTTTCAGCTACTTCTTTTAAAACGTGTGTATGAAAACGGTACAGAAGAATATAAAGAAACTACGGATTTAATTGCAACTCCGGTAACATTTACCTTACACGGTGGTAAAACGCAATTGATACAGTTAGCTTTAAAAAATACACAGAATTTTTCTACTAGAGCAAAAGATTATAGAATCATAGTAAGAGAATTACCTTGTAGAGTGAAGATAGAAAACAATATTAGCTCTACGGTAAACCTTGTTGTTCAGCATAGTATACCCATAACGATATCAAGGTAATCTCAATAGCACATTACCTTTAACTTTAAAATAAATAAGCTAATGTACTTTTTAAATAAAATAATATCGGTTTTTATAGGTATTATTTTATTTATACTGCTGAGCTTTGTAGATAAAGTTATATCCGAATCGCTTGGAAGCAATTTACCTCAAACCACAATGGATACAAACGTGCATGAGGATAAAGGGTTAGAATCATTGCCCCAATTACCTCTCTAGAAGTAGAATTTGAGAATAGCTCTAATGAAGATGCTGGCGACAATGAATTGATTGTTTCGCTAAAAATTCATTATACCGAAACCGATATATTTCCAACTATAGTGCAAAATGCTCAAGGTCATTATTTAATTCCTCTTGAAGATATAGAACATTTTGATGTTCAAGAAGATTATCTTAAGCAGGGTTTAGTGAATCATCATGATAGTGCATATATTAATTTAGATTTGCTTGAGGGTACTAAATATGATTTAAACTGCAAGAATTTAGATTTAAATATTACTTTTCCGGCGGATAAAATGCAAAAACAAGTATTTAATGCTAATGAAATGCCTAAAAAAAATGTTGACAATAAACTTATTAGCGTGGCATATCTTAATTATTATATAACTCTTAGCCAAAATGATGATATTAATTATTTAGCCAGAGTAGAGAAGCTCAATTATTTTACTGAAAACGGCGTATATAGCTATAGTTTTTTATTTCAAACATAAGCCATGAAATCAAATTTTTCTAAAGTTAAAAATACTGCAAGAAACCAAAATAAATTTACACGTTTAGAAACAAATTGGACATATGAGAATGTAGATAAAATGACTAATTGGCGGGTAGGGGGATAGCATAACTAAAGCCTCTTTTTGGTCTAATTCAACTAGATTTGCCGGTATTCAATATGCTACGAATTTTACAGTTATACGGAATCTAGTTACCTATCCGTTACTTAATTTCAGAGGAAAATCAGAACTTCCAAGTAGTATAGAGATATTTTCAAATAGTATACCTATATATAATGCTAAAGCTCATATGAGGGATTTTGATATAACCAATATTCCGGTTATTACCGGTAGAGGTGATTTAATAGTCAAAACGCAAGATATAACCGGTAAAGTTCAGACAATTACCATTCCTTATTATGCATCACCGAGTTTACTACGTCCAGGGCTTTCAAATTTTTCCTATGAAGCTGGATTTCAAAGACAAAATTTTACTATATAGCAATGATTATAAATATTTAATGCTAAATACAGATTATATGCTTGGTATAAATGATTATTTAACAAGCGGCGGACCTACGACTGCTTGCAATGACGGGGCGGTATTCACGCAACGTTGACTTACTTCCGCATGATAAGACTGCGTGTGCCTTAAGAAAGCATAAATAGTAATTAAGAGTGATTTGTGTCAAGTCAAAAATCTTAAAAAAAAATAAATATTTATATTGAATAAATTATTATTCTCGTGTCTACTTAGGTGAAGATTATATACACTAAATATGGTGTCATTTTTTTCAAAATAAGCATTATAAATAACGCCTACAACCCCATTAGTACCTATAATGAACACGCTTAAAAAAAATAAATTTCAAATAACTATAAACAACAACCATAATAATTTACTTACTCCTTTCGGTAAAGCTATTCTGCGAGATCGATATCTTATGAAAGGTGAGGATTTTCAAGATTTATTTGCAAGAGTTTCTAGTTATTATGCCGAAAATAAACAGCATGCTCAGAAGCTATATGAATATATGAGTAAAATGTGGTTTATGCCGGCAACACCAATCTTAAGTAACGGCGGAACGGATAGAGGGCTTCCTATTTCATGCTTCTTGAATGAGACCGATGACAGCTTAGACGATATAGTAAATTTATGGACGGAAAATGTTTGGCTTGCTGCACGTGGCGGTGGGATTGGAAGTTATTGGGGTAATGTTCGTTCTATTAATGAAGGGATTCGTGATAAAGGTCATTCATCCGGTATTATACCATTTATTAAAGTAATGGATTCTATGACTCTTGCTATTTCGCAAGGTTCTATTAGACGAGGTTCATCGGCTGTATATTTGCCTATTAATCATCCTGAAATCGAAGAATTTATTGATATAAGACGTCCTACAGGTGGAGATGTTAACCGTAAAGCTCTTAATATTCATCATGGTATAGCTATTACCGATGAATTTATGAAAGCAGTTGAAAACAATACGGACTTTGACATTATTAGCCCTGCTACCAAAAAAGTCGTAAATAAAGTTAGAGCAAGAGACTTATGGGTTAAGTTATTAACTACTAGAATAGAAACGGGTGAGCCTTACTTGTTATTTATCGATAGTGTTAATAAATCTATCCCTGAGCATCATAAAAAATTAGGGCTTCAAGTTAAAATGTCCAATCTTTGTAGCGAAATTACATTGCCGACGGGAATTGATCATTTAGGAAAGTCAAGAACTGCCGTTTGCTGCCTTTCTTCTTTAAATTTAGAGTATTATGAAGAATGGAAAGATGATAAAGAATTTATCCATTCTATTATGTTGTTCCTTGATAATGTTTTAGAAGACTTTATTAATAAAGCACCGAATACGATGGCAAGAGCTAAATATTCGGCTTTGCGTGAGCGAAGCGTTGGACTTGGCGTAATGGGCTTCCACTCATTTTTGCAAATAAAAAAAGTACCGATAGAATCGGTGATGGCAAAAGTTTGGAATAAAAAAATATTTGAATATATATCTGCTGAAGCTGATAAAGCCTCAATAGAAATCGGTAAAGAAAAAGGAGCATGTCCTGATGCTCTAGATGCAGGAAGTAATGAACGATTTAGCAATAAAACCGCAATAGCACCCACCGCCTCAATTTCAGTAATAGCAGGTAATGCATCACCCGGAATAGAGCCGTTTGCTGCTAATAGCTTTGTACAAAAGACTTTAACCGGTTCTTTTAATGTGCGTAACAAACATTTAGAAAAGTTATTAGAAGAGAAAGGATTTAATAATGACCAAGTTTGGTCTTCGATTGCAACACATGAAGGATCAGTGCAACATTTAACATTTTTATCCGAAGAAGAAAAACAGGTTTTCAAAACCGCTTACGAAATTGATCAAAATTGGCTAATTGAACTAGCAAGCGATCGTACTCCTTACATTACGCAAGCACAATCTTTAAACATCTTTGTACCAGGTAATGTTAGTAAGAAATATTTAAATAATATTCATTTTAAAGCCTGGAAAAAAGGAGTAAAAAGTTTATATTATTGTAGATCGACATCAATACAGCGAGCCGATAAAGTGTCGCATGACATATTAAAAGCCGATTTTAAAGATTTAGAGAAACAAAACGATAAGATATCAGAAGCCGGTAATTACGAAGAATGCTTAGCTTGCCAGTAATAGCAGTTAATGTGGTTTCTAGCTAAAAGCTCATAGGATTAACTTAAGAATCGATGTCATTCCTGCTACAGCAAGGAATCCAGTAAAACATAAAAAACTTATTTTTTATATGTTTATTTTATCGTATATGTACATATAGTAAGGTTATTTTTTGGATTCCTGCTTTCGCGGGAATGATATTGAGTATTTTTTTGAGTCATACCACAAAGTATGCTGGTAAATAATAAAAACAAACAAGAAGAAAAATTATGTCACTACTTGATGCAAGTCCAATATATAAGCCATTTTCATATCCATGGGCATATGCAGCTTGGCACACTCAACAAAAAATTCATTGGTTACCGGAAGAAGTACCGCTTGCCGATGATGTTAAAGATTGGAAGTATAACTTAACTCCAGGGGAAAAACATTTATTAACGCAAATATTTCGTTTTTTTACTCAGGCGGATATTGAAGTGAATAACTGCTATATGAAGCATTATTCACGAGTATTTAAACCGACTGAAATATTAATGATGTTATCGGCATTTTCTAATATGGAAACGGTACATATTGCAGCATATTCACATTTACTTGATACGGTAGGTATGCCGGAAGTAGAATATTCAGCATTTCTTAAATATAAGGAAATGAAAGACAAATATGATTATATACAGCAATTTGGAGTGGATACCAAAGAAGATATAGCAACTACACTCGCAGTATTTGGAGCTTTTACTGAAGGATTACAGCTATTTGCTTCTTTTGCGATTATGCTTAATTTCCCTCGTTTTAATAAAATGAAAGGTATGGGTCAGATTATTGCTTGGTCAGTGCGCGATGAAACGCTTCATACTAATTCAATTATTACTCTGTTTAAAACTTTTGTAAGAGAGAACCCTGAAGTTTGGACAGAAACTTTACGTAAACGTATTTATGAAGCTTGTACGACTATTGTGCATTTTGAAGATGCTTTTATTGAACTTGCTTTTGAAGTTGGCGGTATTGAAGGGTTAACGGCATATGAAGTAAGACAATATATTCGTTATATTGCTGACCGTCGTTTAATGCAACTAGGACTCAAAGATGTATATTTGGTAAATCATAACCCGCTTCCTTGGCTTGATGAAATGCTAAACGGAGTAGAGCATACGAACTTTTTTGAAAATAGAGCGACTGAATATTCAAAAGCGGCGACTACCGGTTCATGGGAAGAAGTATTCACTGAGATGGACGCAAAAAGCGGAGGCTAAATAATATACTCAGATAGAACTTGAAAAATTGGCAGCCATGTATTTGTAAGCCCTCGGATGCTGAACATGTTGTATCGAAATATACATATTAAAAATACCTAATTTTTATTTTTAAAAATTTTTTAAAATAGATTTAGAATATTTAAAAATTTTGAATAATTTTATGGCTGTTACAAATAATAAAAACTATCAAAAAGTTGTAGAACAAGTTTTATCTTCTTCTAAAGCTAATACAGCACTAAAGAGTGCAATTAAGGACTTATCATCTTCAAAGAGTATAAGCTTAAGAACGGTGTTACTCGGAGCAAAATTTGTTTTAACTAATCCTGTAAATACTTATAATCTTGTCAAACTTGCTAAATCCTCCAATATATATCTTGATCCGGAATTTCAAAAATCACTTCTTGAAAAACCTCCAATATGGGAATTTTTAAAAAAACATTCAGACGATTTGCCTAAAATAGGTCAAATCTTAGCAAATGCAGGCTTTAGAGAATTTCAAGATAAGAGTGCTTTAGATGAAAAGGGACTCGGAATACTAAAAGAATGTTTTAAAAATGAAAAAGTACTTAAAAAACTTAAAGAAATTGCAGTTGAAGTAAAGCAAGAGCTACCGGACTGGAATAAAGTGACGTCTAGAGCTTTAGATATGCTGGTTACCGATAAAAATTTCAAAAAATTCTTTAATGACAAGAGTGAAGATATTACGAATTATATACGCATCGGAGCAACTGCAATACTTCCAAGCGATTATATAAAAACTTTTGATAATATATTACAAAAACCCGATAAGAAAAATTTATTAAAAATATTTAATGAACATCCTGATTTTAAGCAAGAACTGGCTGAAAATATAAACAATCCTAATACTCTAAAAAGTTTTAATAAGTTATCTCCTGAAAAACAACTAATTATTGAAAATTTCTTAGAAGCAGCAAAAGAACAAGCTAAACCTTTTTTAAAAGAACATTTTGAAAGCTACAAAATTGATCTTAAAATTTTAGATATTATTCCTACTTTATTAAATAAAATTCCTGAGACAAAAGAGATTTTTGATACTCTTCATGCTCCAAATCAAGGTTTAATGATATCTCTTGAAAAATCCTTAGAAATGGTAGCGGGTGATGATAAATTAAAAAGTTTTTTTGCTAATAATAAAACAATCTTACCAAATATTGCTTTAGGTATTATTGAAAATACTCCTAGCATACAAAGCATAAAAAAAGAATATAATTTTGATCAACAAATGCTTAGTATAGTAGGCGAAGTTATGTCAAAGCCAGAAATTGCGCATGAGATTATTGCAGACTTAAATAAAGGCGATTATATGAGTTTAACCGGTAATATAATCTCTGCCCTTAATGATCCTTCATTTAAATTAAAAGATATATTAGTAGAGCAAAGTAAAGCAGGTCTATTTGATAATTTAATTACAGGAGTTTTAGAACAAGATGAAAAAAATAGTCAAACTATAAAACCACAACTTATAAATTATGGTCTGGAAACAAGTGATATTACAAAGTTAACGAGCATAATGCCTATATTACTTGATAAACCTGAATCATTAAAAAAGGTTTTTCGAGATTTTATTCAAGGTGATTATACGGGAATGGCAAAAGAGTTAATAATTTTCACTAAAGACAATCCTGAAATTAAAAAATATTTAAACAATAATAGAGAAATATTTGCAAGTATTTTAGACAAAACTTTAGTGGACATACCAGGTATAAATAACCTTGATAAGAAAGAATTATATAATGTACTTCCATCAATGTTAAACCATCCTGATGAATTAGTTAAAGTTATAGAAGAGGTTGAACAAAGTAATTATCGTGGGACCGCTAGGGCTATATATAATCTAGCTCAAAAAACCAATTATTTTGAAGGACAATTGCCGAATATTATAAAAGCAGGTTTTAACTATGCTACTGAAAAAGTAAAAGATGTATTTAGTCCATCACAAGATTTTAAAGATAAAATTATAGATGAAATTACTCTTAGAAATAACTTAAATAAAATACAAAATAGAAAATTCAGCTTAGAGGGAGCTATATTAGTAGGTAATTTATCTAATATTGACTTCTCAGACATATCATTAAAAAATGCAGATTTCACTAAAGTAACTTCTTTAAAAGATTGTAATTTTAAAAATACTAATTTAGCAGATGCTAAATTACCTGATAATTTAATGCTACTTACTGATACTTACAATCTTAATAAGGCGATCCCTTCTTTAGCGCCTGAGCTAATTAAAGAGCAACAAGCAAAATTAATTGATAAGGCAATTGATAAAGTATTTTTACAAATACAGGCCGAAGAAAAAAAAATTTACTTAGTAAAAAAGAATTTGCTCAACAAGTAAATATGTTATGCGAAGAAAATCAAGTGGTTAAAGACTATATTATAGAAAAACTCAATTCGCTACCTATGAATATGGTTAATAACCTAGCTACTCCTAAAACAAACCAATATAAACATATTACAACTCATGTAAATTCTCCATTACAAATATTGAACCCTTTATATGAAAATATTACAAATAAACAAGATATTAAGAGTAATTTATTAGCAAATATTTTAAGCGAGAAAATATCACAAAAACTTTTTGATAAAGGTGATAATAGAGGTGAAGATTTTTACATGATTAATCAGATGCTCAAACCTATCGTTTCTGAATATTCTAAAAAGAATCCTGATAATATCAATATTTTTTTAGAGCCGAAAAATCTAGAAAAATTAGCAAGCAATATTGCCTCTAATTTAAATTCTAAATCTAAATATACTTGGGCAGGCACTATTAACGGTGGAATTTATTTACCAAAAGAAATCTTCAATGAACAGTTAAAAGATAATTTTAAGAATGAGTTTAAAAAAATTAATAAACTAAATGTTTTAAAAGAAGCAAAAAATATAGTTTCAAATTTAGATAGTAAAGCGCATATAGTAGATAATCACGATAAATCATATACTTACATATCATTACCTACAAAAAGTAAAAAAATAAACAGATAACTCTATAAATCTTAGATCAAATTGATTTAATTACCATATTATATAATATAAATTAAAATATTTAAGTAGTTCTTAATTTATTTCTTTGAATCAATTTTAAGATAATTTAATGTTTTTATAAATTCCATTAAAGATATTAAAAAATTAAAGGATTTTAATAAAACTGTTAAAAGGATATTATCTTCTCCTGATGCAGACAAGGCATTTACAAGTTTTATTTATGACCTTGCATCTCCAAAGAAAAAAAATATTACCCGTTAGTATAGGAGCATTATTAAAAGGTGCGCAGCTTGCTTTAGCTAATCCAGTAAATAGTTATAATCTTGTTAAACTTGCAAGCTCCTCTGATATATATCTTGATTCAAATTTTCAAAAATCTATTCTTGAAAAATCCTAAATATGGAATTTTCTAAAAGAACATGCAGATGATTTACCACAAATAGGGCAAATCTTAGCAACAGCAGGTTTTAGAGAATTTCAAGAAGTAATTTTCTGGATCAAAAGGACCTTACAACATTAAAAGAATGTTTTAAAAATGATAATGTACCTAAAAGCATTAAAGAAATTGCAATTGATCTAAAGCAAGATGTACCTGACTATAATAAAGTGACTTCTAAAACATTAGAAATGTTATCTACCACTAAAAATTTCTTGAAATCTTTTAATGAAAAAGGAAAAGATATAGCAGATTATATACGTACCGAAGCAACAGAAATACTTCCAAGCAACTATATAAAAGCTTTTGATGATATATTACAAAAACCTCAAAGTAAGGATACATATGCAAAAGTTGATCCTAGTATTGTAGATACTATTCCTACTTGATGAAATAAAATGCCTGAAACAAAAGAGATTTTTGATACTCTGAATGCTCCAAATCAAGGAGTAATGGTAGCTCTTGAGAAATCTTTAGAAATGGTAGATGGCGACGATAAATTAAAAAATTTTTTTGCTGATAATAAAACAGTCTTACCTGATATTGCCTCAGCTATTATTGACAATACTCCGAATATACAAAGCACGACGAAAGAATATAATTTCGATAAACAAATGCTTAATATAGTAGGCGAAGTTATGTCAAAACCGGAAATTGCACATATGCTATTATTACAGATATAAATAAAGGCGATTATATGAACGTAACAAGCCGTGTAATTACTGCTTTTAACAAGCCTTCATTATAGTTAAAAGATATATATGAGTAGAGCAAAATAAAGAAGGTTTATTCGATAATGTAATGTTTCTATGGGGATGCAAA
>NZ_AKVZ01000020.1 GCF_000273745.1 Rickettsia australis str. Phillips
GTTAAAGGGGTTTTAGAACAAGATGAAAAAAATAGCAAAACTATAAAACAACAGTTTGTAAATTATGGACTAGAAACAACAGATGTTACAAAACTTACGCATGTAATGCCTATATTACTTGATAATCCTGAGTCATTAAAAAAGGTTTTTGATGGATTTATTAAAGGTGATTATACGGGAATAGCTAAAGAATTGGTAATGTTCACTAAGGATAATCCCGAAATCAAAAAATATTTAAACGATAATAAGGAAATATTAACAGGTATTTTAGATAAAACTTTAAAAGATGTACCCGATATAAATAAGCTCGATAAGAAAGAATTATATAATATACTAACACCTATGCAATCCACCGGATAAGTTGGTTCACATCTTAGAAAATATTGAAAATAAAAAATATATTAATGTCGCTACTAGTATAGGTAGTTTAGTTTGGCAAAAAGGTCAAACGCTGAATATTATACAACAAATACCAAATGTCGTTAAAGCGGGAGTTGGTTATTTTAAATCTGAGAAGTACCTGTAGAATTAGAAAATAAAGTTTAGGCTGATGTATTACATCGTCTCAAATTTAAATAGTAAGATTAATATTGTAGGATCTAAAACAAATACACTTGCCATTACTCCTATTTCTAATAATAAAAAGAAAGACGAAATGCATAGATAAACTATACTCGCTGCATCCCCAAATTGGTATCGTCTACCAACTTTTATAGTACCATACGTTTTTTCAAAAATCCTCAATGTCATCCATGCGAAAGCAGGGATCCATGCTAAAAAATCTTTAAAATTAAAGATTTTTTATTAGATCATTTTTTTCAAATAAAGATTTAAGGAACTTTATTTGAGTGGATTCCCGCCTCCACAGGAATGACATTTAATATTTGTGCAAACTCTTCTTTGTTAGAATATTCCAATGTGGTTTTATCTTGTATCTGATTTTTAAACCAAGTAACTTGTCTTTTAGCATACTGACGGGTTCGTATTTGAGCTGCATTTAAAGCCTCATCTAAAGTGAGATTGCCATCTAAATAAGCTAAAATTTCTTGTATTCCTACAGCTTTTAAATTCACATAATCTTTAGGAGCAAATTGCTTTTTTATTAAAGCTATTTCGTCAATTGCCCCTTCTTTAAATATCTTATCTAAACGCTCATCACAAGTTTTATATAAAAATTTTCGCTCAGGATTTAAGAAGATAATTTTGAAATTAAAATCAGATAAAATTTGTTCTTTTGGTAAAGTGTGAAAGGAAAAAATAGATTTACCGGTTTGCAATAATACTTCATAAGCTCTAATTAAACGCTGAGTATCATTTTGGTTTATTTTAGAAGCAATAAGCGTATCAAGCTCCTCTAATTTATTCCATAATTCTATATTACCTATTTCAGTATGTAAGTTTCTTACTTGTTCTCGTAAATCTTCTGATATATCAGGAATATTATTATAGCCGAAAACTAAAGAATTGATATATAAACCCGTTCCACCTATTAATATAGGTAATTTGCCTCGAGCAGTTACTTCTTTTATTTTTTCTGCAGCAAGTTTGAGATATTTTACTACCGAAAAATCTTCCGTAATAGATAGAAAATTATATAAATGGTAAGTAACTTCAGCTGTATAGCTTTTCGGAGGGGAGGCGGTAATAATAGGAATTTTCTTATAAACCTGCATTGAGTCGATATTTATGATTTCGCCTTTATATGCTTTAGCCAGTTTATGCCCTAAATAAGACTTGCCGCTAGCAGTCGGCCCGCATAAAATGATTATGTCTTTAGTTGTCACTGATATATAGTTTAGTCTATAATTGTTGGATTGTTGCATGGTTCGGTTTTCCGTCATTGCGAGGAAATTACAGAGTAATTGACGAAGCAATCCAGTAAAAAATGCTGATTTACAGAATTTTTTTTCTGGATTGTCACGCAGCCTACGGCTGCTCGTAATGACGGGGTGGTATCCACATTGGCAACACCTCGCAATAATGACATCGTACAATTAAACGGTTTCAGTTTCATCAGGGTTAGTATTTCCTAAGGCCTTAGCCTCATCCACCGGTTCACTAAATGTTACGCTACTAAAGTTTTTATCATAACTAATAGTTGGCACACTAAATAAGCCTGCATCCCTGTAGTCAACTCGCAGACTCTTTAAACCGTTAGATGCTGCTACATCATCTTTAAGTTTAAAAACAAGAGAATCATCATTAGTATGCTCAAGGTCATTACGGTTTATTACTAATGGTACCTTCTGGTGAATAATATTAATATTTAATGTATTTGCACTTGGCGTCGGTATTGTAACTAATTTAGTATCAACAGAGTTATCGATTAGGTCTATTGTATATGAGTTTTGACATATTATTTCTCCTTATATTAATTTATTAATATGAGAAAAATATATAAAATAATATTTTAGAAAGCAATAATTCTTTAATTATTAATTAATAGCCCGTATTTTTCAAGATATTTATTAATTATAGCTATTATTTTCTCTAAGCTATTTTTACTAGCTGATTCAGCTCTTGCAACTATAATAGACTCGGTGTTAGAACTACGCAGTAACCACCAACCATGCTCGGTATTTACCCGTACACCGTCTATATCATTAAACTCTATTTTCTCTTCTAATAATTTTTCTTTAATCTCTTTAATAATTTGTAATTTTAACCTAGACGGAACAAATATTTTAATTTCTGGTGTACTATAGCTTTTCGGTAAATCCTCTATTATTTCATCCAGAGTCTTACTTGATTTGCTAAGTAAATCTAAAAATCTAAGTGCTGCATAAATTGCATCATCAAAGCCAAAATATTTATCGGCAAAGAATATATGCCCGCTCATTTCACCGGCGAGTAAAGCCTTTGTTTCAAGCATTTTGCTTTTAATAAAAGGATGACCTGTTCGCCATATTATAGGATTTCCGCCAAATGACCTAATTCTATCAACTATTAACTGACTGGCTTTTACATCGACTATTATGGTAACACTCGGATTTTCCTTTAAAATATCCTCAGCAAATATACATAAAATTTGATCACCGAATAATATCTTACCGCCCCCGCTTACAATACCGATTCTATCACCGTCACCGTCAAAAGCTATACCAAGGTCACAATTTTGTTCTTTAACCACTTTTATTAGCTCTTGTAAATTAGCAGGGTTGGTAGGGTCAGGGTGATGGCTTGGAAAATTACCGTCAATCCTACTATTTATGATTATGTTGTGATTAGTTAAATGCTTTTTTAACTCTTCAGTAATATTGCCCGTTGCTCCATTGCCGCAGTCCCAAAGCACTTTTAACTTTGGATTAATATTTATTCCCTCTAAAATACGTCTTAGGTATTTATGTTCTATATTATGCCCATAATATATGTCATGCCCGCGAAAGCAGAAATCCATATCTCCACTTGTATTAATCTGGATTCCTGCTTTCGTAGGAATGACATAAGGGGTGGTGGGCATGACATGACTATTCAAAACCTTTGCTAATAAATCCTGTATCTGATCACCGAAAAAAGATTTACCGTGTTGCAGCATTTTAAAGCCGTTATCGTCACGAGGGTTATGCGATCCCGTAACCATAATACTACCGGCAGGCATAAATTGTTTATCGACAAAATATAGTACAGGCGTTGGAACTACGCCAATATTTATGATTGCAGCCCCTGCATCAGTTAGTCCTAATTCTAAAGCTTTACAAAGGGTAGGGGAGCTGAGCCGACCGTCTAAACCAATACAGATTTTGCTATTATCTTTTGTGATAGTCATCTCGGCGAAACAAAAGCCGATTTTATAAGCTACTTCTTCTGTTAAATCCTTAAGGCTATTGCCTCTTATATCATAAGCTCTAAAAATTTCTTTGTTAATTTGCATAAAAAACCCTTTATGTCATTCCCGCGAAAGCTGGAATCTAGAAAATAATCTTAATAATTAATAATTATAAACATATAAAAACAAGTTTTTATATGTTTTACTGGATCCACGCTTTCGTGGGAATGACATAAAACGACCCATGCAACAACATCTACGACTACTCGCAATGACGCGTTTGCATAGTATAAAAACTAAAGCTTTCACCTAAATACACTTCCTTAACCTTTTTGCTGTTTGCTATTTCCTTAGGTTTTCCTTCTAGCAATACTTTGCCCTCAAAAATAACATAAGCACGGTCAACTATATCTAGAGTATCACGTACATTATGGTCGGTAATTAATATACCTATATTAAATTCACGTAAATAAGTAATTAGATTTTTGATATCGGAAATAGCAAGCGGATCAATACCGGCAAGCGGCTCATCAAGCATAATAAATTTAGGCCCTATTGCAAGTGAACGTGCAATCTCAAGCCTACGCCTTTCGCCGCCTGATAAGCTAGCAGCGGATAAATCTTTTAAATGAACTATCGAAAATTTCTCTAGTAAATTATGGGTTTTTTGTTCAATTACTTCTTTATCATTTTCAGATATCTCAACTACCGCTTTAATATTATCCTCAACCGATAATCCTCGAAATATCGAAGGTTCTTGAAGAAGGTAGCCAATTCCAAGCCTTGCTCGTAAATAAATAGGCAAGTTGGTAATATTTATATCATTTAAAAGTAATTGCCCTGAGTCCGGTTTCATTAAACCGATAATAATGTTAAAACAAGTTGTTTTACCGGCTCCGTTAGGACCAAATAAACCAACTATCTCTCCTTGTTTTATATTCAGAGATATATCAGTTAATATATTCCTTTTTTTATAGGATTTTGATATATTTTTAACTTGTAAGCTATCCATCTTTTTTATTTGTGTTTTGTTGTTGTATGTCATTCCCACGAAAGCGGGAATCCATTATTCACTTGTATTAAGATGGACTCCTGCTTACGCAGGAATAACATAGGTATCCATGCTGGCAAATGCTACACAATAACGTACTAAAGAACTCTATTTCTTAACAATATCTACATAATAGATTAGTTTATTAGTTTTTAAAACATTATCGTCGCGTTGTAATATTACATTACCAAGTAGAATAAGTTGTTTGTCATCAAAAAAATATTTAACACTATCTGCAAGTAATAATTCATTATTTATTCTTCTTTCTACAGTCAATTTGGTCGGAACAACTATATGGTCAATAGTTTGCTTTTCATCTATTGTTTTATAAAAAATATATAATTCTTTCGTTCTAAGTATCGCATTATCGAAGTAAACGACGACATTTCCAAGATATTCTGCCTTTTGTTTAGTTCTATCAATAATTAAAGTATCAGATGTAATATGTAAATTTGAAATATCTTTATCACTAGCATATATAGATATACTAACAGTAAGAAATACTACAAGTTTAATAATCCGATAAATCGATGATTGTAGAGACATTGCCTTTAAAAATTATAATATTATTTTCATCCCTTGTATTAAAACTATCCGAAGTAATTGCAGAGTTTTTGTAAAATAATTTAGCAGAGGAGTTGCCGGTTATATTCTTATTTACTAAATCAATCCTTGCATTGTTAGTGTTAAATATAATCTCATCAAAAAAAAGTTTTACATCATTTTTTAAATCTAATATGTTTGATCCTTCATCTAAAAAGCCTTCTTGCGCATTGATAATAAGAGTTTGGTCTTGATTTACGTTATAAATAACATTTATTATATCTAGTTTATATTTGTTACCCGACTCTTTTATAGCTCGCTCAGTTTTAATCTTATACGCATTTAAATTTTTATTTACTCCTTCAAAAATTGAATCTTTTAATATAATATTATATTGAAAATCAAAATTTTTAGTATCTTTTAAACTGTTTTTTGTAACGTTAATATTATTTTCTTCATTAATATAACCGCTTTTAATTAATATATACCCTATATACAAAATTCCAACTATTATTAAAAGATATACAGATTTCCAAATTGTTTTTCGCCGTTTATAAGAAGAGGGCATAGATTTTAGTTAACTCCCATACGTAGTAAATCATGAATATGAATAATGCCTATAATAATATTATCATCAACAATTGGTATATTAGTGATATTTTTGGCTTTCATTAAATTTAAAGCCTCTTTTGCAAATATTTCCGATGAGATATAAATAGGATTTTTGGTCATAATACTTGATGCTGTTTTTAGGTGGATTTGATCGTTAATATGACGACGTAAATCCCCATCGGTTATAATCCCTATCAAATTTTGGTTTTTATCCGTGACAAGTGTACAACCTAAACGTTTTTTATTCATAATAATTATAGTTTTGGCAAAGGAAGTATCTTCATATACTAAAGGTATTTCATCACCGCTACGCATTAGGTTTTTAATTTTTGTTAAATTAGCACCGATGGTACCTCCCGGATGATAAATTTTAAAATCATCTTTAGTAAAGCCTCGTTTTTCATGTATAACAGTCATTAAAGCATCACCTAGTGATAACATTATTAAAGATGATATAGTAGGAGCTCCAATTAAAGAAGCTTCCTGGTACTCAGGTAATATTAATAAAAAATCACTTCTTTTAGCTAAAGTAGAATTTTTATTCATTGTCATTGCAGCAATTTTTATGGAAGAGTTCTTGCAATATTCAATTATATTAAATAGTTCTTTAGTTTCACCGGAATTAGATAGCATAATTACTAGATCATTTCTTGTCACCATACCTAAATCACCGTGACTTGCTTCTGCCGGATGTAAATAAAAAGCAGGCATACCAGTTGAAGAAAAGCTAGCAGCTATTTTTCTTGCAATATAACCGCTTTTGCCTATGCCGGTTAGGATTATCCGTCCTTTGAAAGATAATAAAAATTCTATAATTCTGTTGAAGTCTTCAGGGATATTTTCAGATAATTTTTCTAAAGCACTTGCTTCACTAAAAATAACCCTCTTTGCAATGATTTGGTAATTATTTGTGTGGTTCATTATGTGCTCATTTGTGAAAATCGTCATTGCGAGCAATTAAAGGCTTTGTTGTATGGCTCATTTTATGTTATTTTTGTATGAAGACCGATGTCATGCCCGCGTAGGCGGAAATCCAGAAAAATAACTTCAAGTATCGATATAGAAGTTATAAATTTGATGAAATAAATCTAAAAAACAAGTTTTTTATAGGTTTTTACTGGATTTCCGCCTACGCGGGCATGACATCAATTGATCCACACGACAATGACATTTAATTAAAATACTTACGTTCTGTAATGGCTTCAGCAGTTTCAGCATGATTATCTTCATACCAAGCTCGTTTTTTACTAGAATCACGCCGCTCAGGTTCTGAATTTTCCTTAGAATTATTAACATTATCTTTTGGCTTTGGATTATTTGAAGATTTATCCTTATCGGCATTTTTAATAGTTAGTTTTGCTTTGCCTTTATTGTCAAAGCCTATTAGCTTAACTTTTACTATATCGCCTTGTTTTAAAACACTGCTAACCGTTTCTATTCTTTCTTCTGAAATTTCACTAATATGAACAAAGCCATCTTTAGTACCTAAATAATTAATAAAAGCACCGGAATCTAAGACTTTCATTACCGTACCGTTAAATATTTCACCGATTTCAGGCTCAACGGCAATAGCTTTAATTTTATCTAAAGCGACTTTTAGCTTATCTCTATCCGAAGCATAAACAGAAACCGTACCGTCATCGCTTATATCTATTTTAGCATCGCTAGTCTCACAAATTTCCTTTATTACTTTACCGCCCGGTCCTATAATATCTCTAATTTTATCCTTATCTATCTTTATAGTAGTAGTAGAAGGAGCATTTTTACTTAGTTTGCTATTTGGTTTACTGATAACTTTATTCATTTGCTCCAGTATATGCAAACGACCGAGTCGTGCCTGCTCTAAAGCTACTTTCATTATTTTAAAATCTACTCCGGATATTTTGATATCCATTTGTAATGCAGTAATCCCTTCGCTAGTTCCTGCAACCTTAAAGTCCATATCACCGAAATAATCTTCATCGCCGAGAATATCCGATAATACGGCAAATTTTTTGCCTTCTTTAATAAGTCCCATAGCAATACCCGCAACCGGTGCTTTTATCGGTACGCCTGCATACATTAAAGCAAGAGAACTACCGCAAACAGTTGCCATTGAAGAAGAACCGTTAGACTCCGTAGTTTCAGCAACGACTCTAATAGAATAAGGAAATTGTACTTTATTAGGTAATATTGGATTAATAGCACGCCATGCGAGTTTACCGTGTCCGACTTCACGACGACTAGGTGCTTTCATCGGCATTGCTTCATTTACAGAGTAGGGCGGGAAGATATAATTAAGCATAAAACGCTCTTTATACTCACCATCTAAACTGTCAACTAGCTGCTCATCTAAACTAGTACCGAATGTAGTGCTAACTAAGCTTTGCGTTTCCCCTCTAGTAAATAAAGCTGAACCGTGTACGGAAGGTAGCAAACCTATTTCACAAGCAATTTGTCTTATATCCGTAGTACTTCTTCCATCGATACGTCTATTTTTTTCTAAAATCTCGTTACGTAATATATCTGATTCAATAGATTTTAAAGCCGATTCGATTTGATGATTACTATATTGTTTATTTTCTATATCGCTTACAAAATGTGTAAGAACTTTTTCAGGTATTAAATCTAAATTAGTACTACGTTCCTGTTTAGATTTAATCGCAAAAGCTTGTTCAATTTCTTTTACAAATAACTTCTCAATTTCTTTCTTTAATGAGGCAGGATATAAATCTTGCATTTCAAACTTTGGTTTTTTAGCTTCTTCTGCTAGTTCTTTAATTATCTTTATTACCGGCTGGAAGCTTTCAAACCCAAATTTTACGGCTTCTAACATTTGTTCTTCAGAGAGTAAATGAGCTTCTGATTCAACCATCATTACCGAGTCTGCTGTTCCTGCAATTACTAAATCCAGCTGACTTGTTTTTAATAACTCAAGTGTCGGGTTTAAAACAAATGCACCGTTGATTAAACCTACTTTACTTGCAGCAACTATTTCTAGATAAGGAGCAGGGGATAGACTAAGTGCAGCCGATGCACCGATAATTGCAAGTATATCTACTGGAGTTTCAGGATCATATGAAAGAACAGTACAAGTTACATGAGTTTCATTAACAAAAGCCGGATGAAATA
The DNA here is from genome assembly GCF_000273745.1 of Rickettsia australis str. Phillips. Classification (GTDB taxonomy): domain Bacteria; phylum Pseudomonadota; class Alphaproteobacteria; order Rickettsiales; family Rickettsiaceae; genus Rickettsia; species Rickettsia australis. The sequence goes on from NZ_AKVZ01000020.1 coordinate 9,084, forward strand.
ACGGTCTAATCGGTCTATCTATTAAACGAGATACTAAAACTTCTCTATCTGATGCTTTTCCCTCACGTTTAAAAAATCCCCCTGGTATCTTACCGGCAGCATATGCCATTTCTCTATAATTAATTGTTAAAGGAAAAAAACCTATACCCTCTTTTGCTTTGTTAGCTACTACAGCCGTACATAATAAAACGGAATTACCCATTTTCACCATAACTGCGCCGTCAGCCTGACGTGCTATTTTACCTGTACTAAGCTCAAGAACTTTCCCATTCCATGTAATACTCTTAGTTATTTCGTTAAACATCTATTTATCTCATTGCATAATTTATATTTTATTTTTTACTCTGAATCTTTTATTATGTCATTCCCACGAAGGCCGGAATCTATTACTTTAAAGCTTTTTAAAAGCTTGATTTATCTTGCTTTATCTTGGATTCCCGCTTCCGCGGGAATGACATAGGTACACTACTTCACCTTCCTAATGCCTAGCTTACTTATTAAATCTAAATATTCGCTAACATTATTCTTTTTAATATAGTTAAGTAATCTACGGCGGCGTCCAACTAAAATTAATAATCCACGTCTGGAAGTATGATCTTTATGGTTAGATTTAAAATGCTCGGTTAAATTATTGATTCTTTCAGTTAAGATAGCACATTGCACCGCACTTGAACCGGTATCATTTTCCGTTATAGCATATTCTTTAATTAATTGTTGTTTACGTTCTGTAGTAATCGACATCGATAATTTCTCCTTAAAATTGTTATAATAAATTAAATACCCGTAAAGAATTAAAGCAACTCTTGTTTAAGCTACCTATTGCAAGCAGAGTACCCTTATAGCGAACCCATAAAAGACTAATGTCGTCTTCATAATCAAATAGGCATTTCTGTCCATATTTAATTTGCTGTGCTTGGCTGTCAGTTGCATCAAGAACCAGGATGTCGTCCAGTATTGCTTCTATCTTTATGCTGTTTTCCTCTAGGAAATTTTTGGTAATTTCGTCAGGCGATTTAATTCGGATAGCATTTTCTTCTTTAAATATTCCAACCTGAGTACGGCGTAATTCTATCACAAATCCTAAACTTTGCAAGGACAATGCCAAATCTTTTGCTAAAATCCTTATATAAGTACCTTTTGAGCATTCCGTATAGTATATAGCGATAGCATTTTTCTTATCAAAATTTAAACATTTTAAATTATAAATAGTTATATTTCGTGGCTTTAATTCTACTTCTTTCCCCTCTCTAGCCAATTTATAAGCTCTTACACCGTTAACTTTAAGAGCTGAAAAAGCCGGCGGTATTTGTGTTACTTTACCGATAAACTTAGAACATACGGTATAAGCCTCTTCTTGAGAAGGGATATAATCTTTCGTTGCTATTACAGTGCCGGCATAATCGCCACTATCGGTTTGCAATCCAAATTTTACAGTAAAAATATAGGTTTTTCTAGCATCAATTAGCAGCTGTATCAGCTTTGTAGCTTCACCTACGGCAAGAGGTAGTATCCCTTCCGCTTCAACATCTAAAGTACCGGCATGTCCTACCTTAACTTTTTTACCGAGTTTTTTTTTACCATGCTAACCAGTTTAGCAGAACTTATACCTACTGGTTTATAAAAATTTAACCAATAATTACTCATTAATATACTTTTATAAAATAAATGGTTAATAACTTGAAACTTTTTCATCATTGTGAGAAGAATTACGTAGTAATTTAACTAAGCAATGACGATATCAACTCTTTTTAGTTAATACCTCAAATTAAACGAGTATATCCTTGACTTAAGTTTAGAAAATCTTTAATATATAACTCTAACCAATAGCAAGATATAGGTTAGACCAAATAATGACGATTAACCCCAGTAGTATAGAAAATTCTTCCTCTAAAATCAATAGCCGTTTTTCCAAACTTACCGATTATATCTGGCCTATAAAACGCCACGAAGTTTCTAAATTTTTATTCATCACCTCATTAATGTTCTGTATTTTATTTATCCAAAATCTAATCAGAGCCTTAAAAGATAGTATTGTTACTACTATGATAGGTGCCGAGACTATCTCATTTTTGAAGTTTTGGGGAGTGATGCCGTCAGCTTTCTTAATGACTGCTATATATGTAAAGCTTGTTAATAGGATAAAAGCAGAAAATATATTTTATCTTATTATATCAATTTTTTTAACATTCTTTGCTTTATTTGCCTACGTTATTTTTCCAAATCATGAAATACTGCATTTAAGCCCTGTAACCGTTCAAAATTTAACGGTAAGCTTACCTAATTTAAAATGGTTTATATTGCTTTTATCAAAATGGAGTTTTTCGCTATTTTATATAATCGCCGAATTATGGCCGAACGTAGTTTTTGCATTACTTTTTTGGCAGTTTGTTAATAATATTACTACCGTAGAAGAATCTAAAAGATTTTATCCGTTATTCGGTTTACTCAGTCAAACAGGTATTTATTTAGCAGGGCAGTTTTTAGAAAATCTAAGTAATATTAATGATTACGTAACTAATAAATTTGCATTGCAATCGTCTTTTCATACACTTTCTATACAAATTATACTAACTATAGTATTAATTTTAGGCATAATAGCTATTAAAACTTTTTGGTTGCTTAATCATAAAGTACTAGACAAAGAGCATATGGCGTTACTCAAATTTAAAGCAAAGAAAAAATCTATGACTATTGCCGAAAGTTTTCAGATGATTCTATCGTCAAGACATATTAGATTAATTGCAACTTTACTTATCTGCTATGGCATTGCCATTAATTTAGTAGAAGGTCCTTGGAAAGCAGCAGCTACTAAAATTTATAAAACTCCAACCGAATATGCAGCTTTTATAGGAAGTTATTTGAGCTACACTGGAGTATTTACTATTTTATTTGTCGTACTTGGTTCAAATATAGTTAGGAGACTTGGCTGGTTTACGGCGGCTGTTATCACACCTTTAATAGTTTTTATTACCGGTATATTATTTTTTGCTGTTAATAACTTTGAAGGATTTGCCGGCTTAATAATAGCAAATTTTATTCTAACTGATCCTGCTTTAATTGCTATAACAATAGGTGCTATTCAAAATGTACTGAGTAAATCAAGTAAATATACCTTATTTGATTCAACAAAAGAAATGGCTTATGTTCCTTTAGATCCGGAAATAAAAATAAAAGGTAAAGCTGCTGCCGACGTGATAGGTACAAAACTAGGTAAATCCGGTAGTGCATTTTTACAATCATTGGTATTTATAATATTACCTTCCACTAGTTACCAATCTATTTCCATCTGTTTAATGATTATATTTATAATTACTTGTTTAACTTGGCTTTGGGCAACTAAAGAACTCAATAAAGCATATAAAAATTCCATTAAATTTTTTCAATAATAATATCAGTTTTTTCTTGATATTACTAAAATCTATATATACTATCCTTGACAGTATAACACAAACTGTGAAAAACGCAGTGTTATTTGTTTTAATGTCATTGCGAAGAAATTACGAAATAATTGATGCAGCAATCTCAGGCAAAATTCCTGAGATTGCCACGCTCCTTTTAGTCGCTTGCAATGATGGCTCGGTATTCACGCGGGCAATAACATAATTACTTACAGTTTGTGCTAATTAATTTTTGGTTAAATTAGAGGTTTTATGAGTAAAGATAATACTGGATATGAAAATGATGAAGAATATGAGTCCGATATAGATGAAAAAAAACAAGAGAAAGCTGCTCCTGCTCAACCTACACTAGATACAGCTGATGATGGTTTTAGCTTTACCCCTGCATCTTCTACTCAATCTACCCCTTCCATTAGTACTTTATCGGACACTATTTCCCATGACGGTCAGACATCAGACCCAATAACCAAGGCTGTAAGAGAAACAATTATACAACCACAAAAAGATGAGATAGCAGAACAAATATTAAAAGACCTGGCAGCCCTTGTAGACCGTGATTTAGCTGAACAAAAAAGAAAAGAAATAGAAGAGGAAAAAGAAAAAATAAAACGTTAAGTGCTTTTTTCGGTAACCCGGCTAATAGAGAATTGATTGATAAGGCTTTAGAAAAGCCTGAACTTAAAAAGAAATTAGAAGCAATAGAAATAGCAGGTTATAAAAATGTTTTCTTAACATATAGTGCCGCTAATGGATATCAGGGTGGATTTAAGCCGGTACAGTGGGAAAACCAAATAAGTGCAAGCGATCTTAGAGCCACGGTCGTTAAAAATGATGCAGGCGATGAACTCTGTACCTTAAATGAAACAACTGTTAAAACTAAGCCTTTTACTGTAGCTAAACAAGACGGTACTCAGGTTCAAATCAATTCATATAGAAAAATAGATTTTCCTATAAAACTTGATAAAGCCGATGGGTCAATGCATTTGTCGATGGTAGCATTAAAATCTGATGGCACAAAACCATCTAAAGATAAAGCAGTATATTTCACTGCTCACTACGAAGAAGGGCCAAATGGTAAACCTCAACTTAAAGAAATAAGCTCACCGAAACCTTTAAAATTTGCCGGAGATGGACCGGATGCGGTAGCTTATATTGAGCATGGCGGAGAAATTTATACACTTGCGGTAACACGCGGTAAATATAAAGAAATGATGAAAGAGGTAGAACTACACCAAGGGCAGAGCGTTGACTTATCACAAACTATAGCTAAAGATTTAACAAAGGTACAAGGTCGATCTCAGGAAACACTTCAACCAATAATAACTCCGAATCAAGAATTAAAATCATCTATTGAAACACCTACCACTACACAAGTACCTCCAATTACTCCTGCCAGCCAACCACTGCAAACTGAGACTGCACAAATGCCACAGTCGCAACAAGTGAATCCAAACCTTCTTAATGCAGCTACAGCTTTATCAGGCAGCATGCAAGATTTATTAAATTATGTAAATGCAGGTTTAACAAAAGAAAAAGATGGTAATACACAAATTGATTTAATTAACGCAGCAGCTACGGCAATTCTTAATAATGAGAAAGAAAAGCAGGCTAATATCATTGTTTTAACTGAAAATACGGTCAATAACAACGCCCTCACACCGGATACAAAAGTAGCTGGAGTAAACGCGGTATTAGAAAACATAAAAAATAATCAGAATACCCCAGACCTAGAAAAATCAAAAATGCTTGAAGCTACAGTAGCTATCGCATTAAATTCAGAGAATCTTGCACCGAAGCAAAAACAGCAAATGTTAGAAAAGGCAGTAGATGTCGGTTTAAATCTTAAAGATGATACAAGTAGAGCTGTGGCAATTGACGGTATTACGGATACTGTAATAAAAAGTAACCTTTCTACTAAAGATAAAGGGACAATGCTTATAGCAGTAGGTGATAAGGTTAATGCCTCTGAATTAAGCAATGCGGAAAAACAACAATTATTAGGTTCTGTATTAAAGAAAGGTGTAGAAACCCAAGTCCTCAGTCCGGAACAACAACAATTGATGCAACAGAATTTAGATAAGATTACAGCGGAACAAACTAAAAATGCCAAAATAACAGAGGTGCAAGGTATTTTAGCTAACCCTGCATTTAATACTATCGCTAAAACTGAAGCAATACAAAATGTTACTACAAAGGTTTTAGATAGTCCGATTAAAGCAGAAATAAAAGGTGAAACGCTTGAAAGTATTACTAAGGTAGTTGCTGAGAGTCCTTTGAACGGTCAAGATAAAGTAGACATTGTTAAAGGTATGGGAGAAGCTATAGCTAGTCATAAAACTATGTCACCTACAGAAAAAATTTCTGCTATAGAATCCGTAGAAACAGGGGTAGCCGAAAGTATAACAGCTTTGGAAGATAAAAAGTTAATGACTAAAGGGTTAGTAGATGGTATTTATGAAGACAAAGCAAATCCTGAAATGACGAAAGCTGTTTCTAGAGGGGTTGATAAGAGTACTGCTAGACCGGAAGATAAACAAGCTCTTAAAGATGCAGCGAGTGAGGTAGCTTTAGATAGAGAAACTCAAAATTTCACTAAAGGGTTAAAAGAACAGAATTTAGAAAAACCTAAGCCTCGCGATGATATATATAATAAAGCTCAAGATGTAGCTGAGGCATTAAAAAATGTTATTACCCCTGTTTTAGATGCGCATCCTGAAAAACGTGAAGTCTCAGAAGAAGAAGTTATGAAAAAAACTTCCAGTATATTAAATGATATCTCTAATCTTACAATTGAAAAAGTTAATAATTTTCGTGCTATGCTCTCTCCAGATAGTAATCTTAAAACTCTTGAAGAAAAAAAAGCTGAAGCAACAAAAAAAGTAGATGAGCTGGTAAAGGAATTTGGTACTAAATCTTCTACTGAAGAACAGCAAAGTTTCATTAAAGCTAATTTAACTGATGATAAAACTTTATCTAAAGAGGTACGTTTACAAACTATAGATAAGTTATTACAAGAACAAGCACAAAAACGAGCAAAAGCAATTGAAAACCCTAATGTTAAAACAGAAGATGTAAGGGTAGTATCAGAACAGTCCGAATTAAAACCTATAAGTAACGATGAGCCGGGTATTGAAAAAACTAAAATGGTAGTAGGAAGAGATCGAGTTAATATTAAAGATAATATAAAAATTATAGGAGCATTAATGAATGCAAGAGATAGCATTATTCAGTCGGAAAATTTAAATAAATCAATACCTATTAAAAAAGAGTCTTCCTTGCCGCCACGCTAATCAAGATTTGTATGCTGTATGTTATAATGGCAAGCAATGTTCATTCCTGCGAAGCATTGTTACGTGGATCGGTTTTACCTCTGTCAATCCCATGGCTTGTCCACGGTATGACATCGAATGCGTTTTGTGGTCCACGCAACAATACCTTTCTGCGAACGCAGGAAGCATGTTTTTTATATGGTTATTTTATCAATGATGGTTATACTTTTGCTAGATTCCTACTTTCGCGGGAATGACATTGAGATAGCTCCATAAAGCTGCTTTTAGCTAAGAAATAATTATATGGACTATTTGGTCGAAGCTTGTGCCCTATGTGTACTTTCAAATCATACTGGCTATGGCTATTTTTTCTTAACTTCTTATATCTCTTTATAAATTCGTTACCAAAGTAACTTCATTATATCTTCCCTTCACCTAAAGGCAAGGGATTTTGTATCCCCCATAGGAACATTAAATATTTTATGAGCTAGCTTTTAGCTTATCTTTTCCGGCTAAACATTTTACTAGATTATTAACGGCTTGTTGTTCTTCCGTGCTATTAATTTTCATAAAATTTCTTGAAACTTCAATGCACATACGTTGATGTTGAGTATGTACAGGCTGCGGTTTATTAGCTTCTTCTAAACCTTCAAAGAAATAATCAATATTCCTATCTAAAGCTTCTGCTATTAGTACTAGCCTTCCTACAGAAATTCTATTAATTGCTTTTTCGTATTTTTGTAATTGTTGATGAGTAACATCAATTACTTCAGCAAGTTGTTGACGAGATAACCCCTTAGCAAGTCTTAAAGAATAAATTTTCTTACCGATAAAACTATCAATTTTTTGTATAATATCGTTTTTTCTACCCATTACTTTCTCCTTGGTTACTAATTATATCTATATTTAAAAATTTTCTTTAAACAAAAATGATATTATCATATATTATTATAAAATATGTGGTTATCAATAATTTTATACTATTAAGCTTATCCAATTGTAAGTAGAAATAATACCATAAATTAATATTATAAGCAACTATAAAATAATATTTTGAAGTTTTTTGTAATCATTTGGTAAATCATTATTAAAGAATCGTGCAAAATTATTTCTTATCAAATAAAAATAGCATAAGAGCTTTACAATTATTTTAAAGATACAATATGAATATCTTATGTTTTAAAAACTTATTTACTGAGGTATAAATTACAATTTATACAAAAATAAATTTTGGTGCATTATAGGAAAAATATAAAACTAATGCAAGAAAAAATTTCATTTCTATATCAATATTTCAAATTAAAGATAAAATATAGTTTCATTTTAATTATAAATTAATTATTTACAGCGAACTTATTTAAGGTTAAATATAAAATTAATAATAACAACTAAAGCTTATAATGAGAAAAATTTTTAATTGTCTTTACGTAGCCTTATTTAGAATAATAGAAGATGATGGCGTTGAACATTCGGGATATATGTCATTCATGATACTTTTATCTATTTTCCCTTTCCTAGTATTCTTATTAGCTTTAACAAGCTTTTTAGGAGCTTCAGAACTTGGTCAAAATTTTATACAAATTTTTCTAGAGAGTCTTCCGGAACAAGCAACAGAATCAATAGAAAAGAGAATACGAGAATTACTAAGTGCTCCTCCTCAAAGTTTAATGAATCTTGCCATAGTAGGCAGTATTTGGACTGCTTCTTCTTTTGTAGAATGTTTAAGGACTATTTTAAATCGTGTATATCAAATAAAATCTCCCCCACCTTATATAAGAAGAAGATTACTTAGTATTATACAGTTTCTTATAATTAGTGCCTTGATTACTTTTACTATGTTTCTTTTAGTGGTGATTCCAATATTATTTACAAAAATTCCGATAATATTAGAGACCATTGAAAAATATAAGATCATTTTAAATTTTACAAGATATTCTTTAATTTTAATTTTATTATTTTTAGGTGCCTCATCTTTGTATTATATATTACCTAATGTAAAACTAAATTTTATTGATGTATTTCCAGGGGCTTTATTAACTGTGATATTATGGGTAATAAGCGGCTATTTACTTTCAACATATATAGTCTACTATAATCAACTAAATCTAATGTATGGTTCCCTTGGTAGTATAATAGTTACATTAATATTCTTCTATATTATAAATATGATATTTATCTATGGTGCGGAATTTAATTATCTAATGAAAAATTATGAAAATATAGAGTGAAGTGCGGCTTAAAACACTTCATAAGTATTTAGTTCTATAAAAATAAAATAATTAATTGAAACAATTTCGGCAGTTTTATATTTAAAACTTTATATCAATCTTTATTTTAGTTGTAAAAAACAATTGTTTTTAGTTTTAGGTTTTATGAACAAAGTACAATTTATTTAAAAAAGTCCGGTTTAAATAACATAAAGCTCTCTTGAGCTGACGCCGGTAATGGAGTTAAATTATATTGCGGATCGAAAGCGTTCCCGTAAATTTTTTCTATTTTTTGGAGCGAACTTGGAGATTTTAAAGCCAACAATATTGACTTTAAAATAGTAAAAATTGCTATATATTGATCGGTTTCGGGAGAAGATAAGCGATGCTCTAAACGTTTGGGAAAAGAATGAGGAGTTCGTACTGCTACGCTTCTATTATTTCCACCGTACGATATATGAGTAGGAGCCATAAATTGTTTATTTATTCGTAAATAATCTAGAGTAGTAGGCATAAAAGCGAGTAGTGTATCTAGCATATAGTGACATAGCCCTTGTGCTGCTAAAATTATATAATAATCATTGAACTCAGGATTAAAATTAATATGAAAATGCATACTATTACCATAATCATCCAAAAATGGCTTAGGAGAAAAATCTATATATCCTTTTAACTGCTGTGCAATTTTTTTTAAAATATTTTTAACCTCTAATATATTTTTTATATATTGTATTAAGTTTACAGAAGGAGGGAGATCTATTTCAAATTGGTTATTGCCTTTTTCTTTTTTTATTTTAGCAATTTTGAATCTAGCTAAGTATTTGCTTGAAAGTATTTCAAATTTAGCTATATCAATATTGTGACTTAAATAAAACTCTATTTCTACGCCTATAATAGGAATTAGGTTATAGTCTTGGTGAAATTGTGCTATTATTTTTTCCAACTGTTTATTTTTTTGTAAACGTTTGGATAAAGTATTAATAAAACTATTATAATTAATATATGGTAGTTTCATGGAAAGATTAATCAACAAATCAGTTTATTATAAAATTTTTGATAAAACATTCAATAATTCTAGTCATAGATATATTAAAAAAAATAACTCTATAAATGAAGCAGAAATAGTTGAAAATAAAAAATCTATTACTACTTATTTTAAAGCACAAGATATTTTAATTTTAAACCAAGTACATAGCAATCAAATTGTTAATGCTGATAAGTCCATAATTGCCGTACCTGAAGCAGACGGCAGCATTACAACTAAAAAAAATTTAGTATTAGCTGTACAATCGGCAGATTGTGTACCGGTACTACTTGCAAGCGGCGATGGTAAAATAATAGGAGCGGCACACGCAGGTTGGAAAGGAAGCATAAACAATATTATTAGTAATATAGTTACTAAAATGACAGAAAAAGGAGCAAAGAATTTAATAGCAGTGATCGGTCCTGCTATAGCTCAAAGTTCATATGAAGTTGATGATGAATATTGTAAAACTTTCTTAAGTAAAGATATTAACAATAAACAGTTTTTTATAAACTCGATAAAAGAAAATCATTATATGTTTGATTTACCGGCTTTTGTAGAGTTAAAACTTAAAGAAGCAGGCGTTAAAGATATAAAAAATATTGCTGAAAATACTTACACAAATCCATTAAAATATCCAAGTAAAAGACGCTCATATCATTTGCAAGAACCTTACAATCAGAATATATTATCAGCTATCGTAATTAAATAACAGTATTGTTAAATAAATATTGATGGTTTGAAAAAGCTACATCATTGCCAGCGGACATAAGCTACGTGGATACCACTCCGTCATTGCAAGCAGAAACTGCAAATTTCGACGAAGCAAGGAAGAAAAAAATTCTGTAAATCAGAATTTTTTAATTATTTTTCTGGATTATCACGTTGCTTCGCTCCTCGCAATGACGATATCTATCTTTATTTAGCAATGCCAAAATAATTCTTATTTATCCGTAGTATATTAATGAATCAAGGGAAACATTACTATCAAATAGTTTATGCACCAAACGATATTTTTAAAAAACAAGCAGAATATATAGACATTGTTGATGATAATATTCGTACTATTGTCGATAAAATGCTTCAGACTTTACATATAGAAAGGGCAGTGGGACTCGGTGCTAATATGGTAGGAATATTAAAGCGTATAGCGGTAGTTGACCTACATGAAAATAATAAATCATCGCCTATAGTTTTGATTAATCCTGAAATAACTTATTTTTCGGAAGCAAAACAAACTTTTATTGAGGGTTCTTTATCATTTCCAGGCATTGAGGCCTCTATTACACGATCAAAAGTAATCAAGGTAAAATATTTCGATTATGACGGTAATAAACAAGAACTAGAAGCAGAAGGCTTTTTAGCTACTGTAATTCAACATGAAATAGATTATTTAAACGGCAAAACTTTCTTAGATTATTTATCAAAACTTAAGCGTGATATGCTCCTTAAAAAGATGCTAAAGCATATAAAACTCCATCCTCCACATATTCACGGTAGTAGTTGTAGTCATTAATTAATTTTTAAAATAATAAAACTTTCTTGACTGTTAATAAAAAGTATAATTTATTTACAATTTTATTTTTTATTAATAGATATGAAGAAAATATTTTATGTATCAACAACAACTAAATATATCTAATCAATATCCGGAAGAATGTTATATAGATCAAGAGGCTGGAATACTTAAAACACCTTGTAATTTATATAATTACTCATTGAAAATCATACATAATACAGAATCAATAAAATCTAGAGAAGGTGTAACAGGAACAATAATATATGGATAGATATGGGTAACAAAAGATTTACAAAAGGCTTTAGTATTTGGAATTGCCGATGCCGCACTACCGCTAGCATATCTTTGTTATAATAGTTTTGGTGATAAACGAAATATAGATAAGGTAAAATTATATATAGCGGTGGGAAAAAATTTAGGCAGTGAAACATGTAAACAACTCATGCATGGTCAAAATAATGAAAACTTTGATCTTAGTGAATTTTTACAAATTAATCCAAAATACTCTCAAAATCTTTTAAACAAAACCAAGCAATTTGCTAGTATATGTAAATCTAATGCAACAAATATTTCTAATGATACTGTATATTATAAATGATACAGTTTTAGAAGCTTACCGTCCATGTCTTAGAGCGGATTTGCTTGATATTTTTAAAATTCATTTAACATTATAAGATAAAATAGTGTATTATGGGCATAGAGGAACTATAAAGTATATAGGAAAACGCGTTATTGCAAAAGTGTCTGATTTTGGTGAAAAAATTCATGAATTTATTGATACCAGTAACAATAAAAATGTTAGTATAATGTCAATACTAGTAAAGTTACCACTACTTTAATAACTACTACTACAATTTATTCAAATAATCATACAGCTTATAAAATTACTGAAATCAGGAACGAACATAATAAATGTTACGATGAAATACGTGAAGAAACAATAACAACCCATATAAAATTTAGATTAAATAAACATTATCCAATAACAATTATAGAATATAGATCACTTTCTCTTCTTGATAAAATAATCCCTAGATGGTCTTTTGATTTTAAATTTGTTCTTAGCAGTCCTAACGGCGATAAGATGGAGGCAAAAGATAATGCGTATCTAGGAATTAATTATAATCTTGAAGGTAAAATATGTAAATTAACTGTACCAAATCCTCCCGTAGTTTCTTAAAACCCTCTTTGGCCTGCTTTAGTCATGTATCATGGTCAAATTTATACATTACCTGTAAATAAGTGGACATTATCACTACTTAGTGCAAAAAGTATATGAACATAGCGGAATGGTAACAATAGGGTATGAAGACCCGCCTTATTCTTTAGAATTGATAGGTTGATATTTTCAGTGTTCTAATGGAAGTATGGCTAAATTACAAAAATGACAGTAAAACAAAAATCATATCTTTACAAGCCTTAGCCAAGCTTCCCAGTCACGTTTGCCTAAATCTTCTTCAAACGATAATAAGTCTTTTACCGTCTGCTTACATATTTCTACGGAAGGGATTATAATCTCTTGTTCTTTTGTAGAATTTAGCAAACATTGTGTTTTACAAGCTTGTTCTAAATGGTAAGTATAAAACATAGCTTCATGAATAGTGTTGCCGCAGGTAATAGCACCATGATTACGAAGTAACATCACATAATTTTGCTTAAGGTCATTAACGAGTCTACTACTTTGCTTGTCAGTATCTAGCACTAGAGAATTATAATCATGATATGATATTCTGTCATAAAAATGTAATGCCCATTGACTGAGCGGTAAAAGCCCGCATTTTAAAGCAGAAACTGCTATACTTGCTGGAGTATGATAATGAAAAACGGCAGAAATATCAGGACGTACTTTATAAATACTACCATGAATAAAGTAACCGGTTTTATTATATTGATATTCTTCCCCTTCTAAAATTTTTCCGTCTAAACTAACTTTTAAAAGATTCTCCGTAGTTACTTCTTCAAACCTTAGTCCAAAAGGATAAATATAGTAAAAATTGGCATTTTTAGGTCTTGCGGATAGATGCGTATAAGTATGATCATCCAGCGATAAATATGCCATTATCCGGTAAGCGGCAGCTAAATTATATTTTATATCCATAATTGTTAAAATCTATATTGGTTTTATGTCATTCTTGCGTGGCTTTGACCTTGTTTATGTCATTCCCGCTTTCGCGGGAATGACATAGGAGCTATACAACAAATCTCCAAAAGCTATTTAAAGGGAGCGTATACTGCTTCTTCCTTTATCTCTATCGTTGCTTCTTTAGGAGCTTTTATACATTCTTGTAAAGATTTTTTCCCTAAATACGGTGCTAGATTATAATTTAATATATAACATTGTAAATTATCTTTCTTACCGCCAAAATTAAATTCTATTTTATTGCCTTGTTCCAATAGCTTTTTAATCTCTGTCGTTTTTTGAATAAAATTCTTTTGTTCTACATTTAAGTGTTTGATTCTTAGTATATTTTTTACTACGGAAAATGTAGAAATAACAAGAAGCAGAAGGAATATAAATAATTCTTTATTACTTTGCTTATTTAAGAAAATACTATTTTGAATATATGAAGCTGCAACCATTCCGATAGCTATCACATAACATCCAAGATATCTAAGTAACGATGCTCCTCTAATTGCCTCTTCATAACTAAAGTTAAAGAAATATAAATATAATCGCCATAAAGCAAAAATTATAAAACATCCAAACGTACTTATCAGGAAAAATTTATATTCTTGCAGCAAATCCGGTTTATATTTATGAATTCCGTACCATGCAGCTATACAAATAGTATATACAACTAAACTGCCTTCTTTTACTAAGAATAACAAGAGAAATTTACCGTAATTTAGTAATAATGCTCTATGCTGTTCATTAAAATTTTCAGCAATATATATCAAATTGCTAAAACTATGTTCGCCTCTGTCAAAAAAATCATGAGTATTTTGAAAATAACTCATCCAAATAAAATTACACAAAATTGGTAAGGTAAGTAGAATTAGATATATAATGTAATCACTTGATTTTTTAGTTTTTTATAAAAAATTGTATAATGAGCTATAAGAATTATCGAAGCAAAACTTGCAAACCATGTTCCAATTTCTCGAAAAAGTGCAAGCAATATCGTAATAGGTAAAATAAGTAATAATGCTTTTTTCTTGTCTTCCTCAAGGATATAAATCGTAAAAATAGCTCCGAACATTAAGCCAATAGTACTATCATTATATATAGAGCGAATTCCTGTCGTATATAATACTACGCTGCAAAGTAAAAGTGAAAACAACATTCCGGTTTGCCAGAGCTTCTTATTTGCGGCTAAAGGAGCTAGAAATGATAAATGTAATAAGAAATGAGCAAATAATACGTTACCGTCCGAATAACCTGAAAGTGAAAGCATAAAGTAATGATAAACGGCAGCACCTCTAGGATAATGTGCATGAGTAGTAATAATAGAAGTGAACGAGTTTTGACTTTCAAAAACACCGAAATATAGCAATTCCTTAGTAAATATCCCCCAGTGCGAGAAATCATCATAAGCATGCAACGATGCTGCCCTTGTATACAGAAAAAATATGAAGATTATTAAAGCGAATATGATGATTTCAATTATATTTTTTCTAGATTCCTGCTTTCGCAGGAATGACATAAAGGGTGAGGATGACATGAAAGCTAAAAATATACCGATGAAATAACTTACATGTGTTGTAGCCGGTAATAGCTTTAACATAGCAAAGCAATACAAAATCGGTACTAATATGCTGATTGTTACGGGAATAGTGAAGGTCAATTTTGTTTTGAAATATTTAGCAAAAAAAGACGAAAACCCAAAAATGCTTAATATCGGTATTATAATCATATTAATTTGTAAATAATTTTTTGGTCATTGTGAGGAGCTATAAAACCCACTCTGTCATCACGTGATCAAGCCACGGGATGACACAGAGTGGAAATTGAGCCAACGAGGGCGAAGCCTTTATCACCCGTGTTTAATCTTAGCTTGTGCTGCGGCGATTCTTGCTATAGGGATACGGTATGGAGAGCAAGAAACATAGTTTAAATTCATTCTATGAAAAAATTCTATAGAAGCAGGGTTTCCTGCATGTTCCCCGCAAGCTCCGAGTTTCAAATTAGCATTACTGCTTTTCCCTCGTTTTATAGCAATTTCAATTAATTCTCCTACTCCTTCTTCATCTAGAGTAGTAAATGGATCGGATTCAAAAATCTTTTCTTCTAAATAACATGGAAGAAAAGAGGCAATATCATCTCTAGAAATTCCATATGTAGTCTGAGTTAAATCATTAGTACCAAAACTAAAATAGTCAACTTCCTTGGCTATTTTCTTACTATCCAGTGCTGCCCTTGGTAGTTCTATCATAGTACCGAGCGTAAAAGAAAATTTATATCTATAACGTTGCTCTAATTCCTCTATTACCTCATAAATATCCATTTTAAGCTTTTTTATTTCACCTACATTGCTAATTAAAGGAATCATTAGTTCTAAGTTACATTCTATATGTTCTTTTTTATGTAGCTCAAAAATAGCCGTAAAAATTGCTTCAATTTGCATTTGGTAAATTTCCGGTGAACATATACCAAGTCTACATCCACGGTGACCGAGCATAGGATTTACTTCATGCATAGCATGAAGACGTTGATTAATCATAGATAAAGGTAGATTTAAGCTGTTTGCCAAATTCTTTTTATCTTCTTCAGTAGTAGGTAAAAACTCATGTAACGGCGGATCAAGTAATCTAATATTTACCGGTTTATCTTTCATTACTCTGAATAAAGCTTTAAAATCCTCAGTTTGCAGAGGTAATAATTTCTGCACGGCAAGCTTTCTACATTCTATATCAGGAGCAATAATCATTTCCCTTACTAAAGGAATTTTATTTTTATCAAAAAACATATGTTCGCTACGACACAAACCTATACCTTGAGCCCCCAATTTTACAGATACTAAAGCATCGTTAACCGTTTCGGCATTTGCACGAACTTTTACGCTACTAATCTCGTCTGCCCAATCTAAAATTAACTTGGATTCCTCACTGAAAGTAGGTTGAATTAACGGCATTTCACCTAAGAAGATTTTACCACTACCTCCGTCAATCGTGATAATATCACCTTGCTTAATAACTATGTCACCTGCTGTTAATATTTGTTTTTTCTCATCTATAGATAAATTACTTGTACCACAAACACAAGGCTTCCCCATACCTCTTGCCACAACTGCAGCATGTGAAGTCATTCCGCCTCTAATAGTTAAAATACCTGAAGAAACATGCATTCCGTTAATATCTTCGGGACTGGTATCATGACGTACTAAAATTACTTTATGATGATGAGATAATTTTTCAGCATCATAAGGCGAGAATACTGCAATACCCGTTGCAGCACCCGGAGACGCAGGAAGCCCGTCGGCAATAGAAGTAAGCCCCTTACTGTAATCAATGCTTGTATGCAATAATTGATTTAATGATTCTGGATCGATTCGCATTAAGGCTTGTTCTTTAGAAATAAGCTTTTCTTCTACCATTTGTACGGCAATATTAATAGCAGCGATGGCTGTTCTTTTTGCAGTACGTGTTTGTAAGATATATAGCTTATTATTTTCTATAGTAAATTCTATATCCTGCACATCTAAGTAATGTTCTTCAAGCTTTTTCGCAATTTGTGATAATTCCTTAAACACTTCCGGCATTATTGCTTGCATAGAATTTGAATCATTTGCAATAATAGGCATAGGTGTTCTAGTTCCCGATACTATGTCTTCACCTTGAGCATTTATTAAAAACTCTCCAAAGAGCTTTTTTTCTCCTGTAGAAGGTGATCTAGTAAAAGCAACTCCCGTAGCTGAAGTTTTACCTAAATTACCGAAAACCATTGCTTGGATATTAATAGCCGTACCGAAACCATCCGAAATATTATTAATTTTTCTATATATAACCGCTCTATTACTCATCCAAGAATGTAGCACCGCTTTAATTGCCGATTCTAATTGTTCATAAGGATCATTAATTAGTTGCTTAGTATACTTAATATGCAACCGTTTGAAATCCTCAATAATTTTTTCTAATAATTCTACGGTAATATCACTATCTTTATGAATATCAGCTTGAATCTTGTGCTTTTCATAAATTTGTTCAAATAGATCACTAGGTATAGATAATACCGTTGAACCATACATTTCTAGAAATCTTTTGTAACTATCAAGAGCAAACCGTTTATCACCACAGGAATCCGCAAGAGCATTACACACTTCGTTATTCATTCCAAGATTAAGGATAGTATCCATCATTCCAGGCATTGAAATCATAGAACCTGAACGCACCGATAATAATAGGGGATTGCTTGTGCTGCCGAAAATTTTACCGGTAGTTATTTCAAGTTTAGTGATAGCTTTTTTTAAGTCGTTTTGAAAATTTTTAGGCAAGTTATTATTATGGGTATAAAAGTAATTACATAGCTCCGTAGTTATTGTAAAACCATCAGGAATAGGGAGTTTTAGATTAGACATTTCAGCAAGACCGGCACCTTTGTTACCAAGTACATTCTTCATGCTAGCGTTTCCGTCACTACCATTACTGCCAAAATAATAAATTAATTTTTTCATATCATATATCAAAATTTGCTAAAAATTTATGTGTTTAGAAGCATTAAATACATATTTATACAGTATGAAAAAAATAGTAGCAATGTTAAATTTAAGAATATCTTTAATAAAATAGTTGAATTTTTAAATTTGTTATTATACTTATTAATTTAATTATATTCTGTGTACAAAAGTCAAATTTTCAAAAAAATCTTATTAATTTTTGCTAAAAAATATCTCAAAATAGCAAATCAATTAGAAACTTTCACAGAACCTAATAAGTGCATTGAACTTCTTCTAGATGTTATTGACTAATTTAAGAAAATTGACCATAATTCTAAACGGTCGTGCAGTTGCGTGATGATATAGCAAAGCTATAGATCACGAGGAAAGTCCGGACTCTATAGAGGTATGGTGCCGGTTAACCTCCGGCAGAGTATTATTACTTTAGGGAAAGTACCACAGAAAATATACCGCTGAATTGTACGTAAGTACTCGGTAAGGGTGAAAAGGTACGGTAAGAGCGTACCGGTAAGTTGGTAACAAATTACGCATGGTAAACCCCACCAAGAGCAAGATCAAATAGGCGTTACAGAACTTATCAAGTTCCCGGGTTATCTCTAGCCGGCTTGTAATGCGGGTAGATCGCTTGAGGTAAACGGTAACGTTTATCCTAGATAAATAACTGCAATGAATTTCTATTCATACAGAATCCGGCTTATAGACCTTATTGTCATATCCGTGGTCCGTATGTCATTGCTGCGAAAGCAGGAATGACATACGAAATGTTCGTACACCATAGGGCAAGACCATGGAATGACCTAGAACTTACTATGACACAAATATTAATGAAAAAGTTATATTATAATCCTATTTGTCCTCTTTCAAGACAAGCTCGTGTCTTCTTAAAAGAATTAGATATAGAATTTACTACGATTAAAGAAGATTATTGGCAATTCAATAAAGGTTTCTTAAAAATAAATCCTGCTGGAACATTGCCTATTTTAGAAGAATCATACGGCTTATTTGTGGTAGGCATTTATCCTTTTGTTGAATATCTTAATAGTAAATATCCGAATTTTAATTTTTTAGATGAAGATATTGATATTTGTTGCGAAATTAGACGATTATTCTTTTGGTTTAACGATAAATTTTATCGTGAAGTT
Organism: Rickettsia australis str. Phillips; assembly: GCF_000273745.1. Lineage (GTDB taxonomy): Bacteria > Pseudomonadota > Alphaproteobacteria > Rickettsiales > Rickettsiaceae > Rickettsia > Rickettsia australis. The sequence goes on from NZ_AKVZ01000020.1 coordinate 28,257, forward strand.
ACTAAGATTATTATCGATGAAAAAGTTATAAGATCAATTGCTAAAATGAGCAGCCCACGAACCGAGTTTTTACGTGCTGCAAAAAATAATTTAAATTATCACTTAGAATATATAACTTCTTTACTCGAAAAAAGAAGTTATCTCGTATCGGATTCACTAACTATTACCGATATTGCCGCAAGCTGTCACTTATCGGTACTTGATTATTTCGGTGAGATTTATTGGGATAAATGGACGCTTATCAAACATTGGTATTCACTAATTAAATCAAGACCGACTTTTAGGTTATTATTACAAGATAGAATACCAGGCTTTACCCCTCCGAGCTATTATACAGATTTAGATTTTTGAATATATAATTTAATAATTTAGTTCTTTCCGTATCATGAGCTTTTAGTATTTTACGAATATTATTAAGAGATTGATTTTTTATGAGTGCAGGCTCATGTTCAAGATGAACTCCACTTAAAATAGCTGTTCCATCGCCGTAGGTACATTTTATTATTGCAGGTTTATTATCTTCATAACTTGCTATTATTTCAGTATCTTTAGTATTTTTTGCATCAACAAAATATCCACCACCATTATAAAAAGCATAACAATCCTTAATATTTAAATTAAGTGTTGGATTTATTTTTAGGTAAGCGGCTCTTGCTCCTCTATTTGAATTATAGTAGTAAGGAGCAAGTAATGGCCCTCTAACCGTTCCATTGAAAATCCTTAATTTTCTTTCACCTATAATCTCTATATTTGTTCCTTTAGCAAATGCTAAATAATTGCCGCTATAATAACTACCCGCACATATTCCAAGAAAATTACCGCCATTTTTTAAATAATTTTTTATATTATCATTTCCTTTGCCTTGCAATTTTTGTACATAGTATAAATCTCTTCCACCGAGTAAAATAAGTAATAAGGTGTTTTGAAAACACTTTTCCTCTATAATTTCTTGTGCAGTAATATAATCTACCTTATACTTTGGAGCATAAAGTTTTAAGGTATGCACGCAATGCTTAATACTTTCTTTTGAAACTCCTAAATCATTATAAATTTTTATTTTCATTTTTATATTATTGACAAGAACATTATATAATTCTATTTAGTGTAATTACTTAAAAATAAATTATGAAGTAATTTTATGCAACTTAATTCAATCTCGTTACCGTTAACCAAAAGGCAAGCAATAAAAATAGTTTTAGGAGTAGCATTACTTACTATTTGTTCACAAATAGTAATACCGTTTAAGCCTGTTCCCATAACATTACAAACTGTTGCAGTGCTATTTATCGGGCTTACTTATAATAAGGTCAGCGGTACTCTAGCAGTATTATCTTTTGTAACGCTAGGAGCTGCAGGTGTGCCGATATTTGGTCAATTTTCTAGCGGGTTACCAATATTATTAGGTATTACCGGTGGATATCTAGCAGGTTTCATAGTTGCCGTATATATTATGGCTAGCTTAAAAGATAAAATTTTTACTTCTAATAAATTGTTAAACCAAATTACTTTATGCTTAATCGGTAATATGATTATTATGGGTTTAGGCTGGTTATGGTTATCCAAGTTTTTAGGATTAAAAGAAGCATTTTATAGTGGTGTACTATTTTTTATAATACCCGGAATAATTAAATCAGGCTTATTAATCGGACTTACCAACGTAGTAAAACCAAAAACTCGATGAACTTCTGTATTGCCTAAAAATTTTGATATCATTCCCGCGGAAGCGGGAATCCAGGAACATTTAGTGTCATACCGCGACTTGATCACGGTATCCAGTCTTTATTAATTTTTTTCTGTGTACCCCGTGGTCAAGCCACTGGGTGACATAGTAGGTTTTACTGGATTCCCGCTTCCGCGGGAATGATATCGAGTGTTGATATATAACTCTATTATTCATGCAAAAAATCAATAACAATGCTAATGCCGCATTTTCCGGTGCCGACCTGGAAAAATAATATTAAATATAATCTTGAAAATATAGCAAGACTTTTAAAAGCCTTAGGTAACCCTCATTTAAGGCTTCCTCCCGTCATACATATAGCAGGTACAAACGGTAAAGGTTCAAGCAGTGCTATGCTTAAAAGCATCTTTACGCTTGCAGGTTATAAGGTACATTGCTATACATCTCCTCATTTATTCGAATTTAATGAACGAATCGTAGTAGCAGGTGAGAAAATCTCGGATAATGAATTATGGCAGGTTTGTGAGGGGGTAAGGGTAGCAAGCGAAAAATTTAATATCGAACCTAGCTTCTTTGAAGGTACTACGGCAGCAGCATTTGTAGCATTTGAGAAAACAAGAGCCGATATATTAATTTTAGAGACAGGACTAGGCGGTCGGTTAGACGCAACAAATATAGTAGAACGACCGTTAATTACTTTAATTACACCTATTTCATATGATCATATGAATGTACTTGGGTCAACATTACCCCTAATAGCAGTTGAGAAATCCGGTATTATGAAATCTTGCGTTCCTTGCGTTATAAGTATACAAGCTTTAGAAGTTTATGAAACATTATTTGCAAAAGCCGAAGAGCTAGATGTACCTACTTTTTGTTATGAATATGATTTCGGTATTAAAAAGGCGGAGAATGGGTTTATTTATTCATCACGAAATTTTAGTTATGAATTTCCAACTCCTTCCCTACTTGGTGATCATCAATTAATAAATGCTGCAAGCGTTATTGCTTTAATAAGTTTGATAAATAAACAATTTAATATTAGCAACGAAATTATCTCTAAAGGACTGAAAAATACTATTTGGCGGGCTAGAATCGAAAAAATAGAACCGACAAAATATTCTAGATTAATAGGTGATAATGTTCAAATTTGGGTAGACACAGCTCATAATAATAGTGGGGCTCAAGTTTTGACAAATTGGATTCGTGATAACTTAAAATCACCGATATATTTAATACTCGGTATGACTAAAAATAGGAATATCGAGGAGTTTTGCTCCTACTTTAAGGGTTTGACAATTAAAGGTTACGGTGTTAAAGTTTTATCCGAACCGCTAAGCCATAGTGCAGAAACAATAAATTTGGAAGGCAGAAAGAGCGGTATTGATTTTAGCGAAAGCGATTCACTCGAAGAAGCGATTAGTGATATAAAGAAGATAAACGGTGATAATAAAGCAAATATTATAATAACCGGATCGCTTTATCTAGCTTCCGATTTTTATAAATTGCTGTCTACTCGATGAACTTTAAAAATTGGCTACGTCGTTCTACAAGAACGAGGGTGCTCACCGATTATTATACGCTCCGCTCCTCGTCTTGTGAACTCCTTGCTCTTTTTAGAGTTGAGCTTCGTATACCCAGCAACAACAACAAACCTAAAACCCTATCTAGGAGAAAATAACATGACCTATTGCAACAAATCTAATCAAACCTCATATCCTTTTATCTTACCTGATTTACCTTATGACAAAGAGAGTTTTAAACCACATTTTACTCCTGAGACTTTTGATTATCATCATGGTAAACATCATAATGCTTATGTACAAAATCTAAATAACTTACTCAAAGATAAAGAAGAATTACAAAAAAAAGATTTAGAAGAAATAATAGACTGGTCATCTCAAAACTCAAATGCAGCTATTTTTAATAACGCAGCCCAAATATGGAATCATACCTTTTTTTGGCATTCAATAAAGCCGCAGGGCGGAGGTAAGCCAAGTGGTAAAATATTAGAACAAATTAATAAAGATTTCGGTAGTTTTAAAGGATTTTGCGCGCAGTTTAAGCAAGAAGCAGTGGGGCAGTTCGGTAGCGGCTGGGCATGGCTGGTATATCACGATAATAGGCTACAAGTTATAAAAACTGCTAATGCCGGCACACCTATAGCAAACGGTATGAAGCCGCTTCTGGCATGTGATGTATGGGAACATGCTTATTATATTGATTATCGTAACAAACGACCTGATTATGTTGACATATTTATTAAGCATATGATTAACTGGAAGTTTGTAGAAGATAACTTAATTAACTAAAATTATGAATTTAGAGGATATTAAACAGGCTCAAGAAACTCCTATCGAATATATAGCCTTTAGTGGAGGTGGAGCTAAGGTAGCAATATATCCCGGAGCTTATGAGGCAGCAAAAAAGCCGGTATTTTAGATAATGTCAAGGCGGTAGCAGGGTGTTCTTCTGCCGGTGCTATAACTGCAGTGGTAGCTCTTGGAACACCGCCTGAGCGATTTGAAGAAATTTCTAAAAATACAAATCTGCAAACTTTGCTTGGGAAAAAAGGATTTTCTGCGGGTATAGTACAGTTAAATAAAGACGGTAAACCTTTATATGATCTATTAGAAATTGTTATTAAAGAAAATATAGGAAATTTTTTACAGAGATCAGATATAGTAAATGTTAAAGATGATAAAGCTCTTGATGAATTAAGAGAACGATACAACCACAAAGACGGTAAAATATATTTTAAGGATATAGCGTTACTGCGAAAATACGATCCAGTGCAGTATAAGGATTGAGTAATTACAGCAATGCAGCAAGAGACAAGTGCACTAACTATTTTCAAGAGTTTGATACACCAAATATTGAAATTGCTTTAGCTTGCCGTGCTTCTGCTTCTATACCCCTTGTTTAAGCCGGTAGAAATTGACAGTAAAAAATATGTCGACGGTGGATATAGAGATAATATACCGACCAAATATTTTAAAGACAATGAACCGGAATTTGATACAAAAGAAGTAACTGATAATATGGAGGAAATTACCTTAGCTAAAAAGCAAGGTAGAACTCTAGCTATGGCTTTTGGCACAGGTATGGAAGCTGATGCAAATATTGCTATATATAGTGCAAAAAAATTTGAAAGCCCAAGTGATATCGTAAAGTTTTTAGCTGATGTATTATTTAAGACTCTTGCAAAAGTAGGAGGAAAATTTAAATATACCGAAACTCTAAGAGAAACTAATGAGCAGTTACGTGAAAATGCTTTAAACACTATTGTTTTAGATACTGCCGGAATAGATACTTTGGATTTCAAAGATGCACAAAAATATTCTGATTATTTGCATATTAAAGGATATTGTCAAACTAGAGAACATTTGAATAATCATGACCTTGGCAAAGAAGCAGATAAAACATTTGACCATCAAAAATTTCTACTAAATGTTTATGAAGTTTATGATAATAAAAATCTACATAAAACTTTTGGAACCAAATTATTAGAAATGTTTATTCCGTCAAAAGAAAATAATACTTCTAAATGGTAAGAAGGAGTTATTGAAAATCATGATGATAAAGCAAAAATGTTATTATCATTTTGTAAAACCGGAGCATTAAACGAAAAAGAATTAAATGAAAAGCTTAAAGAATATGTAATTATTGCTGCAACTAGTCGTAATAATACACTAACAACCGATACAAACTCATTGAAAGCTTTGCTGCATACCTTAAACGATCCAGCTGCTTCAAGTAAAATAAAAAATGGTTTTATTGAAGTACTTGGAATAGATAAAAATAAAGATGTACTATTTGATAAAACTAAAACCTTTGATGAAAATATTGCTAAGTTTAAATTTACTAAACAAGATTTAGAAAGCTTTATAACTAAAAGTAAAAGCGAAGCACCAAAAATTCAAAGCAAACATAGTAATACTGTGGCTAGAAGTAATGCAAGTAGGGGATAATTATTGTCATTGCAAGGAGCGAAGCGACGTAGCAATCCAGACAAAATAATAAAAAATTCTGTAAATCAGAATTTTTAACTGGATTGCTTCGTCGAATTACTGTGTAATTCTTCTCGCAATGACTGAAAATCAGTCTACGCAACAATATCCGCTCGCAATGACGATTACTAAAAAAATGAACATCGGTAAATTTAAACTAATTGTTTTTGATAAACTAGACAGTACAAGCTCTGAGGCTATGAGAATTGCTAAGAATTCTAAAGTTGATTCAAACTATGCAGTACTAGCCAAATCTCAAACTAGCGGACGTGGTAGAAACGGCAAAAACTGGCAGTCTAGGTCGGGTAACTTACATGTAAGTTTACTAATAAAGCCTGATAAAGAGCTAGAATTATTACCGCAATTATCTTTTGTTACAGCACTTGCCGTTTATGATTGTATGTCATCCCGTGGCTTGACCACGGGATCCAGTAAACCAACAACCAATGATGCTGTAAGCTGTTTTCTGGATCCCGTGGTCAAGCTACAGGATGGCATTATACAACTAAAATGGCCTAACGATGTTCTCGTGAACGGTCGGAAAATTGCCGGTATACTTCTTGAATCTGTTAAAATAGAAAATAATTATTACCTTATTATCGGTATCGGTATTAATATTACCTATCACCCTGATAATATAGACCAGCCTACTACTAGCTTAATAAGCGAAAACCTACCGCCTATAGAGCTGCAAGCTTTACTTGAAAAATTAATAGAGAATTTTGAAAAATATTATCAAATCTGGCATAATAACGGTTTTTCTTTTATTAGAAAAAAATGGTTAGAACATGCTTATAAGTTACATGAAAATATTAGCGTCAAACATCAAAATGATATAATAACCGGTCTTTTTAAAGATATCGATAATACTGGTAGAATAATATTGCAACTACCTTCCAAAAAAATACTCTCTTTTTCCACTGCCGAACTTTTTTTTAGTAAAAAAATTACTAAATTTAAATTGTAGATTTAATTTTTGTTAACCTCTACTTAAGCTCTAATTTAACAAGGTGATCAATATATGCCCCAAGAGAACAGCGCTCCAAGTTATGCGTCTCAGGCATTTTTAACAAATGCATATGAGCAATTAAAGAAATTTAAAAGTCTTTCTCACAATAATATTTGTACTTTAACACAAAATTTCTTAAAAATTGTAAAAACTTTTAAATGCGTGTTATTTACCGGTAATAATAAGGCATTTAAAGGTTTAATAGAACTATATGACGAAGCAATAAAAAAAATACCTTAGTATGAACTTCAAAATACAAATATAACACGATTTAGAGATATTATGGTCTTAATCGGAAGAGAATTTGAGAATGAAAAATGTATAAATACCTCTTAATAGCCTGCCATGATCATCATAATGATATCCTTGTTAAATGAGCTGTTGCAAATGCTTCTCACCATAAAACGTAAAATTTCTTTGGCAACATGATAGTAAAAAACGTATAGGGATTATCACGCACCTTGCCGAAGATGATCACGGTTTAAAAATGGAAGCGGTGATAAATAATAAAGTCAAAGCAGGAGTAGAAGCGATAGAGCTAATAAAGCAATGAGCAATAGATGGATTATCTATAGGCTTGTATATAAAAAACTTGGTTTATAATGATGCAAGACAGAGAATAATTACCGAAGCAGAGCTTTTAGAGATAAGCATTGTTACTTTTCCTGCTAATCAGAATACTAAAATCTTATATATTACTAAAAATCAAGGTGTAGAATATAACAATAAAATCAATGAATTAGAAGAAAAATTCTATAATATGCAAAATATTTTAGAAAGACCAAATAGTATAAATATAGAGGAACAAGAACAAAAGACGGCTGTCATTAATGATGTGCGTAAAGGCGAAGATAATGGGCTTATGCAAAAGTCATCTCTGAATAGTAGAAGCAGGTGGTGTTTTAATATTACAGACTTTATACAACAGTATCATTAACGAAATAAATACTAAATCATCAATGAGGCAGTTAGCTTCGATTGAAACGATCTCTACAAATACACTTGATATAATAAGCGAGGATGGCAAATTTAGCAGTGGCTGGATTGGTGAGGTAGAAGCACAAGAGGAAACCCCTGCAGCAAAGTTAAAGCAGCAGCGTATTTTTGTTCATGAGCTGGCACAGCCGAAAGCTAGCCAAGCACTACTTGATGATGCGACTATTAGGGTTGAAAATTTGTTAGGTGCAAGATTGCATGATAGTTTCGTTAAAATGGAAAATAATGCGTTTATAAACGGTGACGGTATAAAAAAACCTAGAGGTATTTTATCGCCTGAACATGATAAAATCGAGAAAGTTAAGATGGGTAATAAAATTATCACCGATGGGCTGCTTGATTTTATCAACGCACTTAAGGAAGAATATTTAGCAAATGCAACTTTGCTAATGAATCGTATTACCTTATCGAAAATACAGCAGCTTAAAGATCATCAAGGTCGTTTTATTTGGCAACAATCTTTATCGGATTCCTTTAAACAAACTATATTTGGAGTACCGGTAATTTGTAGCTCCGATATGCCTCCTATAGATAAACAGGGAAATGCTATAGCGGTATGTGACTTTAAAGCAGGTTATAAAATAGTAGATAGAAGCGATATTAATATCATGCGTGATCCTTATACAGAAAAGCCTTTTGTGAAATTTTATGCAGTGACGAGAGTAAGGGGCGATGTTGTTAACCCAGACGCTATTAAAGTTGGGGTTTTTAATTAGATACTGTGTCATCCCGCGACTTGATCGCGGGATCTATAAAAAATTTAAAGACCAAGAAAATGACTTAGCGGCAGATGATTATTCGATTGAGCAAAATCTTTTAACTCTAAATAAAGCATTAAGTAATGCAGAGCTGACGGTAGAATATATAAGCGGTTACGATAAAAACAATATTCCGCACGCTATAAAACACGGGATTATCTTACATATTGCCGAGATGTATGATAGTCAAGCTACAAATTGTATAGGGCTTTCCAAAGAGGTAAAAATTTATATTTGCCTTATCGCAATATACAAATTTAGGAAATACGGTTCTTATAACTGTGTAGATACGAAGTCGTCATTGCAAGGAGCTGTAGGCGACGCGGCAATCCAACAAAAATAGTAAAAAATTCTGTAAATCAGAATTTTTTACTGGATTGCTTCGTCAAAACTTACAGTTTTTCCTCGCAATGACGGAAATTATTTAAAAGGTAAACACATGCAAAAAAACAGTCGTGAAAAATTTTCAGCATCAAATTAAGTTTTTAGAAAATATCGCAGGAGAGGGGATGGAGGAAGATAGATGGGTAGAGAAATTAATAAGCTATGCCGAAATTAAGCCGTTATGCGATAGTAAATTCCTTGCTCTAAAAAATATAAGCTTCGGACATATAATAACGGAAGGGTATTTTCTATTTAAAATAAGATTTATTCAAAATATCACTACTAAAATGCGTATTTTATTTAAAGAACGGGAATTTGAAATATGGATTTTTACTAATGATAAAAATCGTAATATTGCTCTAAGCCTTGCTAGTAAAATAAGCGATAAAATAGAACATCACTCATTTAAAAATGTTGCAGGGATAAAAGCAAATAAAATAGAGTTGCAAGCTAGCAAAGATTTAGTCAATACAAAACTGGTAATGAATTATCAGGCGTTGTTGAAAAGCCCTCTGTGTCATCTAGTAGCGTGACAGGTGTTGTCTGTATGGATATCCAAGTCGTCATTGCGAGCGACCTTTGGTCGTGCGGCAATCCAAAAAAACTTGTAAAAAATTTGGACAAGCTTAGTAAAAATATTAATGTCATTCCTGCGAAAGCAGGAATCCAGTAAAACACACATGTAATTTTAGGTATCTTATGAATTTTCACGATATACGCATGCCGGAATTTGTTGAAAGTTTTGCGGTCGGAAAAATGGAATTGTCTACATGCTATCACTAAATCAGGTAGAGAAGCAAGACATTTAGACTGCAACTATGGCTGTCAGAAATATTTAATCAAAAATGCAAAGTTAAGCAGTACTGAATTTGAGCAATTTAATAGCTTCTTTAAAGCAAGACAAGGCAGTAATTTTGCTTTTAGATTGAGGGATTATGGCGATTATAAAGTAACTAACGGAATGATCGCTAGAGGTGACGGCAATTTAAATAAATTTCAGCTAAGGAAGATATATAGCGATGCTATTGCTCCTTATGAACGAGTAATTACTAAACCGGTTAATAATAGTGTAGTTCCGTATATTAATAACGCAAGGACTATATGGGTATAGTCGATTATAATGACGGCAATATAACCTTACCGAAGCCTTTAGGACAAAATACAACTTTAACTGCTGATTTTATTTTTGACGTAGCAGTGAGATTTAGTATAGATAGTTTTGAATATTCTTATTGTAATGACGGTTCTATAGAATTATCAAACATAGAGTTGATGGAGGTAATTATATGAGTATTGCCATTGAAGAAGTAATAACAAAGCTCTCTAATTTTGTTTATTGTTTTCAAATTAAGTTAGCTAGCGGTGAGGCATTAAACTTAACAAATAGTAATCATGCTATAAAAAGTGAAGAGAGAGTTTTTTCACCGAATTCCGGTTTAGATGTCAAAGAAGCGGAATTTAACGATTCTGCACAGAATCATATAATTTTGGAAGGTATTTTTGAAAAAAACGGCATTATGACGACAATGGATTTAAATAATTCTATTGTTAAAATAATAATATATACTGACAAGCTTTTTGAGCATTTCGTTACATATTATTGCACTTTATATACACAATATGATTTAAACTTTAAAATATATTTAAAACCTGAAACGGTAAAATATAATCAGACTATAATTAACCAATATAGCAAAATATGTAAAGCAGTTTTTGGAAATAGTAAATGCCAAATAGATAAAGCTTTATATAGCGGCATATATAAGGTTAAAGAAATGCTCAAGGAAAGTTTAAGAATACTAGATTTAGATAAAGAAAACTGCTATTATAACGGCGGTCAAATTATATTCGGCAAAAATCATTTTAGCAATAAAGTTCTAAGCAATTTCAGTGATGATTATATTAGAAGATATTATACCAAATTATGCTAAAGATACCGAGGAAGTAAAAATTATTGCCGGATGTGATAAAAATTTTATAAGCTGTTGCAATAAATTTAATAATGCTATAAATTTTAGGGGCAAACCACTAATACCAAAAAAAGATTTTATAAATTTAGTATAATCAATGAAACAAAGCTTTATAAAACTAGTATATGCAGAGCTAAAGAATATAATAAATATGAAAAGCGCCAAACAACAGCAAAAAAAAGAAATGCAATTAATTGATTATTTTAAAATAGTTGAAAGTAATATATTATATACATTTCAAAAAATAAAAAAGGAATATGAAAGAGACTAAACGTTTTTTTAACAAAAATAATAGATTAAATAAAGGTTATGCTAAGACTTTGAGTATCAATGAGCCTGATAATAATTTTTACCGTAAAAAATTTGAACATATATTACCGCCAATTGATTTAATCAGTGAATATGAGAGTATTTATCCCGGTACTTTACAGGAATTAATGCATATGGCACAAAAAGAACAAGCTCATAAGCATGCTATAGATCTAAAAAACTTGAAAATACAGGAAAGAGTCGCTAAATTAACACGAATCTGTTTATTAATATTTGGCATTTGCCTTGTAGTTTCAATTTTTTTAAAACTTTCTAAATAAAATTAAAGATAAAATATTTTATTTACTTGTAATTTTAAATAAAATAAGTTAAATGCAATATATATTTATTTATAAACATAATACGGAGAAATTTTATTTCTAAAAATAATTTTCCTAAGGCTAATAGAGAAATCAGAGCTAAAGAAGTTCGTCTAGTAGGCGAAAACGGCGAAATGCACGGCGTTGTAAATATTAGAGAAGCATTAGATATAGCAGAAAGAGCAGGTCTTGACTTAGTCGAGATATCACCGAATTCTGTACCCCCTGTCTGTAAAATTCTAGATTTTGGTAAGTTTAAGTACAAAAGCAAAAAGCGTTTGCATGAAGCACGCAAAAAGCAAAAAATCGTCGTACTTAAAGAAATGAAATTTAAACCTAATATTAGTATAGGTGATTTTGAAACTAAGCTAAGAAAAATAAAAGAATTTTTAAAAGACGGAGATAAAGTAAAAATTTCTTTATGGTTTAAGGGACGAGAGATTCTTCATAAAGAGGTTGGTCAAGAACTATTTAAACGTATAGAAGTAGGACTCGAAGGACTCGTTAAAATCGATCAGCATGCTAAAATGGAAGGTAAGCAGATGATAATGATAGTTAGCCCTGATATTAAGGTGTGATAGCTACTCAAATCGTTATGAGCTACGTGGCTGTGTGTTGTTGCATGAATCGGTCAAACCTACTCGATTTCATTCCCGCGTGTAGGCAGGGATCCAGTAAAATATATAAAAAACAAGTTTTTTATATATTTGTTTTATCAAATATGTAACTTCTATATTAATATTGAAGTTATTTTACTGGATCCCCGCCTACGCGGGAATGAAATAAAATGAGCCATACAACAACGCCTCCTCGCAATGACATTAAGAACAACAATAATAAAAAATCAAATCTAAACAAATTATGCCGATTAAAATTTTAATGCCTGCTTTATCTCCGACTATGACGGCAGGAAATCTAGCTAGGTGGTTAAAAAAAGAAGGAGATAAAGTTAATCCTGGGGAAGTAATTGCCGAAATTGAAACCGATAAAGCAACGATGGAAGTAGAAGCAGTAGATGAAGGTATACTGGCCAAAATAGTTATCCCACAAAATAGTCAAAATGTACCTGTTAACTCTTTAATTGCCGTATTAAGTGAAGAAGGAGAAGAAAAAGCGGATATTGATGCGTTTATTACAAAAAATAATAATGTATCACCGTCACCAAAAACAGATGCTAACCTTCCAAAACCCCACGAGAATATAGCTAAGCTAGAAGAGCAGGTAGCAGTTATAAAACATGATGCTAGTAAAATATTCGCCTCACCTCTTGCAAAAAGACTTGCAAAAATGGGAAATATTAGACTTGAGAGCGTGAAAGGTAGCGGTCCATACGGTAGAATAGTCAAACAAGATGTCTTATCATATACTCCTAGCACTGTTCATAATAAAATAGTTAGTAGAAATCCTGAAGAATATCGTTTAGTACCAAATAATAATATCCGCAAGATTATAGCCAAGCGTCTACTTGAATCTAAACAAACAGTTCCACATTTTTATTTATCTATAGAATGTAATGTTGATAAATTGTTAGATATAAGAGAAGATATTAATAAATCTTTTTTTGAAGATAAATCAACAAGGATATCGGTTAATGATTTTATTATTTTAGCAGTAGCCAAAGCTTTACAAGCAGTACCAAATGCCAATGCTAGTTGGGGGGAAGATGCAATTAGATATTACAATAATATCGATATTTCAGTAGCGGTAGCGATTGAGAACGGGCTTGTTACGCCGATAGTTAAAAATGCCAATCAAAAAAACATTATAGAGCTATCTCGTGAAATGAAAGGATTAATAAAGAAAGCAAAAGATAATAAATTAACCCCTGAAGAATTTCAGGGCGGAGGGTTTACCATTTCTAACCTCGGTATGTACGGTATTAAAAATTTCAATGCTATAATTAACCCACCACAAAGTTGTATAATGAGCGTCGGAGCTAGTGCAAAACGTGCTATAGTCAAGAATGATCAAATAACTATAGCAACAATTATGGATGTAACTCTTTCTGCCGATCACCGAGTAGTAGACGGAGCAGTCGGTGCTGAGTTCTTGGCAGCGTTTAAGAAGTTTATAGAAAGCCCCGCTTTGATATTGATATAAGCCGTCATTACGAACATTGCCCATGTGGATCAATTTCATCTCTGTGTCATCCCGTGACTTGACCACAGGATCCATAAAAACAACTTAAAATACTAATATTATAGTATTTTAAGATGGATACCGCGCTCAAGTCGCGGTATGACAATAATCAAAACAAATCAAAATAAAATAACATGAGTTTTTCAGATAATTTAGCAAAAATTTTAGATAAATATGAAAATTTAGGCAAAAAACTATCTTCCGGCATTATAGGAGACGAGTTTGTGAAGGCATCTAAAGAATATGCCGAACTTGAAGATGTTGTAGTAAAAATTAAAGAATATAATAAAGCTAAATCTGAGCTTGAAGAAGCAAATAATTTTAAGCTAGAAGTAGGACTTGATAATACCACTTTAGAAATGATTGAAGACGAAATACATACTCTTGAAAATTCGTTACCAAAACTTGAAAGAGCTGTAAAAATTGCTTTATTACCGAAAGATGATGCGGATAATAAAAGTGCTATTATTGAAGTTAGAGCAGGAAGCGGCGGAGAAGAAGCCGCACTTTTTGCTGCCGTACTTTTCAATATGTACCAACGATACGCCGAGTTAAAAGGATGGCGTTTCGAGATATTAGCAATTTCCGATACTGGCATAGGCGGTTATAAAGAAGCATCGGCGTCGATAAAAGGCAAAGATGTATTCTCTAAGCTCAAATTTGAATCAGGCGTTCATAGAGTGCAGAGAGTACCGGAAACGGAATCACAAGGACGTATTCACACTTCAGCAGCAACAGTTGCAGTACTTCCTGAGGCTGAAGAGGTTGATATTAAAATTGAAGATAAAGACTTAAGAATTGATACTTATAGAGCTTCAGGGGCTGGTGGACAGCACGTTAATACTACCGATTCTGCCGTACGTATAACCCATATCCCTACCGGTATTACCGTAGCCTTACAAGATGAGAAGTCACAGCATAAAAATAAAGCAAAGGCGTTAAAAATTCTACGTGCTAGAATTTATGAAGAAGAACGACGTAACAAGGAACAAGAAAGAGCCGATAGTAGAAGAGGGCAGGTAGGTTCGGGAGATCGTTCGGAACGGATACGTACTTATAATTTCCCACAGGGAAGAGTATCAGACCATAGAATAAACTTAACTCTTTATAAGATAGACGAAGTAGTTAAAAACGGACAATTAGATGAATTTGTTGAAGCTTTAATTGCAGATGATGAAGCTAAAAAACTTTCAGAGATATAGAGGCGATGTCATCCCGTGGCTTGACCACAGCATCCAGTAAAAACCATTTAAAGTATACCAAATTATTTTGGCATTTTTAATTGGATTTAGTGATCAAGCGAATTAGGTAATACCGAGATATTTTTTAGTATAAAAAGATGGATACCGTGGTCAAGCCACGGGATGACAATGTAAAATGAAAACACAAGCATCTGTAAACGGTAAAATCTGGCAGCAGAAACTAATTAACGAAGATATAGTCACCGAGTTATGTCGTAGTTTCAAAATTAGTGATTTACTGGCTAGGATAGTATCATTAAGAGTAAATAATCTAGAGGAAGTAGAAAATTTTTTGATACCGAAAATCAAAAATTTATTACCTGATCCTTTTCATCTACTCGATATGAAAAAGGCTGTAGATAGAACCGTTAAAGCTATTTTAAATAACCAAAAAATATGTATCTTTGCCGATTATGATGTAGACGGTGCTACTTCAGCTGCTTTACTTAAAAATGTCTTTAGAGATTTAAATATAATATGTGATATTTATGTTCCTGATCGTATAGCTGAAGGATATGGTCCTACTCCTTTTGCTATGCAAAACATTAAAGATAAAGGTACAGAACTATTAATTACGGTTGACTGCGGTGCTATGGCACACGAAGCCCTAAAACACGCAAAAGATCTTAACCTTGATGTTATAGTAATCGATCATCATATAGCTACGGAAATATTACCGGATGCAGTAGCGATAGTCAATCCAAATCGTATTGATGAAAAAAGCGAATATAAACATTTGGCCGCCGTAGGAGTTGCTTTCTTATTTGCAACTGCAATATTATCGAATTTAAAAAAGCAAAATTATTTCACGCAAACAATACTTCAGCCTAACCTAATGAAGTATCTAGATTTAGTAGCTCTTGGTACTGTTTGCGATATGATGACATTAACAGGCTTAAATCGTGCATTTGTCGCAAGCGGTTTGAAAGTAATGCAACAAAGACAAAATATTGGTATTAAAACATTATATGATATGGCAGGACTTAATGAAATACCGAAATGTTATCATTTAGGTTTTATTTTAGGTCCACGTATCAATGCAGGCGGTAGAGTAGGAAAATCAAGTTTAGGGGCTAATCTCCTCTCTACTAGTTGTTCTAATGAAGCAAGTAAATTAGCTGAAGAACTCGAAAAACATAATAATGAGCGTAAAGTAATTGAGTTATTAATGATAGAAGAGGCAACAGAAATTGCTTTAACTCAACAAGATAGTAGTTTATTATTTATCGTAAAAGAAGGATGGCATCCAGGCGTTATAGGAATCGTTGCCGGCAGATTAAAAGAAAAATTTGATAAGCCGGTAGCGGTTGTGGCTTTAAATGACGGGATTGGTAAAGCTTCATGCCGTTCTATTTTAGGTATTGATTTCGGTGCTGAGATTATCAATGCTAAAAGCAAAGATTTGCTAATAGCAGGCGGAGGTCATGCTATGGCTGCAGGTTTTACCGTAACTGCTGAAAAATTACAAGAATTGCAGAATTTTTTTAATAATGCTTTTAGAATTAGTATAAATAAACTAGAAAATCATAAGCATGCAGAATATGATATTGATTTAACGGTTAATGGTGTGAATTTCCATTTAATGGAGGAATTAAACACTTTAGAGCCTTTCGGTCAAGGAAATCATGAGCCTATATTTAAATTTGATGATTTATTTGTATTAAAAGCAGATATCGTTGGAAGTAAGCATATTAAATGTATACTTGTTCCAAATAAGCGAAGCTTTGGTAATAAAGCCTTATCTGCTATTGCTTTTAATTCGGTAGGAACTTCATTTGAAGATGTTTTATTAAGCCCTAAAGCAAAAAATATTGCCGCAATAGGAACGTTAAAAACCAATAATTGGCAAAATAATTATACTATTCAATTAATTATAAAAGATATACTTCTTAGAGAGTAGATAACGTTGCCCGCATGGATACCTGAACCATCATTGCAAGGAACCGTAAGCGACTCAGCAATCTAGAAAAATAATGACAAAATTCTGTAAATCAGAATTTTTTACTGGATTGCTTCGTTAAAACTTACAGTTTTTCCTTGCAATGACGGTAAACCGATCCATGCAACAAAGCCGAAAATAGATAAGCGATTACATAATAATAACTTAAAAAAACAATAATATTTATGAACGATTCAAAGAAAACAACAATTTCCAAAGACTTAGCAGAAGTACAAGAGCATTATCAAGATTATCCGTATCCTTTCAGAGACCCAAATCAAGAAAAAGAACGTTTACTTGCAATTTGCGGTGAGTTCTTAGGAGAATTAAACCATTTTCTATATAAAGGAAAAGAAAATTTTAATAATAATTTTAGATGCTTAATAGCGGGCGGCGGCACTGGTGATTCAACTATTTATCTTGCCGAGCAGTTAAAAGATAAAAAAAATGCTGAGATAATATATCTAGATTTTAGTAAACCTAGCATGGAAGTAGCACAAAAACGTGCAGAAGTACGAGGACTTAAAAATATTAAATGGATTAATGATTCAATATTTAATATACCTAATTTAAAACTTGGAAAATTCGATTATATAAATTGTACCGGTGTGCTCCATCATTTAGTAAATCCCGATGAAGGTTTAAAAACTCTAAAAGATTCTTTAAAGCCAACCGGCGGTATGGGTTTAATGGTATATGCTAAATACGGACGTACCGGTGTTTATCAAATTCAGGATTTAATGAAAATGATAAATAAAGATACTAAAAACCGTGTCGAAGAAGTAATGAACGGGAAACTAATTCTAGATAATTTGCCTGCTACTAACTGGTATAAAAGAGGTTGGGAGTTATTTTCAGATTACCAAAATTTCGGTGACGTCGGAGTTTATGACATGTTCCTGCACAAACAGGATAGAGCCTATTCCGTTCCTGAGTTATATGAATTCGTAAAAAAAGCAGGCTTAAATTTTGTTGATTATCTTGATCCTTTAGAAAAAATTTTATTGAGACCGGAACATTATATAAAAGATTTTTCACTGCTGCAAAAAGTTCAAAAGATGGATAAAGTAACTAGAGAAGCAATTTCCGAAATACTTACCGGTAATATTATTAAACATTCATTTTACGTATCAAACCAAAAAGATAGTGTAGCCTCTCTTGATGACCTTGATAATATACCGTACTTCCATAATATTGCCAATTTTGCTAAACAAATTTACGAGCATTTGGAATCTAATCCTTCAGCAGTAAATAATGCTATTAATTTTACTATTAATAATGGGATATTAAATAATGTTAACATCTCAATGTCTATATTTAGAAGCACTAAATATATTTTTAAATATATGGTAGAAGAGAAAAGTTTAAGAGAAATATTTGATGCGGTACGTAGCGAACTAAACCAAGAAATAAGTAATAAAGCATTATTAAACGAAGTGAAAAACATTTTTACTCCATTACTTAATTCAAATGTGTTATTATTAAAATCAAATGATTTGTAGAGTATACGTGGATTGGTTTATCCAAACGTCCTTGATGTCATACCGAGGCTTGTCCACGGTATCCAAGAAAATAATAAAATTATTAGTACTTTTATTGTTTTTATGGACCCCGTGCCACGGGGTGACACAGTGAGTTTTACCGGTCTATGCAACACAATACCTGCTCGCAATGACGATTTGAGTTGACAATGTGCTATTACGTTGTTAATATGCTTTTACATATATAAACAGCTCTTATAAGCTAACAAGATAAATAATTCTTCAAACCACAAGAATAAATAAAATTTTCTAAAAATCTAATTTGATTCCTAATTTTAAATAAGTATATTACTTACCTTTAAACTTAATTGCTAACTCAACTTTTCAATTATAATCTATTAATAATAAAATAATGAACACAACTAATAAAGAATCTACAGAAGAACTTAACAATACCGAGTCCAATAATAATCATAATAATTTTGCAGAGAACGGTAATATTATTAATTTAAAACAATTAAAACGTAAATTACCGGAGGAACTACAAGCTCAAGCAGAAGCATTAAAAATCGAAAATATTAATTCATTACTTAAACAAGAATTAGTTTTTGCAATTTTAAAAAAATCTGTAGAGCAGGGAGGTTTAATAGTGGGAGAAGGGGTACTTGAAGTACTACCTGACGGATTTGGTTTTTTACGTTCGCCAGAAGTAAACTATTTAGCAGGTCCTGATGATATTTATATTTCTCCTAGTCAGATTCGTCGCTTTGGTCTGCGTACCGGTGATACTGTAGAAGGTCAGATCAGAGCTCCAAAAGCCGGAGAACGTTATTTTGCTTTACTGAAAGTCAATAGAGTAAATTTTGAAGACCCTTCTAAAGCTTATCATCGTGTTCATTTTGATAATTTAACTCCCTTATATCCTGATGAAAAATTAGGATTAGAACTTGAAAATAATAGTAAAGATAGTAAGGATTTTAGTACACGAGTTATTGAACTTGTTGCCCCTATGGGTAAAGGACAACGTGCATTAATAGTAGCACCACCTCGTACAGGTAAAACCGTATTATTACAAAATATAGCACATGCAATTACAACCAATAATCCGGAAGTATTTTTAATAGTACTGTTAATAGATGAAAGACCTGAAGAAGTAACCGATATGCAACGTTCTGTGCGTGGAGAGGTTGTTAGCTCTACTTTTGATGAACCAGCAAGTAGGCACGTACAGCTTGCAGAAATGGTTATCGAAAAAGCAAAGCGTTTAGTAGAACATAAAAAAGACGTAGTAATTTTAGTAGATGCGATAACACGTTTAGCTCGTGCTTATAATACCGTAGTGCCGTCATCAGGTAAAGTATTAACGGGCGGTGTTGATGCCAATGCACTACAAAGACCGAAAAGATTTTTTGGAGCAGCAAGAAATATCGAAAATGGCGGTTCGCTTACTATAATAGGTACAGCTTTAATTGAAACCGGTTCTCGTATGGATGAGGTAATTTTTGAGGAGTTTAAAGGTACAGGTAATTCCGAGATAGTTCTAGATCGTAAGATTGCCGATAAACGTATTTATCCGGCTATTGATATAACGAGATCAGGAACTAGAAAAGAAGATTTATTAGTAGATAAAATAATATTAAATAAAATGTGGGTTCTTCGTCGTATTATCGACCCAATGGGTAGCAGTGAAGCAATAGAATTTTTACTCAAAAAACTTGAAACTACTAAAACCAACAATGAGTTTTTTGAGATGATGAAGAGTCCTGAACGCCCTAAGAATGGTTTGTAGTTGTCATGAACTACGTATCCGTGTAGGTTTTTTATTGGATAACTCTGATGTCATTCCCGTGTAGCCTTGTTATGTGGACGCCTTATGTTCATTCCTACACAAGCAGGAATCTCCATCATAAAGCGAGATAAATCGAGCTTTTACATGCTTTAAAGTGCTGGATTGCCCGCCTACGCTGGGATGACATCGAATTGGATAACTAAAAAAACATAAGAACCAATGAGTATAACACCTGATTATTTAATTGAAAGAAGACAAATAAAATCTCGTTTGTTAATTTGGAAGCTAGCAGCTATTATTTTAATTGCTATCGTATTCTTACTAGTTGGTAAAGATTTTGTTCTACAAGAAGTTTTACCTATTAATATTAATGAAGACTATATAGCTTCCATATTAATAGACGAAATAATTCTTGAAGACGAAAAGCGTGATAAAAAGCTCAAAAAAATAATCAATGATTCTCATATTAAAGCGTTAATAGTTAACGTAAATTCTCCTGGCGGTACGGTAGTCGGCTCTGAAAAAATTTATACTATCTTACGTAAAATATCCGAGAAAAAGCCGGTAGTAATCGTTATGGGAACAATGGCTGCAAGCGGAGGTTATTTAATCTCTCTCGGAGGCGATTATATTATTAGCCATAACGGCACTATTACGGGTTCAATAGGTGTAATACTACAAACAGCCGAGGTAACGGAGCTTGCTCAAAAATTGGGGATTAAGTTTAATAATTTCAAATCAGGTGAATTAAAAGCTGCCCCAAATCTTACCGAAAAACTGACGGAAGCAGTGCGGGTAGCCATTATGGAAAATATAGAAGATACTTATAATTTTTTCCTTGAACTTGTTTCAGAGCGGCGTAATCTTCCTATCGAAGAAGTAAAAAAGCTCGCAGACGGACGAGTATATTCAGGTCGTCAGGCTTTAAAGTTAAAGCTTGTGGATGCTATAGGCTCGGAAGATACTGCATTAAAATGGTTGCAGGAAGTTAAGAAAATTAATGCTAATCTACTAGTTAAAGATTATCAATTAAAACCAAAACCAAAATTAATGGACATAATACTTGAAGATTTTGATAGTATAGCACCTAGTTTTTTTAAAAATAGTTTTAATGGAATCAAAGCAATTTTTTAATAATGGTTACTAAGAATTATTTAATAGATAAAGTACATGATAAACTGAATTATCTTTCCAAAGAAGATGTTAAAGATTCAGTAGATTTAATCTTAGATTATTTAAGTCGGTCTCTCAAAGAACAAGAGCGTATCGAGATTAGAAATTTTGGTAACTTCTCCATACGCAAACGCAAATTCCCTGCAAGCAATAAATTCTATAATATTGTTTATTACAGAATGCCTAAAAATTTATTTCACTATATGGAGTAGATAAGTTATGGAATGGTCTAAATATAGTGTTATAGAGAAGTGGAAAATAATAAAAAGTATGGTACTACATAATAATATTTTGTCCATGGCTCTTCATATTGAAGATTTAGAACTTTTCAAAAAAATATTATCGATAAACGGACAATTGGTTATTCAAGCACTTAATATAGACCATCTCATGTATCACGATATTATAAAAATATGATTTTTTTGAAGCATTATATAATTAATTAAATGATAGTAAACCAACAATCATGCTTTTAGTATCTAATAAGAAAGAATATTATCATATTTTTGAAGAAGTATGTAATGAATCTTTAAAGGAAAAAATATCATCAATAATGACATATTTAGAAAAAGAATCTGTTGATCACCCTAGATGGGAATATGAAGAAACTTTAGAATACTATTTAGAAACTAGAAAAAATTATGATAAGTCTAAATCTGAACCCAAAATAGAAAAAAGCGAAGAGAAACTTAATTTAAATTATGCAAAATTAGATTTAAAATATTATGAAGAATTTTTAGATTATTACTTAAACGTTATAGGATAGGTTAATAAAATTTTCCTCTCACTTGACATTATAATAATAGGCAACTATCTTAAGTGTAGAATTAAAACAGGGTATTTATTATGATAAGATCTTTAATAGTTTTATTTGCTTCTATAGCTTTAATTGGTTGTACGGGTCAAAAAACTACGAAATCAAAAAAAGTAGTAGAACTTGACGGTGATCCAAGTTATGCAATTATGAAAACAATTGATAGTACTCACAGAAATATTGCTACTACCACCTCATCTCTTCCGGGTACTCCGGTTAGATAGAAATGCTTGTTATTATTTCTTCTGCTAAAACTCTTAATTTTGAGAAGCTAGCTCCCAAAACATGGCTAACTTCTCTTATATTCCCTAATTTAACTAACCAGTTACTTTCTACACTCCAAAGCTATTCTGAGAATCAATTATCGGAAATAATGAATATAAGTACAAAACTTGCACATATAAATAAAGAAAGATTCAAGGATTTTAATAATCAAGAGAGTAAAGCAGCTATTTTTGCTTATGCAGGAGAGGTTTTTAATAATATACATGTAGAAAAACTAACTAATCATGAACTAAATTTCCTGCAATCACATTTGCTTATTATATCAGGTCTTTACGGAGCCTTAAAACCGCTAGATGCTATTAAGCCGTATAGATTAGAAATGGCAACAAAACTAAATGAAATAAATTTAACAAGCTTTTGGCAAGATGAAGTCACTAATTATATTAATAAAATTCTTGCTAAGCATGAAAATAAATATTTACTCAATCTAGCATCACAAGAATATTCATCTGTAATAAACCTAAATAAGCTTAAATATCAATTAGTTAACATTTATTTTAAAGAGAATAGAGACGGAAAATTATCAACAATTGGAATAAATGCTAAAAAAGCTCGGGGGACGATGGTAAAGGTTATTGCTCACAACCTCATTGATTCACCTGCACTACTTAAGAATTTCTCATATTTAGGTTATGCATTTAGTGCTAAGCACTCATCCGATAGTGAATTGGTTTTTATTAAGGAGTAAAATTAATTTATTGTATATTATATCCCTTATAAGGACATCAAAACTATATCTGTCGTTTGATACATTTGTGAAAATACCAAAAACTGGGAAATGGTGGGTGATAGTGGACTCGAACCACCGACCTTTACGATGTCAACGTAATGCTCTACCAACTGAGCTAATCACCCTTAGAGCCATCAGTAAATAAATTTTAATTAGTAATTAAAATTTATTTACTGATGGCTCTAATAATTTTAAATTCTATATTTATTGCATAATGTACTAGATTTCAAGCTTTATTTCCATTATTTATAATACTTTATTATTTAGTCTATAATTTTATGGTGGATTTAAAAACTAAAGTCTTTGATATTTCTAAAAATTTTACTATTTCTCTTGACGGCCCCGCTGCTTCAGGTAAAGGTACTATCGGTTTAATACTGGCAAAAAAATTTTCTCTTCAATATTTTCAGTCAAGTATTGTTTATAGGCAGCTTGCTTTTGACTGTATTAATCAACAAATAGATGTCACTGATATAGATACAGTCATTGCTTTATCTAAAGAATTAAAACTCAATAGTCATCTTGACTTGGAGAATGAGAGTATAGGAAATATAGCATCGCAAATTGCCGTAATAAGTGAAGTGAGAAATAATCTAAATAAATATCTGATTAATCTAGTAAAAACAACACCAAGAATCATTATGGAGGGTAGGGATATAGGTACTGTTGTTGTACCTGAAGCAGATTTAAAGATTTTTATCACCGCAAATCCTCAAATTAGGGCTGAAAGACGATATAAGCAGTTGCAAGCAAAAGGAAAAACATGTATACTCGATGAGATTTTACGGCAAATAATTTTGCGAGATAAAAGAGATAAAGAGCGAAAAGCCGCACCGTTATTACCTGCTTCAGATGCTTTAATTATCGATACTTCAAAGCTTTCGGCTATGGAAGTCGTAGAAGAAGTAACAAATTACATAAAGAATAACATAACTTGAAAAAGTGCTAAGTTATTTTATTCGATTCTATGGCGTTGTTGCATGGATACCTGAAGCGTCATTGCAAGTGACTAAAAGGAACGCGGCAATCCAGAAGATAATTAAAAAAATGCTAATTTTTAGCATTTTTTACTGGATTGCTTCGTCGAAATGACAGAAAATCGAGCCATGCAGCAGCATCCAATTTTATTAACCCTTTAAAAAATCTTATTAGCTTAAGCACTTTAGCTAATATTATGAGAATAATATGTCAATAAAACTAAAACAACGATTTGTTCCACAACTTGCAGCAATTAATCACGAATCTGAAGAAGATTTTTCTAAAATGCTTGAAACCGTTGATACAAGTCATATAAAAGAAAAAACGGTAGTTAAAGGTCAAGTAATCGAAATAAAAAACGATATGATTATTGTTGACGTCGGGTTAAAAAACGAAGGTAGAATACCTAAGTGTGAATTTCTAGCTTTACCTGAAGTTGGAGACGTAGTTGAAGTTTTCATCGAAAAAATTGAAGGACGTAACGGCAGAACGATATTGAGCCGTGAAAAAGCAGTTAAAGAAGAATTATGGGGACAACTAGAAATCATGTGTTCCAAGGGTGAATTTGTCGACGGTACGATTTTTGGTCGTGTGAAAGGAGGCTTTACCGTAGATTTATCCGGTGTAGTAGCATTCTTACCGGGAAGCCAAGTTGACGTTAGACCTATTAAAGATCCTACTTCTATAATGAATATCAAGCAACCGTTTAAAATTTTAAGCATGGATAAAAAGCTTGGTAATATAGTTGTTTCAAGAAGAGCTATCTTAGAAGAATCACGTTCCGAAGCTAGAGATGAGATGCTATCTAAAATTAAAGAAGGCATGGTATTAGAAGGAATCGTAAAAAATATTACTGATTACGGTGCGTTTATCGATCTTGGAAGTGTTGACGGTTTATTACATTTAACCGATATTTCTTGGGGAAGAGTTAACCATCCTTCAGAAGTATTAGAATTTAACCAAAAGGTTAAAGTAATGGTGATTAAGTTTGATGAAAAAACCAAAAGAATATCACTTGGTATAAAACAACTTGATTCTAACCCATGGGAAGCAATTAAAGAAGAGTTCCCAGTCGGTACAACAATGACCGGTAAAGTTACAAATTTTGCTGATTACGGTGTATTTATAGAATTAAAAGACGGACTTGAGGGACTTGTTCATGCAAGCGAAATCAGTTGGTTAAAATCTAATCAAAACCCTAGAAAAACACTAACTATAGGGCAAGAAGTCGAATTCGTAGTTTTAGAGGTTGATACTGAAAAGCATCGTGTTTCTTTAAGTATTAAACAATGCCAAGAAAATCCTTTAATAAAGTTCGCTGAAAATAATCCTGTCGGTACTATAATTAAAGCACCGATTAGGAATATTACGGATTTCGGTATTTTTGTTGCACTCGGTAATAATATGGACGGCATGATTCATGAAGGTGATATTAGCTGGGAAGATAAGGGAACAGATTTATTAAAATCATACAAGAAAGGTGACGAAATAGAATGCAAAGTTCTAGCCATTAATATTGAAAAAGAACAAGTTAGCTTAGGTATAAAACAATTATTGCCTAATCCATATCAAGAAATCAGTGACGAATATAAAAAAGGCACAATAGTTAAAGCCCTTATAACAGAAGTTAAAGATGATGGACTCGAAGTACTATTAAACAATAAAGTAGCAGGTTTTATTAAAAGAACTGAACTATCGGATGAAAAAGACGAGCAGAAGCCTGAAATGTTTAAAATAGACGAAGAAATAGAAGCAAAAGTTGTTTCTATCGATAAATCAACCGGTAGAATTTTATTATCGGTAAAAGCTCATAAAATAGCAGAACGTCAAAAAGCTCTCAAAGAATATGGTTCTAGTGATAATACCACCAATATGGGAGATATACTTGCTAATGCTCTAGAAGATAAGAAGTAAGCAATCATCACTGCGAGCAGGCGCGTTGCCCACGTGGATATCTAATCGTCATTGCGAGCGACCGGTAGGGAGCGTGGCAATCCAGTAAAAGTAATTAAAAAATTCTGATTTACAGAATTTTTTACTGGATTGCTTCGTCAAAACTTACAGTTTTTCCTCGCAATGACGAATTTCAATATCCACGCAGACCACGTTCGCTCACAATGACGAAACATCATATAATCAATCTCAGGAGAAAATATTAATGTCGCATGTACCGATAGTAATTGAGCAAACCTCTCGCGGGGAGCGTGCTTATGATATATATTCAAGATTGCTAAAAGAGCGTATAATCTTTGTATGTAGCACTATTGAAGATCATATGGCAAACTTAATTGTTGCACAATTATTGTTTCTTGAAGCAGAAAATCCTAAAAAAGATATATATATGTATATCAATTCCCCTGGAGGAGTTGTAACCGCAGGTCTTGCAATTTATGACACAATGCAATATATAAAACCTAAAGTGGCCACGCTTTGCATAGGTCAAGCTTGTTCTATGGGTTCATTTTTACTTTGCGGAGGCACGCAGGGGATGCGTTATAGTTTACCTCATAGCCGTATTATGATCCATCAACCGTCAGGAGGTTATAAAGGGCAAGCTACCGATATAGAAATCCATGCTCAAGAAACTCTAAAAATCAAAAGGTTACTTAACGAATTGTATAGTAAAAATACTGGACAAGAGTTAAAACATATAGAAAAAAGTATGGAACGTGATAATTTTATGTCACCGGAAGAAGCAAAGAAATTTGGAATAATCGATAATATAATTTCTTCTAGAGATGCTATGACAATGTCAGCAAAATAAAGAATTGGTATTGCTAACCCAATATAGATTCGTCATTACGAAGCCACAAAGTGGCTGTGGCAATCCAGAAAAATAATAAAAAGTGCTAATTTTAATATTTTCTTACCGGATTGCTGCGTCAAAATTTTTAATTTTTCCGTAGCTCAGATGTTAATTACTAATTAATCTATACTTAGTTAGCAATACTCAAAGAATTTTATAAAAAAATCTTATAGATTTAGTTTTATTATTATAGTATAAGAGAATTAACTTGTTATTGGGGTCATAGCTCAGTTGGTAGAGTGCTTGAATGGCATTCAAGAGGTCGAGGGTTCGATTCCCTCTGGCTCCACCATGTATTATTTCTATTTCAATTTATAAACACTTCAAACAATAAACATATTATAAACTAAGAACTTTTTACTCTTCAAAAAAGTTAGATAATGTTCAATCTTTATCATAATTCCTTTTTAGATTAGTTTTCACTTACTTAGTGAATTTAAGAGGCTATAAAATGAATAAAGTAATTACACAATTATCAGAAATTAAATTAGTTGGTATTACACAGCCCACGCACCTCAAACGCCGCAGAAATGAATGCTGATACTGCAAGAATCGGAACAACAATGTAGTGACTTTTTGCAGACAAATTACAAGACAAAATCCTAAATAGAAGCACTACGGAAAAAATTTTTGCATTTGCAGTTTATACAAATAATGAAAGTGACGCTACCGGGGAATATACTTACTTTCTTGGAGAAGAAGTTACTTCTTTTGAGAACATAGATCAAGAATTTTCAACGCTTACTATTCCAATGCAAAATTTACATCAGGTCCCGATCAAATGCCGAAAGTCGTTATTGATATGTGGCACAAAATATGGAATATGAATACGGCAATGTTAGAAGGTGAAAGAGCTTACATAGCTGATTTTGAAATATATGATAAAAGAAGTAGTGATTTAAATAATGCTATAGTTGATATTTATATTGGTATTCAAAATACTTAACAGTTAAACGAGGCTATATGCTTTATCGGCAAGTTTCAAAAATAACGCATTTTCTATTCCATCCTCAAGATTCTAACAGATAGCTTAACATATGCTGGATAAAAACCAGCTTCTAACCTCTTGTAATTTAAAGCCAAGATAATTTGCTGCGAATTAGGTATCTTTTTTTTATATCCATAATAAATGCACATACTTCATTTATAGGATATCCAATTACTCCCTTAGGGTCATTACTACCCATTGCTTATCATTTTGTAATATATTCTCATGATGTCAATCAACGTGAAGTAAAATTTGAGGCTCAGTATTTTGAAGAATTTCATGCCTCAATTTTCTTGCCTTTTTTAAGTAAGTTTTAGGCAAATCTCATTCTTTATCTAAAGCTTTCAGCTGATCCTAGATATTAGGGAAGTGATGAATTTTTGGTATAGATGCTCTGTACAGCTTGCTCATAACAGAACAAGCTATAGCAATTTTGTTATCTGATGAATATTCTTTTAAAGAAATACTAGGATGGGATCGCTCAAGCAGTAAAGCTTTATCTTTTTGGGCTAGAATAGTTGCAGCACCAAACCCTGAAAAAACTTTTAAAGCTGCCACTTCGTTTGTTAGGTCTTTAGCAGTAAAACTTAGTTTCAGTATAATAGGCTTATTATTTTTGATACCCTGATAGAACATAATTGAAAGATAAATTATCTATAGGTTTAAGCTTAGATAGATTCCATTCTCTAGTTAATTCTGATACAATTTCAGGTATTTTTTCAGGCCAGATTTCCCCTTGCTCTTTATATATACTAATTATATTATTTCTAAAGCTATCCATGTTATAGATTATATATGAATATACATTTCGAGCAAGCTAATTTAACTCATAAAGAAATTATTTTTAATTGGTTAGAAGAGACACATATAAAAGAATTTTGGGACAATAGTCAAGAACATCAGAATGATATAATGAACCGTTGTGTTTCATTGTGTCGGACATTCTTCAAAAGGATCAAGATTTATCAGAAATTCAACGGAAGTGGAGTTTAGAACTAATCGCACAAAATATTCAAGCTATGTCAGAGGGGTATACGCTAGAAAATAATAGATATCTTTCCAAACCAACTTATAGAGAGAAATTTAAAGGAGACACGGAACACAGCACCGCAGCGTACATAGAAATACGTGAGGATGCAAGTCTAGGCTCGACGTCTAAAGTACCTCTAGAAGCGAAGTTTGAAAAAATATCTCATGAAGCCTAAAAATATACAAGCTTATATTATGAAGCAGACCGTACTCCTATAGGATATATCCAAATTTATAATGCTTACGTTCAGATCCATTAATAAACTTACCTTTAAAACTTGCAGCAATTGATTATTTCTTAGGTGAGCCTGAATATTTAAATAAATGCGTAGGTATACTTACTCTAAGCACTTTTTTAGAAAATTTTATAGATAAGAAATATACTCATATTTTAGTTGATCCCAATAGAAAAAATATCGCTGCTATTAAAACTTACGAAAAAGCAGGATTTAAAATAATTCAAAATAATAAAAATGAAACCTTAATGCTTCAAGAATTATTGATCTAATTCCTATCATCTTTAACTAAAAATCTCTTCTTTTTTGCTTACAAAAGGACGGACATCATAAAATAATTCTATACGAGAAATAAGCCCATCATTAAAAGATAAATAGTACAGCACCTCGAAAAATATTGATAGGCTTCTGGGCAGTCAAATTCAATATCTTATAATTTGTGTATTTCTTAAAGCCTAATTTTTTAGCAAGTGACGTTGCCATCGGTGAAATTTGAATTATTGCCTTATCTATCCCCATTTCTATTAATATTTTAAACCTAGCTCTATATAAATCACTTGCAAGACCACGATTTTTATATTCCGACATCGTTGAGCCGTTATAAAAACCTGCTACGCCGTTTGCAAAAATTATAGAAGCGGTTGCAACAATTTTACTTTCTTCATATGCTGCAAGCGGGATAAAGGTTTTATTATCTCCAATAAATTTTGATAATTTATCAAAATAAAGGTTATAAACATCATCACTAAACCCAAATGACCCCATTAATACTTGAATCCATTTCTTATATTCTTCTATTTCAGTAATAATTTTAATATTTTTATTATCTATAATTTGCTCATGATAATCTTTAAGCTCGTAAACAATTCCCGGTACGTCGCCAAAATCAACATATTTACCGTTTCGGAAACGGCTCAAGCATTTCAGAAGATAGATTATTTCCATCAACCCACCAAGCAAACGGTAAACCCTTTAGCTTAAACACTTCTTCCATTTTATCCATTTAAGATATATTCACCTTATCAGGCAGTAAATCATATTCCATAAAGGCTGATTACACCCTGTATGTATCAGATGATAATTTACCTTATCTATTTGCATTTCTTGCAATCCAAAATATCTAAATGTTCTTATCAAACTTTGATCTACTAAATCAGCATTATTACTCATAAATTTATCTACCTTTATTAATTATATACCAAAAGTTATAATCAGAATTCAGAAATAGTCAAAGAAATATACGATATTGCTTAAAAAATTATTTGGAATAGCTTAATACTTCATGTCATTCCGGCTTTGGTATTGTTGCATGGCTCGAAAAACATCCTCGGTGTCATCCCGTGACTTAACCACGGTATCTAGCAAAACAGTTTAAAATGCTAATAATTGTATTATTTTAAACTGGATCCCGTGGTCAAGCCACGGGATGACACCGAGGATGTTTTTCGAGCCATGCAACAATACCAAAGCCGGAATGACATGAAGTATTACCTTTTTTAAGGCAATACTAAATATATTTTGTAAAGCTAGGGATATTGATATAGATTAACTGTAAAGAAGAATTAGTAAGAAAATGCCGAAAGATCAGAATTTAGATATAGAAAGAAAGCAAGACCATATTGAAATTAATCTTACAAAAAACGTTGAATCTACACTTAAAAGCGGTTTTGAATCTATTCAATTTATTCACAACGCATTACCGGAAATTAACTATGATAGCATAGATACTACTACTACTTTCCTCGGAAAATACCTACAAGCACCTATCCTAATTTCTAGTATGACCGGAGGAACGGCGAGAGCTAGCGATATTAACTATAGGCTTGCACAAGCCGCCCAAAAAGCCGGAATTGCTATGGGGCTTGGCTCTATGCGGGTTTTGTTAACGAAGCCGGATACGATTACGACATTTGCCGTAAGGCATATTGCGCCCGATATCCCATTACTCGCCAATATCGGAGCAGTGCAGCTTAATTATGGAGTAACACCAAAAGAATGTCAGTATTTAGTTGATGTCGTTAAAGCTGATGCCTTAATTTTACACTTAAATGTGTTACAGGAATTGACTCAACCGGAAGGTAATAGAAATTGGGAAAATCTTTTACCGAAGATACAAGCATTGGTTAATTACCTCTCTGTCCCTGTAGTCGTTAAAGAAGTAGGATACGGTTTGTCTAAAAAAGTTGCTGAAAGCCTTATAAAGGTAGGGGTTAAGGTTCTTGAGATTGCAGGGAGCGGCGGAACATCTTGGAGTCAAGTAGAGGCTTACCGTACTACAAATTCATTACAAAACCGTATAGCTAGTAGTTTTATTAGCTGGGGAATCCCGACTTTAGATTCTCTAAAAATGGTGAGAGAAGTTTCGGGAGACATTGCGATTATTGCTAGCGGCGGGTTAAAGTCCGGCATTGACGGAGCAAAAGCAATCCGTATGGGAGCTAGTATTTTTGGACTTGCCGGTCAATTATTAAAAGCGGCAGATACTTCAGAAAACTTAGTTTCCGAAGAAATACAATTGATAATCGAGCAGCTTAAAATTACCATGATATGTACTGGATCACGTACTTTAAAAGATTTAGCAAAAGCAGAGATTAGGCTGTAGTAAGATTTACTAAATTATATTTTCCACAGCAATTTAAAAAATTCTTCAGAAATTTGAATTATAGTTTTCCAATCACTAATAACTTGTGAATGAAATACACAAGTTCTATGATTTTCTCTATCAGAATGTCTCATCCAAGGTATAAACTTACCTAAAGAGTTTAATTTTTTATCAATGCTTTCATACTCATCAAAATTATAATTTGTAAGAGCAATTATTTGAGCTTTTTGTAGTTTTCGCTCTTGGGCTAACTCTTCTTCATTTAAATTGTATGGAGGAACATAATCATGGTATCCTATGTGCTAAACTACAGGCAAAAAAAGTTTAATTAACATGCTAGGATATACATTAATCTCAAATTCTTTTAATACATCTGGTATTTTTTCGTAATTATAATAACGTTTTATTAAATCTTTGATTTGTTCTTCTGTTAAATGTGATAAATCTTTATGAGCCACAACTTAATTGATTATTAGGTATATAATTGTAACTTATAAAAGTACAATTATAATAGAGAAAATAATATAAATATACAACTATTTTTATCATAAAAGTAAAAATAGAAATTAAAAGACTATCAATATGGGGTAATTAGTAGACGATAAGCTTTTAGACTTTATAAATGTAATCACAAATGCGTATAAAACTTTTAAAGGTTTAACAACCCTAAATTTGAGAGGCGAAGACCTTGGTTATATCTTGGTTTTCCTGTTCAATAAACTACAAGAAGTCGCGAGCTTTCTAGAGCTGGTGGAGAGAGGGGGATTCGAACCCCCGACACGTTGCCGTGAACACGCTTTCCAGGCGTGCGCCTTAAACCGCTCGGCCATCTCTCCAAAATTTTTAGCGTTATGTGCACGATCTAAGAAATTTACCAAAAACGTCATTGCAAGCGGGCATTGTTGCGTGGACCAATGCTCTTTTGTCATTCTTAGCTAAAAGCGGGAATCCAGAAAAAAGTATAAATACAGCAAATTTTTGAAATTAAAAGCTCGCTTCATACTGGATTCCTGCGTTCGCAGGAATGACATCAGTATACACGCGGGCAATGCCTTGCAAGCGACTCCAGACGTTGCCCACATGACTCAAGAATTGTCATGAGCTACGCAGCCGTAGGCTGTACGGCAATCTCAGGCAATAATAACAAACTCCTGAGATTGCTTAGTCAAAAACTTACAGTGTGTCCTTGCAATGACGATAAAAACGATCCATATACCACAACGCTAAGACTTATTCTTAGAAAAAATATTATTAGCTTCTTCTAGCTCATGTTTAGTATTAACACCAACAATTAAATCATGATCAGTAGATAATAAATATGAAACCTTTTCACCATGATTTTTACATATTTTTACTATTTCAGTTAAATAAACTTCCTTATTACCGTTAGTATTAGTAGCAAATAAAGGCAAGTATTTATTTAAAATTCCGCTACTGAAAGCCATAATACCTGAATTACAAAGTTTGATGTTTTTCTCTTCTTCGCTTGCGTTTTTATGTTCAATTATCTCTAAAAATTCACCATGTTTATCAGTAGCTATTCTTCCATATTGAGCCGGATTTGCTCTCTCAAAGCTTAAAGTAACTAATGCAGAATTAGTAAGGCTTAAGTAAGCTATTAATTCATGCATAAGTTTTGGAGTAATAAAAGGATGATCACCGTATAAAACTAATATTGTTTTATTTTTATCAATTAAATCTATTACTGCATAAGTAGCATGAGCTGTGCCTTTAGGTTCTTCTTGCAGTACAAAGCGACACATATTTTCATAGGGCATTAAATGTTTTTTAAGTTCTTCTGAATAAACTATAATTACATCACTTGTGACGTTAAGCGAATTCTTTAATACCGTTTCAAGCATTGGAACTCCGCCAACTTTATGCATTACTTTTGGTAAATCCGACTCCATTCTAGTACCTTTACCGGCTGCTAAAATAATTATTTGATAATTTGCATCGTGATAAGTCATTCTTCTCCTTGTATTATTTCGTAAACATCATCAGATAATTCATAATTACCGAAAACTCTTTGTACATCGTCGCTTTCTTCTAAAGCTTCTACAAGCTTTAGTAATTTTTCAGCTTTTTCCTTATCATCTATAATTATTGTATTTAATGGAATCCAGCCTATATAAGAGTCTTCAGGTATACCGTATTTACCGGTTAAAAATTCTAGAACTTTAGAAAAACTTTCAACATCCGTATATATTGTATGGAATATTGCATCAGATACGATATCATCCCCTCCGGCTTCTATAGCTGCCTCAAAAATATCTTCATTCGATGCTATGTTTGTTGGATACTGAATAACTCCGCAATGTTTGAATAAATAATTAACACTACCTGTTTCACCTAAGCTGCCACCGTATTTGGTAAAACCGGAACGCACTTCAGCAGCAGTACGGTTTTTATTATCGGTTAAAGCTTCAACTATTATAGCAATACCGTTCGGTGCATAACCTTCATATCTAATTTCCGTATAATTTTCGGTATTAGCATCGTCAGCACTATTGATAGCTTTGTCTATTCTTTCTTTTGGGAGATTGTGACTGCGTGCGGCGGTTAAAGCATTTCTAAGGCGCGGATTATTTTCAGGGATATTAGAAGAGCCAGTTTTAACTGCAGTAACTATTTCACGAATTAATTTAGTGAAAATTTTTGCTCTTTTTTTATCTTGAGCTCCTTTACGATGCTGAATATTTTTAAACTTTGAGTGACCGGCCATATTCTATCTAGAACACAATTAACCTTGTTTCGCTTTAAATCTTTTATTCTTTTTATTTATTACAAAAATTTTGCTTCTTCTTTTAACAATTTGACAATCTTTATCACGTTTCTTTAGTGATTTTAATGAGCTAACGACTTTCATAAAATATACTTAATTACATTTAAGTTGGGCTAATAATAAACATTTTTATTTAATCAGTCAATTACCAATTTAAAACATTTTTAAACAAAATATCATGTTTCGTGGTTTTTATTGACATATATTAATAAGATAATGTATTTATACAAAGATCAAATTATGAAAAAATATTTGTCATATGATTTTAATCAAGTCACTATAAATGAAATCAAACAAAATGGAAGAGAATGGAGTTTAGACAAACCATATGATGATGCATTGCTTGTTGAATTACCGCAATTAGTTCAAAAATTTGATCTATCTGAAATAATTACAAAAGTAGATTATCCAGGTAAACATGCATCCATATTTAATGCAGTAAGAGAGCTAGTATCCTGTGTTCAGCTTGCTAAATGGGATGAGAATGCTATTAAAGATGAGCAACAAGGTGAAAATAAAAAAGCTAATAATCAATGGAAAACTATAAAAGCGGTATTAGAGCATGCTAAAACAGCAGGTATAGATTATTGTAGTTTAAACAAGAGGCTGGGAAAATAATAAAGGGGCAGCATAAGACAATCAGATACTAAAGCTTCTAGAGAAAAATTTACAGGCAACAAAAAATCATCCTATTAAATCAGAAATATTTAATCTCATACTAGAAGAAGTAAATAAAGGAGAGTAGCATTTATATGCTATCCCTGATGATTATAAAAGTAATCCAAATGTAAAACATGCAGCTGCAAAACATCAAGAGTTTATAAATCGTGATGAATTTTTAGTGTTAGGAGTTAGATGGAATGGTATGGAGACAACAAAAGATTCATTTAAAGTTATATCTTCTGATGAAGAATCAAATATTTCTGATGATGATTTTGCTCCACCTGCAGGAATACCAAAAGAGTTGGATTTAAATAATCCTAATTCTGAGCATTGGAATGTTTTATTTAGTCAAGCAACTACCCTTGCTAATAAAACAACTTCAACACCGGAAATTATCAAGCATGGCAAAATCATGCCGGTTCAATATTAAATAATGCAGAATTAGGTGAACAACCTTCTACTAGTTTAAATACCGCTAGCTCATAGAGTAGAGTTTAATGTTAAAGAAAGTATGAATGAAATCAATAAATTAATCAAAAATTACAAAATAGTAATCAGTGAATAATATATAATATATAGTCTTAGAAACCGAAGATGTAGAGATAATAGATCAAGCTTTAAATAAGCCTCACTTCTTAAACAAGAACTTCTCATCATAGTAGGAAATCTTACGAAATCATTAGGTAGTCATTATGCTTCTCTGAATTTTGTAAGTAAGTCTTTATTTGTAGAGTCAGATGAGTTTCAAAATTTAGTAGAATTTATAGAAGATTTACTACCTATATTAGATAAAGAAAGTAAAATGCTAAAATATGCATATTGTAAAGTAATAACAGAAGGAACAAATAATCCATTACAAGTTTTAGGCTCTATGTTTGGTGGAGAACCATTAAATCCATTAAAAACAGCAGCAGAAGCATATATAAAATGGTCTGAAGGAAACTTTTCTAGAAGTGAAAATTTTGAAATTACTGAAAGTAATTTAAACAACCATGAAGTCGATTCTTTAGGCGATACTTTACATGCTGATCTTGATTTATATTAAGTCTTCAAATCTTAAATATCATAACTTTCTTTGCTTCATAATGGAAGTTATGATATTTGCCTTTTTCTTAAAAAGAATTAATAATTTCTATACACAAACCTTATGTTGTATTGACAAAATTTTATTCTATATATCCCCGTTTTCAAAAATTCAGAATCCATATTCCATGGCTTTTAAGATTTTAATTTAAATAAGGATATATTTTGCGAAAGAGTCATTAGTTAAAAAATTAAAAAAGATACAGTAAAACCACTAGAGACGACAGAGAGCATACTTATCGAAATCAAAAAGTTTATTGAAACTAGTAATATTGATAATATAGTGTTAAGGCAAGGCTTGTTGTCCTTAGAGCAAGTTTCAAAAGAAGCAAAAAATAATAATGAAACTATTATAAAAGGTACGGACATATTAGAATTACTTACTCAAAATTTACCGGTTACTAAAAGCGATCCATTAAAAGCAGAAATATTTCACGTAATACTAAATGATTGTAGTGATTATTATAGAAATAATGAAGATGTTAATAATACGTATCAATGGCTTAAAGAAGTTGGTGTAAGATTTAGTGTAGTTAGAACTGCAAGTTTAAATGAAGAAACATTAACCTTAGAAAACTTTAACTTTAATAACAAGTCAGCTGAGTTAGAGTAGTAATAGAACTTGAACAAATATTAGAAACATTAGGTATTATACTAAAGATAATTTTTACACTAATGACTTATAAGTAATCTTGTTTGTTTCTTATCTCATAACTTCCATTGCTTCATCAGATAAGTTATGGTAGACTAGTTTATCTTATTATAACTCAAGTTTATTTTAGCGTTGCCGGTATGGTTTGGGAATTGTGCCAAATTTTTCTATGTCATGCCCGCGAAAGCGGGAATGACATAGAAGAGTATAGGAATGATGTTAAAACTATATTACTCCTATTATTATCCTTTCTCTTTTTTTCAAATCCAGCTATTGCCGATCCTGAAATAGCTGAATCCTTTAAATGTTCAAAACTTTTTCCTTACTTTGAAAAAAAATTTAATATCCCATCTAATACGTTACATTCAATAGCTTTAAAAGAATCTGGAAAAAAACATACAACCCGTAAAATTAGAGTAGTATGGCCTTGGACGGTAAACGTTGAAGGAAAAGGCTATTATTTTAACACAAAAAGAGAAGCCTTAAGTTTTGTTAGAATAGAGCTTATAAGAGGGCGAGAGAGTATTGATGTCGGATGTATGCAGATTAACTTAAGACATCATTTAGGAGCTTTTAATTCCCTTGAACAGGCATTTGATCCAAATAATAATGTTCGTTACGGAGCAAAATTCTTGCGTTCAAAATATGATCAGCTAGGGAGTTGGCACAAAGCTATAGCACATTACCACTCATCCACTCATTCTTTAGGGTTTAAATATAAGCAAGATGTAGTTAAAATAGCAAGTAATATGGCTCTTTATAAAGCCTCCTTACATAGTTATCTAAATAATAATGAAGGGGCTTTAGAAGATACAATACCGGTAAATAATAATAAAGTTCAAAAAAAATCACTTTTTAGTAGCAATAAAAGATACAGAAGTAGTATTATGATACCGGTTCCTGCTAAAATTAATTAATTCTATGAATATACTCGTTGAACTTAAAAAATTAGCTGCGTCATCCTACAAGTTCTGTGGTGTTCAAATTATACGCTCCGCTCCTCGCCTCGTGGATTCCTTGCTCTTTTTCAAGTTGAACTGCATATCACAGCTATTAATTTGTTTTTTAATATTAGTAAGTATGGTAAAGGCAAATGCCGATTTTAACAATATTCAAGATAATTTTGAATATCAGGAAGAGCAGTTAACAATAGAATTACCTTGGAGCGATTGTACCGAAATTCATAAATTATTAGAGGAAAAATTATCCTTCTCTGAACAACAAATAAAAAAAGAAAATAAAATTTATGAGAAATATAAGCAATTTTATTTAAAACATAACAATCTTACTAATTTTTCTATGCAATTTCTTGAGAAAAAATCTGAGACTAATGGAGTCGAAACTTTAATATCAGGTTTTTTAAAATTTTGTGAAAATAATTTCCAAACCAGTAAAAGTAAATCTAATTCTCTAAATTATTATATTAAAAAACAACAAGACCAATGGTGTAATGATATAAGAAATGAGAATTACAAAATATATTATAGAAAAAAATACGAGGATAATATCTTTAGAAAAAATTAATTTATTTCAGTACTTGATTCATGTATTATTTAATTTATATTAGTATTGTTGTGTATAAGTAGTAATAAGACCGAGAACAATGTTTCAGCGGTAGAAAAAAAAAGTTCCTAGTAATGATAAACAACTAAAACCTGTCTACTTAGAGCATTTGGATCTAACTTCGGATTAGAATCCTTCAGAAAAAGGTCTGTTGAGTTGAAAACCTTTATCGCCTAATAATCAAAATACAAAACCTATAGTTGTAGGTATTCAGGAGAATTTTGCAGGATTAGATAGAGTTAAATAGGATGATATTCACACTGCAAGACAGAGAAAACTTATTCAAAATAGCTGGCTAAAAGATGATTCTTTGAATTATCAGTCAGCAAAAGATGGAAAAACTATAGGAATAGAAGACCTAATTAAGGACTTTAATTCTAAACAACAAATGAGAGAATTATATATTCAACAGATTAAAACTAAAAAATCACCGAAATAACGCAGTAGCGGGAATAAATAACAGCTTATTTATCAAGCATGCAGCTAATGATATAATAAGTCGATTAGGGATGATTGATAAGGATGTTTCAGATATTCTAGAAATATCGGCTAAGTGTGGTTATCTTACAAGCTTACTAAAAAATGCTTATCGAAGTGCCAATATTACCGTAACAGATATGTCGCCTTTATTGCTTGATTCTTTTGAGTATAATCACAAATTGTTAATTGATGATGAAGATTTAGAATTTCCAAAAGACTCTTTTGATTTAATTATTTATTCATTAGGGTTACACTGGATAAATGATGTGCAGAGTTTTCTGTCTAATATAAAAACATTTTTAAAACCTGAGGGTATTTTTATCGGTAATTTTGTCGGCGGAAATAGCTTAAAGAATTTACGTAAATCTTTAATAGATGCCGAAACAGCAAGTGGTTTGAAACACTATCCTCATATTTCTCCCTTTATTCATTTTGACCATGTCCCAATGCTATTATTGCAAGCAGGATTTGCCGAAGTAATTATTGACTATGAAAATATAGAGCTAAAATTTGATAATCTTGTAGCTTTAATGAGGGAAATAAAAAATATCGGTGAGTCAAATTCACTAAATTCTAGTCATAATTACGCTATTTCTAAAAAGATGTTTTCTTTACTACAAAATTATACAAACGGCTTTGAAGATAATATTAATTTAATTAGCTTTATTGCTTCACCCAATAAGAATAGTATAAGATTAAAGTTGTTATAGGGTTTATAATATTGTATTGTTGCCATGCCGTGGTTTGAATATTGTCATCCCACGACTTGATCGTGGGATCCAGTCTTTTTTAATTTTTTTCTGGATACCGTGGTCAAGCCACGGTATGACAAAGAGAGGATAATATAAGGTAAACATATGCAAGAATTTGATTTAGTGGTAATAGGTAGCGGTCCGGCCGGTTATACAGGTAGTATTAGAGCTGCTCAGCTTGGTATGAAAGTAGCGTGTGTTGAGAAAAACGATACTCTCGGTGGCACTTGTTTAAATATAGGATGCATACCGTCGAAAGCTTTACTTAATTCCTCTGAAAAATATGAAGAAGCTTTAAAGCATTTTGAGAGTATAGGTATTACTGCAAATGTAAAATTAGACTTACAAAAAATGCTAGCTAATAAAGATAAAGTAGTTTCTGACCTTACAAAAGGGATAGCAAGCTTATTTGCTAAGAATAAGATTACTAGGATAAAGGGTGAAGCTAAAATTATCGCGAGCAACATTGTGGAAGTAAATAAGGAGCCAATTAAAGCCAAAAATATCCTAATTACTACAGGTGCCAGCGTCATAGAAATACCAAATATCAAAATAGATGAAGAGTTTATAGTTTCATCTACCGGAGCTTTAAAGCTTTCTAAAGTACCTGAGACCTTAATAGTTGTCGGGGGAGGATATATAGGCTTAGAACTCGGTTCAGTTTGGCGTCGTTTAGGTGCTAAAGTAACGGTTATTGAGTATGCACCAAGCATTGTGCCTATGCTTGATAAGGAAATTGCTACGCAGTTTATGAAGCTACAGCAAAAACAAGGTATAGAGTTTAAACTAAATACTAAAGTGCTGTCTGCTGAAGTAAAGTCAGGAAAAGTAAATCTGACAATAGAGGAGGGCGGTAAGAATTCGGTAGTAACTAGCGATGTGATATTGATGGCAGTAGGTAGAAAAGCCTATACGCAAAATCTAGGGCTTGAGTCTGTTGGTATTATTACAGATAAGCAAGGTAGAATTGAGATTAATGACCGGTTCCAAACAGCAATTTCAAATATTTACGCAGTCGGGGATGTGGTAAAAGGAGCTATGCTTGCTCATAAAGCCGAGGAAGAGGCTGTAGCTGCTGTGGAAATTATGGCAGGGCAGGCAGGACATGTTAACTATAATCTAATTCCAAGCGTAATATATACTTATCCTGAAGTAGCAAGCGTCGGTGAAACGGAAGAACAGTTAAAAGAAAAAGGCATTAATTATAAAGTAGGTAAGTTTCCGTTTTTAGCAAATAGTAGAGCAAGAGCAATCGGTAGTACGGAAGGGATGGTTAAGATCCTTGCCGATAGTAAAACCGATAGGGTTTTAGGAGCTCATATTATAGGAGCCAATGCAGGTACACTCATTGCCGAGCTTACGGCTTATATGGAATTCGGAGCAGCTTCAGAAGATATAGCAAGAACCTGCCATGCTCACCCGACTTTAAGCGAAGCTATAAAAGAAGCAGCTCTTAGTGTGGATAAGAGGACTATCAATATGTGATATTGTTCTACTCCAATGTCATTCCCGCGTAGGCGGGGAATCCAATAAAACATATAAAAAACTTGTTTTTATATGTTTATTTTTCAAATATTGAATGTAATTTTTATACTAATATTAAGGTTATTTTCTGTGTTCCCGCCTACGCGAGAATGACATAGAGGAGTGCTGAAATGACAGTAACAATGACCAAACAAGAGCTGCGTCTTTATTTCAAAGAATTTTTAATAAAAAACCAAGATAAGATTAATTACGACTTATTCAAAAACTCCCTAATCAATAAAATTAACCTGTTATTAAAGGAGTTAAAAGTACAAACAATTGGTCTCTATTATCCTCTAAAATACGAAATTAATTTACTTGAAATAACAAACTTACAGCCTGAAATAAAATTTTTCCTACCAAAAATTATAGCAGATGAAATCAAATATTGTTCATATAAATCCAATGATGAACTAGTGCTAGGTGAATTTAAAACCTATGAGCCTCTAAATAATGATTTTTTTATTCCTGAGTTAGTTATTATCCCAGGGCGTGCGTTTAGTAATGAGGGTTACAGACTTGGATACGGCAAAGGACATTTTGATCGATATCTTAATAATAACCGAGATATATTAGCTGTCGGAGTTTGTTTAAAAGAGCAGTTAATAGATAATTTTCCTGTTGAACCTCATGATCGTAAACTTGATTTTGTGATTTCGGTATAATAACCTTAATTTTTTTAATTGTATAAAATATTATATTTGTATATTATTATTACAAAAATCAACTTAGGGTAAAATAGTTGATATAATAAAAAAATTGTCATATTGCTCAGTGTACTTTTTGCTTTTTTTGCACAAGCATTTGGAGCTTGGCTAAAAACAGGACAAGTATCCGGTGATACTCAGACTGGAGACATTTGCTTTCAATTAGCATTGATAGGAGTAGGG
The DNA here is from genome assembly GCF_000273745.1 of Rickettsia australis str. Phillips. Lineage (GTDB taxonomy): Bacteria > Pseudomonadota > Alphaproteobacteria > Rickettsiales > Rickettsiaceae > Rickettsia > Rickettsia australis. The sequence continues at coordinate 70,316 of NZ_AKVZ01000020.1, forward strand.
ATACTTATCATCGATCAGGCATTTATAGTAACTTGCCTGATTAGGTATACAGTGAATATGTCAAAATAGTACAAGATATTGAGTACAAGTTACATTAGTTGGCTAACTTTTTTGTATTCATATATAGGCTACAAATTATTTGATTTATAGCTTTTTTCTTATAAGTTATTACACAAACTTATTATTTCATCTTTATATTTTTGTTTGTGTAAATATTTACTTTTTAAATTTAGATTTTTAAAATCCTTGTGATTCAATGGCGGGTATTTACTAAGCTTTATTATATCTTCATCTAAAATAAAATGCTTACGAGGAATATTTATAGTTTGTACATTCTCTTCACGATAAGCTGCAAGTGCTTGAATTTTACGGTTAAAACTTTCATCATCACTTCTATATTTTATTTTTTTCCACGCATCTTTCGGCTCAACCTTATAATTTCTAACGTCTAATAAAGAACTAATAGTAGTTTGGTATTTATTAGTTAAATTATTTCTAATAATTATATTATTTAGCTCTTGATATATCTTATACAAATACTCCACGTCTAACATTGCATAATTTAACATATCACTAGTGATAGGGCGTTTTAGCCAGTTAGATTTTTGGTGGGTTTTATCAATAGTAATACCGATTAGCTTATAGCAAAGGTCATCATAGCTTAGCTGTTTACCGAATCCGCAAATATTTGCTGCAATTTGTATATCAAAAACATTAGAAGGTAGTATTTTAAATAAATTATAGAAAATCTCTAAATCTTCCCGAGGAGCATGAAATATTTTAGTAATATTATTATCTGCAAGTAACTTATTAAAAATATTCAGATCTAAATTGCTTAATGCATCAATTATTCCGCAATATTCTTCTGCTTTAACTTGAATTATACTAAGCTGAGCATAATAGGTATAGCGACGCTCAAATTCCGTATCTATACTTAAGCATGTCTTATTTACTAACCTGTTACAAAATTCTTCTAATGTTTTTTGACTATCAATAATTTGCATAGAAGGTATTTTATAAAGCTCCGATAATTTTTAAGAAAAGATTAGTATGAGACAACGACAGGACAACTTCAAGACCGATTAAAATAATAATAATCCACTCAAGTTTGGTAGAATGTTTATAATTAAGGTCATTTGAAAGAATGTCCAAAAGCTCGTGAATCATATTAAGCCGGTGATTCATTATATTTTGCCGTATTTCTATGTCTTGAAACTCTGCTGTCATCAGATATAGAGGCTCGTAGCTCGGACGACGCCAAAAGAATTCAGGAGTATCAAATATATCGCTATGCAAGCTAATAGAATAACGCTCGTTAAATAATATACCTATTTGCTGTAATATCTCCTTTTTAGACAGCGACACGCTACCGGTCCTAGCCAGTTCCTGTTGTATAGGAGTTGTCTGAACAATCAAGTTACTAACAGACTGCTCAAGAACACTAAGTTTAACCGATTGTGCAAGAGCATGGGAAATAGAAAGTTTAACAAAAACTGATTTATCTGCTAAGATTATTTTATTTTTTTCTTCATCAATAAATGTTTTCTTGACTTCCGTATTATATTCAAAATAAATATAATCAGATACCGGCTCTTTAAGCTTATTTACTGTTACTAAATCAGTATCGCTTAAAACTATTTTTTCTTGAATTTCATCACCGCCCCAAATAGTTACACAGCCAAACGGAAAGAAAAATATCTCTATAAAATCAGAATCTTTATTTATCTCTTTCCGAATATATAAAACATCATCAAAATGTTGAGGTTCAAGACCAATCTTTTTTAAATTAGTAACTAGATCACTCATCTTATATTCGGAAGCAGTACAGTAAGATGAACATCTCATGATTATTAAGTTTAATTTATATAAATTTAGAGTATAATAGTTAGGCACCTATAAAGTCAATAATATTATAATTATGTATGAAATATTAAGTAATAGAGAGATTATCAAAATAATAGGTTTAAATTCTGTAAAGTTCCTACAAAATCTTGTTACTAACGATATTAAGAAAAATCAGTATTGCTATACATATTTACTTACTAATCAAGGAAGATATTTATTTGATTTTTTCGTGTATGCTCGCAACCTTGAGGAAATTTACCTTGATATTGATAAAAGTAATAAAGCTGCTTTGATAGAGCATTTAAACTTCTATAAATTGCGCTCTAAAATACAAATAATAGATTGTAGTGACGAATATAAAGTTATCTACTCACTTCAAAAATTAGATATAGACACACTAGTTACGTCTCGTGATCCGAGATATTCTATGCTTGGTTTTCGTTCTATAAATAAGTGCGGTACCATACCGTGGTTTGACTACGGTATCCAGAAAACAATTAAAAAAGACTGGACCCCGTGGAGAAGCCACAGGGTGACAGAGATGGAATCGATCCATGCAACACCCTACCCCCCATGTCATTCCCACGAAGACGAGAATCCAGCCTCCTTATATCTAGAAGATAAATATAATTTCGCGATAATAGACGGTGTGGAAGATTTAAGCACAGATAAATCTATTCCAAATATGTACGGTGCTGAGGAGTTAAATGCAATTAGTTTTGACAAAGGCTGTTATGTCGGGCAGGAAGTTATTTCAAGAGCTAAATATCAAGGTGTTATAAGAAGAAAGATATATAAAATTACAGCAGATGAAGATTTATCCTCATTAGTTAAAGATGAAGAAATACTCGCAGATAAAGATAAAATCGGTGTAATATGCTCAAGTTACCGTAATAAAGCAATCGTCCTAATCAGAGAAGAAAAATACCTTGCTTGTAAAGACGCTGATATTACTGTTAAAGGGATTAAAATAAACTTATCTCTCGCTCCTTGGTATTAGATAATAGTTAAGCTTTTAATAATTTCTAGACCATATAATTTTGTAGTTTATTTTATATTAATACTTTTTTATAAAAAAATTTTTGGAGCTATGATGTCAAATCCTTCTCAACTTATACAAGAATTTAAATTTACTGAGGCTGTTGGGGTATTAGCATCAACTAATGTAAATGAGTGAGGCAATATAATTTTCCAGCTAAAAAACCTGAAGGTACCATATCTCCTTATGCAGCAATAAATGTTAATGCTTTAGAAGCTTTATGATTTATGAATTCTGTACTCACTTTAACGTCTAATAATCAGCAGCAGATAAAAGATATGGTAATTTTATTAAAAATTGTATTAAAACTGCATATAATAAAATGGAAAATTATAGTAGTACTATTTGGGATGGAAGAGACAATAATGGTAATACTACAGCTCGTTGGCTTGCTTGGAACAGAGCTACCGAAGAACTTTACGGTTTATTAAATAAACACCCTTATAGAATATGAAAAAAACTTTCACGTAATGTTTTTGATGTCACAATGGAAGTTGAGCATTTAAATGTAGAACAGAAAAAAGAACTAGCTAAAGTTTTAATGCCTTTAGGCATACAAATTAATAACTTAAATACATATAATATTATTTTACAAAATAATGAATATTTAGAGTATCTAAAAAGTATTACGGAAAATGCTAGTAATTGATCTTTAGAAATATTCACAGAGTTTACAAACAATGCGATAACAAAAATAGGTTATTTAATTAGTAATCTAAAAATAATAAAGTAGATATTTCTACTACTAAGAAATTATATAGAAAAAGGTTATGAGATAGTTGATAGTATATTTAAATCTCAAGATAAAATAAACATTGAAGAATTATTATACAAAGATTTAACTTCTTCAACAACTTATGTTTCTTCATTTCTACATTGGTTATTAGAGCTTAGAAATACTAATTTAACATCTCTTTTACAAAATTATGATCAAAATAAAGAGCTTGATTTTTACGTAAAAGACTGGAATGACACAGCACAGCGCAGTGTATTAGAGTGTATAGCTAATTATAGACTTGATATTTTAAAGGATGGAATTCTAAAACCTTACTTAAATCCCTGTAAAAAAGAAAAAAATGAGAAGATACTAGTAAATTTAGTAAGTAATAATAGTAAGGTAAATAGTAAAAAACTAATATTACCTTTCTTTAAGAAATTGTTGGAACATAAGCCGCCTTTATTTAATGATAATCTTAAGGATACAAAAATAGCTATTGCTAATAAAATTGCTCAAGAATCTTTAAATGCTAAAGAGATCCCTACAGATGTTTATATAACTCAAATAATGGACTTTGCTTCATGTTTCATTTCGTTGCAGCAATATGAAAAAGAAATGGTGAATAGTCTAGGTGTTGCTAATCTTAATTTGTACGATTAAATTATCAAAAGATTGATGCAGTAAAGCAGGGTATCATAGCTAACTTAACCTTGTGTTGTATGAACGTTCAGGATATTATTTCCGCGTAAGCGGGAAGGCGTTGTTGCGTGGATACCACCCCATCATTGCGAGGAAATTGCATAGCAATTGACGAAGCAATCCAGTAAAAAATTCTGTAAGTCAGAATTCTGGATTGCCGCATCCCCTATGGCCCCTCGCAATGACGGGGTTTTTTATTATTTTTTGGTATCCACACGGGAATGACATAGAGTCTTATCACGCTCATGTGCATTTAGTTAAGAATGACATACTTTTTTCACTCCACAAAAATATTGTTTGTTTCTTTTTTTATCTTTATTATTATTTGCATAGAAAATCCCTATAGCGTAACTCTATGCCAAATATAGATCTCCTCATTTTTACTAGCTTTTTAGCGATTAATTTGCTAGTGGGAATTCTAAACATCAAAAATATAAAAAATATTCGTGAATATGCGGTAGGAAAAAGGAATTTTTCTATAGGTACAATAGTCGCAACTCTTATTGCTACTTGGATCGGTACTAGTACTTTTTTAATTGATAATTCAAGAATACATACGGACGGGTTATTTTACTTATTACCTAGTATATTCGGTAGCGTCGTTAGTTGGTTATTAATTAGTTACTTTATAGCTCCTCGTTTTGAGAATTTTTTGGGTCGCTTATCAGCAGCGGAAATAATAGGGGAGGCTTACGGTAACAAAGTTCGTATTCTTACGTCGATAGTTAGTATATTAATGTCTATAGGTAGGATTGCCATGCAATTCCACGTAGCAAGTTTAATATTACAGCTATGCTTTAATATTTCAAATTTTTACATAGATTTATGTATCGCCACCGTAATAATAAGCTATTCTGCTTTTGGCGGTGTAAAATCGGTTACTTTTACCGAAGCCGTACAGTTTTTTACCTATAGTGCAATTATTCCGGTCACAGGAATTATCGTATGGAATGTTTTTAGCAATCCGCATATAGTTATAGACCCAAACGTACAGACCCGTCTAACTGATTTACAAGGATTGTTTCACTATACTAGTCCTAAATTTTGGATTTCTTTAAATATTTTTATATATTTTGCGATTCCGTCGCTTGGTCCTTCAATTTTTCAAAGAATATTGATGGCAAAAGACACAAAGCAAATATCAAAAACTTTTTTTATTTCGTCAATTATTTGTCTTTGTTTATCCGCCTTATTTATTTGGATTGTAATATTATTACTATCTCAAGATCCAAGTGTTAACACTAATGCATTGTTTTTACAGATTATTAAAAGTTATATAGGATTTAATGGGTTAATTGTCGGTGTTATTATGGCAATGATAATCTCAAGTACTAACTCTTATATTAACGTTGCAGCGGTAACTTTTACTAATGACATCATTAAAAAAGCTTCATTAAATTATAATTATATAACCGCAATTACTATAGGATTAATAGGTTTTATTATATCACTCTATACGAAAGATTTAATAAATCTATTTCTATTGTTAACTAGTATCTATTTGCCGCTAATCACTTTGCCGTTAATTTTGTTAATATACGGTTTTAAATCAAGTGCCAAAAGTTTTTTTATCGGTATGATTGCTGCAATATTAACTATTATATTGTGGCAAATATTTGCTTTAAGAGCAGTTCTAGGTATTTATCCGATACTACCCGCAACTATTGTAAATTTACTCTTTTTCCTTGGAAGCCATTATATTTTAAAGCAACCAGGAGGGTTTAATTCTTTAAAAGAGCCGTTAGCCGTTAAAATAATCAGGCAAGAGAGAAAAAGAAAATTTTTGACTTTATTTCGTGATCTTAAGAATTTTAACATCTTTAAATATTGGGAAAGTACCCTACCAAATCAAGAAATTACTTATAGTTATGTCGGTATATTTATTTTAATATCGATGTTCTCATCTTTATATACCACATCAGGTAGTAAAATAATGACCTATTTGGAGATATATAATATTATTTACCATACCACCCTTATCACTGCTGCAATATTAATCACTTATCCTTTATGGTCTTTAAAATTTAAAACACATTATATTATATCTTTATTTTGGTTTGTTGCTACTTTCGTTATATTAATATTTTTCAGTAGTTTACTTGTTATATCAAATAGTTTTGATCAGTTGCAATTAATGTGTTCGATAATTAACTTACTTATAATTGCAACGATATTCAGGTGGCAAGCTACTTTACTTATGACCGTTACAGGAGTGTTTGCAAGTATAGAGTTTTATAAATATTTTATGGATGAGAAGTTATTAATTAGCATAGATAATTTTCAATTCAAAGTAGTATATTTCCTAACCTTATTTAGTAGCCTTTTAATAGTATTCTTAAAACCAAGGCAGGAGCAAGAAAGATTAGTTAACCTAAAAAATACTCATTTAGGTAATAGAGTTAATTATAGAGAGCAGGAATTAGAGAAGTTACTTGATTTAAAACATGAGTTCTTACGTAATATAAACCATGAAATCAACACGCCGCTAACCGGTATTATTAGCCTTGGTGAAACCTTATGGGCTAATTATGATAAATTTAATGAAGATCAGCGTCGTGGTGCCGTAGAGATTATAGCTAAAAGCTCTATTAGATTAAATAGCTTGATAAATAATATTCTAGATTTTTCAAAATTATCCAGTCTTAATTATGAATTAAATAAAAAAGATATCAACTTAAGTGAATTGCTACATGACAGGATTAAAATATGTAAGCAATTATATCTAAACGGCAAAACCTTAAATTTTGTATCTGATATTGAAGAGAATATAATATTTAACTGTGATCCTCATTATATTAAACACACATTCGATAATTTAATAATTAATGCTCTCAGCTATTGTAGTGAGGGAATGATAAAAATTGATTTACAAAAGCAGAAAGACAGTATTGTATTCAGTATAAAAGACGATGGAATAGGAGTACTGAAAGAGGAATTGCAGAGTATATTCGGCGTATTTGTCGTAAGCTCTAAAACACGTACACCGGCAGGAGGTAGAGGAGTAGGGCTTGCTCTCTGTAAGAAAGTAATAGAACTGCACGCCGGAAAAATTTGGGCAGAAAATGATAAACAGGGCAAGACTCAGTTTATTTTCACGATGCCTTATACTCGGTAAATTTCAAAAATTGCGTCTAGCAAGTTCTGCGGTACTCATGTATTAAGTATAAGATCAGCTCCTCACCTCGCAGACTCCTTGCTCTTTTTGAAATTTACCTTCGTATAACCATCATAATCTTAATGGCATGGTTGCTATGTCATTCCCGCACAGGCGGGAATGACATAAGAGGACAAGAGTATAATATTAACATCCTTATCTATGAAAAAAATTATTTTTAACAAACAACAAGATTTGATATCAATTATAGCACCAGCATCAAGCTGTCCGGATGAACAAGATAAATTAAAGGAAGCTATTAAAATGCTAGCTTTACATGGTTTTAAAACTTTAGTAGATGATAAGATTTTTTCAGGTGATGAATTACCTTTTTTCGCTTCTCCTAAAGAGGAAAGACTGAGAATGTTCAAAGAAGCTATGGAAAATAAGCAGGTTAAAATAATTTGGGCTTTTCAGGGTGGATATGGATGCAGTGAATTTGTAGAAGATTGTTTTAATATAACTCAAAAAGGTGATAAAATCCTGATAGGCTATAGTGATACTACCGTTTTGCATTTATTACTAAATAACCATTATAATATCCCAACTATTCACAGTTCAGTATTAACCTCGTTACTACCGCCTACTAATCAGGCTATTATGCCTATAATAGATATTCTTGAAGGGAAAAAGAGTGAAATACAACTTATATCTATAAATAAAATTACTGAGGAAAATATAACAGGTACAATAACAGGCGGCAATTTAACGGTTTTTAGCAAGTTAATAGGAACTTCTATTGACCTAAAAAATGGTAATATATTACTGCTTGAAGACGTTAATGAACAAGCCTATGCCGTGCATCGTAATCTAGTTCAATTAAAAAATGCCGGTATATTTGACGATATAGAGGCAATAATTTTCGGTAATTTTACTAAAGGGGATGAGTTTGTAGAACAAGCTATAAAAAGTTTTTGTTTAAATCATATTCCGCATATAGAAGCTTATAAAGCTGACGGCATAGGACATGGAGAGGTAAATCATCCGGTTATTATGAATCATGAAGTAATTATAAACAGTAATATTTTAAGTTTTACTAGCCCTTTTGAAATAGTAAAAAACAAATGATAAATTCTATCAGAATAGGTACAAGAAACAGTCCACTTGCTTTAATACAAACTAATTTAGTTATTCAGCAAATCAAACAATTTTTTCCTGATATTAATTGTGCAATAGTACCCATTATTACTAGCGGTGATTTAATCCAAAAGAAACCATTATACGATATAGGAGGTAAAGCTTTATTTTTAAAGGAAATAGAGCAAGCCTTGCTTGATAAAAAAATTGACTTAGCTGTTCATTCTTTGAAAGACGTACCGGGTAGAATACCTGAAGAGCTAGTAATTGCCGCTGTTTTAGAGCGTGAAGACCCCAGAGATGTTTTTGTATGTTTAAATTATAAATCCATAGAAGAACTGCAGCAACATTCAGTAATAGGCAGCTCGGCAGTGCGAAGAAAAGCATTTATCCAAAAAATAAGACCAGATTTAAAGGTAACAATTTTTAGAGGGAATGTTAATTCAAGAATAAAAAAGCTAATGACCGGCGAAGTTGATGCAACAATTTTAGCATATGCGGGTCTGAAAAGGCTGGGAGCGTTTAATCCGGAATATTGTCATTTGATAGAATATTCGCAGATGTTGCCGTGTGTAGGGCAGGGAGTCATTGCAGTTGAGATACGACAAAATGATAATTCTATGCTTGAGATATGCAACCAAATTAATCATCTTCCTACCTGTGAACTAATAAAACCCGAAAGAGCGTTTTTAGAATATCTAGACGCTAATTGCCGTACACCGATTGGTGCTTACTCACAATATCTAGATGCGGATAATATACAAACCGATTTTATGCTTGGTAACCTCGATTGCAGTAAAATAACCTTCCACACTGAAATTACCAATATAAAAACCTCAAAAGAAGGCGGCATCAAAGCCGCTAAAATGATGTTGAATCAACTGAAAAAATAGATATTTCAGGAGTATATTCCTTAAATATCGGATATTTATGGAATATACTTAAGGATTTTTAACCAATACTTATGTAATCATAATTCATTTATATCTTTGCTAGTCCTGACAATTCTTCATTAATTCGATCAAAACAACTCAACCAAGGAAAGTGTCCTGTATCATATAGCTCGATTATTTTTATGTTAGAACGAGACCATTTTGTATTTTCTGAAAATAGTTTGATAGGAAGCGACTTATCATCGTGGCTTCCAATAATTAATGTCGGTAATTTATTGGGTATCCAGCTATATTTATAAGAGTTATAAAAATTTTGACTAGCCCATATTCTTGTTTTTATATTATATGAACAAAGTTCTAATAATTGCTTTCCAACTGGGATTTCATGTTCACAAAATATATATGGAATGTTTGCATAAAAAAATGTCTTTAATGATTATTCGGAGTGCTACTCATTATAACTAAACCGGTTAATATATTTTCTAAATTATCTATAGTTAACGAAAACATACCACTAAAGGAATGGGTAAAACGAGTATACAAGGTGCTAATCTATTTACTACCTCTATTAAGCACTCTTTCCAATCTTCATAATTTATTTCTTCAGTATTACGATTATTGCCATCCCCAGAAAAATACCCTATAAATAATGAACCTTGTAAGTCTAATCTTGATACAAAATCAAGTAATTAGCTCACATACCAGGACCGCCGGGAAGAAAAAGCCAATTAAGTTTACAAACACTATCTTGTTTTAATTTATTTAATCTATAATTTTTTACGAATGAATAATTATCTTTTATTCCTTCCTCTTTCATGTAAATTCCTTATGTTGCCTTAGGTTTTGTGGATATCTCTCAAAAGATTTAATTTTGGCTATTTTTTGCTGCAAATTATAAGATTTTGTTGAAATATAAGTAAAGAGAGTATAGAATTTTTTAAATCAGAGGCCGCTCGTAGTCATGTTTCTTATCAAAAAGTAATTAGAGTGTTATTAGATAAGTATACTAAAACATTACAAAGACATATCAGAGTATAATCTCATAAACTGAGCTGGCGGATAGGGTGGGATTTGAACCCACGGTACGGTTGCCCGTACGCCAGTTTTCAAGACTAGTGCCTTAAACCGCTCGGCCACCTATCCAAGAAGATTCATACCAAATAATCTTATATATTTCAAGGGAAATCTTGAAATATATAAATTTAAATCACAAATCCAAATTGTTCTTTCACTTCGTTAACCGTTTCAGAAGCTCTAATTCTTGCTTTTTCTGCTCCACTGCGTAGTATTTTTAATAAATATTCTTTATCATTCATTAATTCTAAATATTTATCACGTATCGGTTGTAGATTTGTAATAATAATTTCTGCTAAATCTTCTTTAAATTTTGTAAAACCTTGGTTCTGATAATTATTGATTATTTTTTCTAAACTTTCTTCGGATAAACTTCTATAAATATCTAATAAATTACTAATTTCCGGTCTTGTTTCTTTATCATAGCTAACAAAGCTTAAATGATCAGTTTTGGCTTTTTTTATTTTTTGATGAATAAGGTCATTATCATCTTTCAAATTAATACGAGCGAAATCAGATATATCAGATTTACTCATTTTCTTTAATCCATCCCGTAAGCTCATGATTCTTGT